>JAZSJI010000180.1:0-11658 GCA_045534235.1 Candidatus Flemingiibacterium sp. | reverse complement strand
CCGGCATTGAAATGACCTGCGAGCGGGATCTGATTTCTGCTCTGCGCGATCTGACAGAGGCGAAGCGTACCTATGACAAATATGCCGAGGCCATACGGGATCTTGATGAAAACGGCTACGGCATCGTGATGCCGGATGTGGACAGTCTTACCCTGGAGGAGCCGGAGATCGTCCGGCAGGCAGGCGGATACGGGGTACGTCTCCGTGCATCGGCGCCGTCCGTTCATATGATCCGCGCCTCTATTGAGACGGAGCTGAATCCGGTAGTGGGCACGGAGCAGCAGTCGGAGGAGCTTGTCAAGTATATGCTGCACGAATTTGAGGAGGATCCGACGAAGATATGGCAGTCAAATATGTTTGGTAAAACGCTCCACCAGCTCATTAACGAGGGGCTTCACACAAAGCTTGAACATATGCCAGAGGATGCGCGTGCGAAGCTTTCCGAAACGCTCGGACGCATCATCAACGAGGGTAGCGGCGGACTTATCTGTATAATACTTTAAAGTATTGGCTTGCGTATAGCGCAAGCCAATTTTATTTTCCCGACGTGTAAGAGCTCTTTGTATCTTGTATCATATATAGCCTATATTTTTGACTCATATGGGCTATAATTAGCCTATAGACATTATAGGAGGTACAGTATGAACACGTATACGACCGTAAAAAACAGACTGCTCGTTTTATGCGAAGAAAAGAAAATGTCGATACACAAGCTTGCTATGGAAGCAGCCGTACCACCGTCTACCATAAAGAATATACTCTACGGCAAAAGTAAAAATCCCGGCATCGTCACCATAAAGATGCTGTGTGACGGTCTTGGCATTTCGCTGGCGGAATTTTTCGGAACAGACGAATTTTCAAACCTCGAGCAGGAAATAAAATAAACGGCAGAGCGTGCGCTCTGCCATTTTATATTTAATTTTTATGTATTCTCTCAAGATTCTGACGGTTTCTCATCGCACAGTCGCGCAGAAAATCAAAGTCCGCTCCGCCCGAAAGCATCTCAACGCCAAAGCTGCTCCAATGCGTGAGGATCTCATCGGAGTAGCCGCCCGATGCTATAGCGACGTATTTTCCCCTCTTGTGGAGCTTATCTATAGCTTCCTTCATAACGTTCGTTATTTTATCGGATAGGAATTCTCCAAGCATACCGTACGAGCCGGAAAGGTCGTTCGGGCCAAAGATGTAGCCGTCGATGTACGGATTTTCCATTATCTCATCGAGGTTATCAATAGCGTCCTTGTGTTCTATCTGGATAAATCTGCAAAGCTCGTCGCGCGTTTTCTTCGTGTATTCGAACGCCGGTGTAAAGCCGTAGTCGTTGGCGTTCATCGGACCGAAGCCGCGCTCGCCCTCGGGCGGATAAAGCGTCCACGAAATAACGCGGTTCGCTTGTTCTGCCGTGCGCACCATCGGGAATATGATACCGTCAACACCCATTTCAAGCACGTGCTTGGTAGCAGATAGGTCGTCCTGCGGCACACGTACGATAATCGGCGTATTTGTAGAGCGAAGCGCCATTATGTGTCCGAGCAGCGTTTCGTGCGACATATAGCTGTGCTCGGTGTCAACCCAAACAAAGTCGTAACCCGCAAGTCCCGCTATGCGCGCAATGCTTATATCGGAGAGCTGAACGTACATACCGACAGTTTTTTCTTTATTTAATATTTTCCCTTTAAGCATAAAAATCACCTCGAAACAAGAGTACCACACGTAATATTTTTTGTCAATTTCATATACGGACAAAATTTTTCCATTTACAGACATTTTCTTGACAAGCGGTGATTTTTTTTGTATAATAGTATCAGCAACATTAAAAAGGAGGCGGTGCGAGATGAGGATAACCGAATATACGCCAAACCGCGCGGAAGAGCTCTACCGTATGAACCGCCCTGCCTTCGAGGGGCCCGTTAAACTGAAAATGATGTGGTTTGACACGATAACGAACGAGAATATGGACGGACGCATCTGTCTTGACGTGCATACTCACTCATTTTACGAGATGTTTTTGATGTTCGCCGGCACGGCGTACTACGAGCACGGCAACGACACAATCGAGCTTGAGGCAGGCTACGCTCTCTTTCTCCCGCCCAACACGCCTCACCGCTATATAAAATCTACGGGGCATTTTCTCAAGGCGACTCTCGCATTTTCCTTTAGTGAATCCTTCCCGCCGCCGATAACGCTCGACGGTGCGCCTATAAAATTTAAAATTCCCGACGACGTTGCGCCCAACGTAAACTTTATCCTAAAGCACAGCGAGAGCAAGGACATTTTCGTGCCGAACATCGTAAGCGGCCGCGTGCTTGAGATAATCTACTCGGTCTGCAAAGCGATCGGAACGCCTATTTTGCAAACGGATTACAGAGAAATAGACCCGCGCGTTATGGTCGCAAAGCGTTTTATTGACAACAACTTAAGCCGCGTTCTGACGACGGAGGACGTTGCCAAGGAGTGCTGTCTTTGTGCAAAACAGCTCGGACGTATATTCAAAAACAGCACGGGAATCACGGTGTTTGAATACATAACCCGATCACGCGTTAAAAACGCACAGATACTGCTTTTGCAGGACAGATACAATATCAAAGAGATCGGATATATGCTCGGCTTTGAAAACGAGTCGTCCTTCGTATCCTTCTTCAAGCGTCACTGCGGCATAACGCCCGGTGTGTTCAAGCGCGAAAATAACGATTAAATGATAAGCCTCTCGCAAACGCGAGAGGCTTTTTTCTCAAATTCCAAGATGTTTTTCGAGCGTATCGGTAGCAAGCTTCATCTGACGCATACAGTCGCGAGCGTAGTCGGTAAGCTCGCCGCTCTTTCTGTGGCGAGCTATGTTATTGGTGGGAATGCCGCAAAGGTTCATGTGATACTTCGCCGTGAGCGGATACGCAAGACCAACCTCGGTAAAGCCGAACGTACCGATTACAGACTGTACGAGATCTGCACGCTCGGGCTCCTTTTCAAAGTTCTCGCCAAGCCACGCATAAAGCTTCGGGTGGAAGTTGCACATTATACCGCAGTATCCGTGTGCACCGCTTCGCATAGTTTCAAGAAGCGTCTGGCAATTTGCGTTGAGAAGTCTGAACTCGCTGCCCTCGAGCTGTTTTACGCGCCTTGCGATCTCCTTAGCATCACAGCAGGTATCCTTCATATAGTAAAATCTTCCGGTAGAAAGGCAGAAATCGAACAGTTTTGGGGTCATAAGACGCTTGTAGGGATGCGGGCACTCGTAAACACCGAGCTTTGCCTCGGGCGGAAGCATCGATATGAGCTTCTTGCAGTTTTCAATCCACACCTCGTCGCCCTCGTTATTGGGATCAAGGCGATTGGTGATAAGTATAAGTGCGTCAGTACCCGACTCCCAGATAGCGTTAAGCTCGCACGCTTGCTCTTTGAGTGTATAGGAAACATGCCCCGAAGAAACAACGGTAAACGGCTTGCCGCTCTCACGCTCAAGCTCCTTCGCACGCTCGTAAACGACGCGGTTGAGCTCAACTCTCTCCTCGAGTGTGAGATAGAATATCTCGCTCGACTGACAAACTGAAAAAATACCGTTCATTCCATTTTCAAAGTACCAATCAACGTACTTTCTTGCTGTGTCGTAGTCAATGCTGCCGTCCGTATTGTAGGGCGTTATCATCGTGGGAAAAATGTCCATAATCGTAACCTCCGTTGTTTTTAACTAAATTATATCACCTATATACCGTTCATTCAATGCAGCGAAGGGACAATTTTTTATAAATTTCGGACATGCTATTGCAAGTTTTATAATATGTGATATAATAAAAGCAGAACGGGTTAGGCGGAGGTGATCAGGTGGAGATCTTATACAAACAGTCAAATGATAAGCACAGTACGCGCCTTTGTGACTATGGAATCGAGCGGTGCTACTTAAAGCATCTTTCCTACAGGGCTGACCGCGTGTCTGTCACAAGAAAAGGACATCATCACACGGGTTTTGAGATACATATAATCGAGCGAGGATATCAGGAATACGAAATCGGCGGCAAAACCGTTACCGTGAACGCAAGCGAAATTCTCGTGCTGTCACCGCTTATCACACATATCGCCAAAGATGAGGACGACGAAACCGAGAAATATGCTATTACCTTTAGCACTGTCGAAGGTAGTCACCTTGCGCGTGCGTGTGAGAGCATCGACGGTTATTTTCTGGCGAGGATACCCGATGCCGTACGCGAGAGCATAAAAACTATTGAGCGCGAGCGCCGTGACGTCAAGCCGTATTCAGATGCGATCATCGAGGGGCGCGCACTCGAATGTGTGCTTCGCATATTGCAGCTTATCGGCATCGGCGAGAGCGAAAGCCGCCCCGTACGCGACGAGGATACGCGCCTCCTGCTTGCCAAGCAATACGTGCGTGACAACGTCCTTCGTCCGGTAACGCTTTCGGAGGTGGCATCCTACTGCTGTATCAGCGAAAAACAGCTCACGCGCATTTTTAAAAAAAGCGACGGCGTAACGGTAACGGAATATATACGAAAAGAGCGCTGTCTGCACATTGAAAAATTGCTCGCGGAGCGCAATCTCTCGCTTCGTGAGATAAGTGATATGATGAATTTCAGCAGCGAATACTATTTTAATGCGGTGTTCAAAAAGTACTCTGGTATGACACCGGGAGCGTATCGTAAATGCATACTTGAAACGACCGCAAAATAAAAAACGAGAGGGCGCAACCTCTCGTTTTCTCATATAAAATTACCCTGCCTTATCACGATGCTTCGTAAAGACAGCTACAACAAGTCCGCCTATCGCCAAAAGCATCCACACCGAAATAATGCCGCTCCAGCCGAGTCCGCCTATCGCGTGCGAGAAGACGACGTTGGCTACCGAGGCGAAAACGTAGCCCGAAAAATCGAGCACGCCGTTTACGGTTGAAACCATACCGCTTTCTCTCTGCGATGGGATGTAAATGCTCCAAAGCAGAGAGGATGTAACGCCGATCGACACCTGCGCCAAAAGCAGCAGTAATATATTCAAATAGGTCAGCTCAAGGGTAAACAGCGTACCGCCGAAAAAAAGCGCCGCCAAAGCGTACATAATTCGTATCATTTTAACGTCCTTTTCTTTGAATAACCCAAACAGAAAAAGCGTAAAGAACGGCACCGCCGCTTTTACGAACGACGTCACGGTATAAATGATCTTTGCGCTCGCGTCGCTAACGAGAAGCTGCTCCGTATAGTACGTCGGAAGCCAGAAGTTTATCGACGTCGATGAAATTTCCGCCAACGCTCCGACTAACGTATAAAACACAAAGCCGCGCAGAGTGAATACCTTAAAAACATTTTTAAATGCGCCTGTCTTTTTCTCTGAGGAATGTAAATTGTACGTAATTCTTCCCTTTCGCTCGAACACGGTAAATACCAAATACACGAGCACGCATAACAAAAGCGCAATACCGCCGGCAACTATGAAGGTCGTTTTCCAATCGAAGAACATCGAAATAAGACTTGCAATAAGCGGTCCCGCAAAGCTTGAAAAAGAAAAAAACGTGCAAATAACGCGCGAATGCTTTGCACTTGTGTTTTCCGAAATCGTTTTCACAAGCGGACCGCGGAGCATAGACAGCGAAAAGCCCATCAGAGCAAAAAGCAGAATTTGTATTATCGGTACTGCGGTAAATGAAAAGCATATGCTCGAAATGCCGCATATTGCCATGCCAATCGTTATCATAAGCTTCGGTTTCACAATGTCGCCGATCGAACCGTTGAGAAGCTGTCCTATCGCATAGGCAACCGTGTACGCCGAGGTGAGAATGCCAAGCGTTTCCTTGGAGTAAAGCGCATCTCTTTGCATTTCGGGAGATACGACGCTAAGTATATTCTTCATATAGTATCTGACCATATACGCGCCCACGCAGACTGTGCCAACCTGCACCGCTTTATTAAGCTCGGACTTTTTTTCGTTATTCACTATATAAATCCCCCTTGAATTTTCCTGCATTATACTGTATAATAGTATTACACGCTCGTGAAAATGTCAAGTAGGTTCATAAAAAAGAGAAAATCTCAAAAAGTCTCACGACACCGTAAGGAGTGAAATAGGCTATGTATCAAAAGGAGCGCACGGATAAAATACTCGAGATCCTCCGCGAAAAAACGTACGTTGACGTAAAATATCTTTGCGATACGCTTGGCTACAGTAAAGCCACCGTAAACCGCGATCTCAACTTTATGGCGAAGCAAAACCTCATAAAACGCAGCTACGGCGGCGTTGAGCTTGTAGAGAAAAAGGGCATTCCGCTTATATTCAGATACCATAAGATGAAAAGCGAGAAGAAGCATATATGCAAGGCGGCGGCAGAGCTTGTCCGCGACGGGGATGTTATTTTCATAGACGCCTCGTCCACGACGGAATTTATGGTACCGTATCTCATAGGCAAAAAGGATATTACGGTAATAACGAGCAATATAGCAATCGTCGCACAAATGAGTAATTTTTCAAATATAAAAATCATCTGTCTTGGCGGAGAGATGTACGAGCCGCCCGCAATGCTCGGCGGTGATCTGTGCGTCAAAAACGCGATGTGCTATAAAGCGGACAAGTTCTTCTTTTCAACGCACAGCATCTCCTCAAACGGAGAAATCGGCGGAGGCGGAAGATATAATCTTATCCTTAACGTAATGGCGCAAAACTCAAAGAAAGTGATATATTTAGCAGACCACACAAAGGTAGATATAGATTCAAAGAGCGTCGTTATGGATGCAAATGATGTAGATATAATCGTAACCGACCATATAATTAGCGACGAGTTTAAGGCGAAATACAACCATATTGAGTTTATCGAGGTCACAAAATAGAATTCTCCCCCTCCGACACGCCACGCAATAAAAAACGAGAGAACACAAGGTCCTCTCGTTTTACTCGCGCGAGTGATGGGAATCGATTTCCCACAGGAATGCAAAGCATTCTCGAAGCGGACTTCTCGCGCCTATCATAACGCGAAAAAGAACTCGGAGAGCCTTGGCTCTCCGAGTTCTTTTTGGAGCGAGTGATGGGAATCGAACCCACGCGACCAGCTTGGAAGGCTGGAATTCTACCATTGAACTACACTCGCGTATTCGGTACTCAATTATAATACCACAAAGGAGCCGTTTTGTCAAGGGGTTTGAAGAAAATTTTATAAAATACCGCTTGAAAACTCCTATCTATTATGTTATCATAGTATCATAAACTAAAGGAGGTGCGCTATGCCAACCCAAGCCGAAACCAATCCCTTCCCCTACAGCGACTCAAACAAGCGCTATCATTCATATGACTATTTCCTTCGGCAAAAGTTCGGCGCGAAATGCGCCAAGCTCCCTATTGACGCGGGCTTCACCTGCCCCAATCGCGACGGCACGTGTGGTGTCGGCGGCTGTATCTACTGCTCCGCGCGCGGCTCGGGCGACTTCTGCGCAGACGCCGCAACACCGATAGACGTTCAACTTGAAAAAGCTTACGAAAAGCTCTCCGAAAAATGGACACACCCTCTCGGCATCGCCTATTTTCAAGCGTTCACCAACACGTACGCGCCCGTGGAAATACTGCGTGAAAAATTCGAAGCCGCGCTCACACTCCCCGAAACCGTCGGCATCAGTGTCGCAACACGCGCGGACTGCTTGCCCGACGACGTGTGCAAATATCTCGCAGACCTCGCCGAGCGCACGTTTTTAACAGTTGAGCTTGGACTTCAGACGGCGCACGACACCACCGCCGCGCTTATAAACCGAGGTCACAACTTCACCGAATTCGTGGAGGGCTTTGAAAAGCTTCGCCGTGCGTCTAAAAAAATCAACATAGGCATACATTTAATAAACGGTCTGCCGCACGAGGACACCGACATGATGCTCGAGTCCGCAAAACGTGTCGCCGAGCTTCGTCCCGACCAGCTAAAGCTCCACCTCTTGCACGTCATCGACGGCACACCGCTTGCCAAAATGTACGCTCGCGGAGAGTTCGAGTGTCTTACGCTCGATGAATACGCAGACACCGTTGTGCGTCAGCTTGAATTGATGCCGCCCGAAACGGTAATAGGCAGACTCACAGGCGACGGTATGGCAGACACGCTTATCGCTCCCGAGTGGAGTCGAAAAAAGCTCGTCGTGATGAATACTATAGACAAAATGATGTATTCGCGCGGTACGTGGCAGGGCAAGCTTTATTGTTGAAAATACACAAAAACAGAGCTTTGATTTCTATGCCCACATAGCCATTATTTTCCCTAAACCCCTTGAAAAATCGCCTCGCATAATGTATAATATATGATGTAGTCAGTTATCGAATATTATGATTTATTAACAAATGAGTAGAAATTATATATATTCGCCTACCTGAGTCCGGTGCAAAAACGGCGCACGGGCGGATAATTTCCCTATATAAAATATACAGAAAAGGAGCATCTCACAATGGACAAGATCACCACAAAAAGTATACGTAACGTCGCCTTACTCGGCCACGGAGGAAGCGGAAAGACTTCGCTTTGCGAGGCTATGCTTTATCTCGCAAAAGCTACCGACCGTCTCGGAAAAACTCCCGAGGGAAATACTGTAAGTGACTATGATCCCGAGGAAATCCGCCGCGGCTTCTCGCTGTCCACGACAGTTGAGCCGTTTATGTGGCAGGATAGCAAGGTTAATATACTTGACACCCCCGGTTACCTCGACTTTACGGGTGAAATGCTCGAGGGTATAAGAGTTGCGGACAGCGCGCTTATCGTCGTTGACGGACGAAACGGCGTTGAGGTCGGCACCGAGCTTGCTTGGGACTACGCTGAAACCGAGGGTATCCCGAAGGCATTCTTTATCAACCGTTTCGACGATGGTGAGGCGAGATTTAAGAGAGTATTCGACTCGCTTCGTGAAAAATTCGGCGTAACCGTATGTCCCCTTCTCATTCCGATGATCGAGGGTGACAAGGTTATAGGCTTCCTTAATCTTATAGATATGAAGGCTGAGGTCTACGACAAGACCGGTGCTAATATGGTTTCCGAGATTCCCGAGGACTTCAAGGAAATCGCGGCAGAATACCGCAATATGCTTTACGAGTCGATCGCACAGACCAGCGACGACTTAATGGATAAGTTCTTCAACGAAGAGCCCATTACATACAACGAAGCAATGAACGCCGTTCACGACGGCATCATCAACGGCGAGATCGTGCCCGTATTCTGCGGCGCGGCTACAAAGCTGTGGGGCGTTACCGCAGTGCTCGACACTATCGCTAACTCCTTCCCGCGTCCGACCGCTCGCAAAACCGAAACTATCGTTACAGCCGACGGCGAGGACGAAATAGCGATCGATCCCGAGGGCGAGACCTCGATATTCGTATTCAAGACTGTCGCTGACCCGTTCGTTGGCAAGATGTCGCTCTTTAAGGTTATGAACGGCACTCTGACGCGTGATATGGTACTGCGCAACACCACGAACGGTACAAACGAAAAGATGGCTAAGATCTACACTATGCGCGGCAAGAAGCAGACCGAGGTCGACTCGCTCTGCTGCGGCGATATCGGTATGATCGCAAAGCTCTCCGCTACCAACACCGGTGACACTCTCACCGCGGGCGCAAAGGATATTAAATACAGAGGCATCGCTTTCCCCGAGCCCTTCTTAACGCAGGCTATCAAGCCTCTCGCAAAGGGTGACGAGGATAAGATATCCTCGGGTATCGCAAAGCTTCTTGAGGAAGACCTCACAACACGTTATGAAAATAACGCTGAAACCAAGCAGCTTCTCATCTCGGGTGTCGGCGATATCCACCTCGACGTGCTCGTTGCGAAGCTTAAGAATCGCTTCGGCACATCCGTTGTACTCGAAAAGCCGAAGATCGCATACCGCGGGACTATCAAGAAGGCTGTCGAGGCTGAAGGTAAGCATAAAAAGCAGTCGGGCGGTCACGGTCAGTACGGTCACGTTAAGATCAAGTTCGCACCCGGCGAGGGCGATGGACTTACGTTTACAGAGAGCGTAGTCGGCGGTGCAGTTCCGAAGGGCTTCTTCCCTGCAGTTGAAAAGGGACTTACTGAGGCAATGCAGAAGGGTGTCCTCGCAGGCTACCCCGTAGTCGGACTCCACGCAGACCTTTACGACGGCTCGTATCACGACGTTGACTCGTCGGAAATGTCCTTCAAGATGGCGGCAAGCCTTGCATACAAGGATGGTCTGCCGAAGGCAAATCCCGTGCTTCTCGAGCCGGTAGGCGCACTCAACTGCATCGTTCCCGACAATATGGTGGGTGACGTTATCGGCGATCTCAACAAGCGTCGCGGACGTGTGCTCGGTATGGAGGCAACGCACGGCAAGAAGGGCTACACCACCGTTCAGGCAGAGGTTCCGAAGGCAGAGATGATGGATTACCCGATCGCTCTCCGTGCAACCACGCAGGGACGCGGCTCGTTCACGTTCTACTTCGAGCGTTACGAGGAAGTTCCCGCAAACGTCGCGCAGAAGATCATCGCAGACGCGGCAAAGGCTGAATAAAAAATTATCGAGGCGGTTTTAAACCGCCTCGAATTTTTGTTAAAAGGGCGCACGATTTACCGTGCGCCCTTCCCTCTTATTTACGCTATCTCCGCAGCGTCCGTCACGTACGTCGCCGCGCACTTCTTGTTAACCGCATCTGCGGTGATAACGACGCGCTTTACGTCCGCTCTTGAAGGAACGTCGTACATAACGTCGGTCATTATCTCCTCGATGATCGCACGCAGACCGCGTGCACCGGTGTTGCGCTCGATCGCAAGCTTTGCGATAGCCTTTACGGCATCGTCCTCGAATACGAGCTCTGCACCGTCCATTCCGACGAGCTTCTGATACTGCTTGACAAGCGCGTTCTTCGGCTCGGTGAGAATACGTACAAGCGCCGCCTCGTCGAGGCTGTCGAGTGACACGATAACGGGAATACGTCCCACAAGCTCGGGAATAAGTCCGTACTTGACAATATCGTGCGGAGTTACGTCCTTGAAAATGCCTGCCTTGACCTTTTCGTCGTTCTTCTTGATATCACTCGTGAAGCCGACCATCTGACTACCCTTGCGCTCTGCGATGAGGTCCTCGAGCTTGTCAAATGCGCCACCGCAAATAAAGAGTATGTTTGCGGTGTTTATCTGGATAAACTCCTGATTCGGGTGCTTGCGTCCACCCTGCGGAGGGACATTTGATACCGTACCCTCGAGGATTTTGAGAAGTGCCTGCTGTACGCCCTCGCCCGAAACGTCGCGAGTAATCGAGCGGTTCTCGCTCTTGCGCGATATCTTGTCGATCTCGTCAATGTAGATAATACCGTGCTCGGCACGCTCAATATCGTAATCTGCCGCCTGAATAAGACGGAGAAGAATATTCTCAACGTCCTCGCCGACGTAGCCCGCCTCGGTGAGCGTAGTCGCGTCCGCGATAGCAAACGGCACCTTCAGCGCCTTCGCGAGCGTCTGCGCGAGATAAGTCTTGCCGACACCCGTCGAGCCGAGAAGAAGCACGTTGCTCTTCTGTATCTCAACGTCGTCAGCCGATTTTTATTCTGTTTTCTTTCTGCCCGGTCTACCCGGCTTCGGCGCGTTAAGAATGCGCTTGTAGTGGTTGTAAACTGCAACGGAGAGCACCATTTTTGCTGCCCAATGACCGCTCACGTCCTCGTCGAGCATTGCCTTTATCTCAGCAGGCT
>JAZSJI010000007.1:0-3264 GCA_045534235.1 Candidatus Flemingiibacterium sp. | reverse complement strand
ATAAATGAAACTGAAGATGACATATTAGACTAAAAAGGAGTGAAATCATGGGTGCAATAGCTCAACAACGCCGTGTTTCTAAAACTCGTAAATTAAAACGTCGTACACACTACAAAATTGAAGTACCTGGTATGTCAGTTTGTACTAACTGTGGTGAATTAAAATTAAGCCACCGTGTATGTCCAGTTTGTGGTTTTTACAAAAAAGACCAAAAAGTTGTAGAAATCAAGGTAAAAGAAGACTCTAGCGAAAAATAGTAGTCTGAAACAAATTAAGAAAACACGTCACAGGACGTGTTTTTTCTTTTCTCTTTACTTTTATACAAATTTTTGATAAAATATACTTAATTTTTACATAACGAGGTATATTATGGAAATTAAGACATTTAATTTAACATATTTTCTATTTTTCGGTGTTATTATAGGTGCTACAGTTTTCTTTAGTTTATATGGCAAAAATAAGTCTATGCATACAAAAAAATGCATAATAATGGGGATTTGCGCATTCAATCTTTTCTTTTTCTTTTTTTATAAAATAGGATTATTTGTAGGTCATCCTGAATTAGCGATAAGAGAATATAAATTTGATATATGGCTTGAATTACCTATTCAACTATGCAATATTAGTATGTTTTTAGTACCAATTGGTATTATTTTAAATAATGATAAGCTCTACGCATATGGTTTTTATGTTGCTCCACTTGCCGCATTTTTTGCTCTTACATTCCCTGATGTAGATTTTACGGAAACTAATATTTTTCTTTCATTTATTCCGTGAAACGCCTTGCGGCTCAATCGGCAAAGTGTACGGTGAGATTTACTCTCTCCGCAGCTCAGACGATTTCTATCCTCGTTCCTGTTGGCACTCGCGTGACCGACACAAGCCGTTCGCTCGTGTGGAGAACTACAAAGGACGAGTATGTACCTGCAGGAGAAACGAGCGTTGATGTGATGGTGCAGTGTGAAACCGAGGGCGAGGTCGGCAACGGCTACGCCGCGGGGCAGATCAACACCCTCATAGACATCGACAAAGTGCTTTATTTTTCCTCTTGCGAAAACATTGATGTTTCCGTAGGCGGCGCGGAACAGGCATCTGACGATGAATATTACGAGCTGATGCGGCAAGGTCTTGATGCGTTCAGCGTTGCCGGACCGATGGGAGCTTACATCTACTGGGCGAAATCGGTATCTACGAGCATCGCGGACGTTAGGGCAATTCGCCCCAAGAAAACGCGCAGCGGCACACTTCCGATTTATAATCGCGAGGACGAGCGCGTAGGCTTCATCGGTGGAGATCATATCAAGGTCAATTCGTTGGTGGTGTGCGCAGAGGGCGATACAACCCCTGCAACGCTCGGAACCGATTACACCGTTGACTACTCGGAGGGATTGCTGAAAATCGCTCTCACGAACGATGGAGCGCTCTCCGCGGTCGATAAGGTTGATTTCACGGTGGACCAGGAGAAAGCGGGATATGTTTATATCTACGCTCTTATGGATAACGGCACGATTGCCGGCGAAACGATCAAGTCCGCGATTTATGCCGCGTGTAATGACGACTCCGTAAGACCTCTGACGGACTATGTATCTGTTGAGGATCCTGCGGTCATAAATTACGACGTGCGCATCAAGTATTTCATTCCCTCTGATACCGAGATAAGCGGCGCCGACATAGCGAACGCGGTCAGCAATGCCGTTGATGAATATGTCGCGTGGCAATGTCAGAGGCTCGGCAGAGATGTCAACCCCTCGTATCTCAATTACCTGTTGATGAAAACAGGCATCAAGCGCGTGGAGATTGAGTCTCCTGTCTTTACCAAGTTGCACGACGGTAGCGACAACACCGTTCCGCAGATTGCCCTTGTAGGCAATATTGACATCGTGAACGGAGGCTACGAGAATGAGTAATGGTATCACACGCGAAAACCTCTTGTGGACGCTTCCTTATGCGTTGCAACAGGACAAAGACAAGCTCGCGTTGGCACAGGTTATCGCGGACGAGTTAACGGCTCTGTACCGCGATAATCGCCTCCTGGCGCTTTATACGCGCATTGACGAGCTTGACGAAGCGTTGCTTGATATCCTCGCAAAAGACTTCTCGGTTGGTTGGTATCTTTACGACGGTACTGTGGAAGCCAAGCGAGCGCAGATCAAGTCGTGCTTTTACGTACACCGCCGCCTCGGTACCAAGAGCGCAATGGTAACAGCTCTGTCTGACCTTTGCCCCGGCTCCGATGTGGACGAGTGGTTTGACTACGGCGGCGAGCCGTACCACTTCCGCGTTCTGCTCGATGTAACAGAGCAAAGAACGCCTATCAATCAGAGTGTGGTTGAAACATACATCAACCTCTTCAAGTCTCTCCGTTCTGTCTTGGAAAACGACGAGATAATCTACCGTTCGCGCAACGCCTTTGCCGTTGGCGTGAGTGGAGCTTATGTCTTTTTCTCGGCGCGGCTCTGCGGTACGTTCCCGGAAGCAGCTGTGCAAGGACGAATTCAGCAAGACGTGATTGCCGTATCTGCTGACGGTAATTCCGTTGGGTACACCGTACCGGCGACAGGCGAGATTGAAACAGGCACATTCCCGATCACCGCCGTTCAAGGCGGTATCGAGAGTGGCAGCGTAAGTATGGAAGCAAGTGTCGGATCCGCTTCTTACAGTTCGCGTATGTGCGGAACTCCGCTCGGCTCACTAATTTGAGGAAAGGAGAACGATTATGGCTCTTGCAGAGGCTGCTCTTACTGACCTTCGGAACTATGTCAAGAAGCGTTGCGGTTTTGTCAAATACCGCGTAGGCTCCACGTACTACCAAGTTCCGATCACCGATGTGCAGATGCTTAGTGATGGCGTCGTGCGCGTACAGGTCTCGATTGTCCCCGGACCGTCCACAATCAACCGCATTGAGTTGTATAACAACAACAGCGAGCTTTGGGCGTATCAGGACGTAAGCATCACTTTCAGCAATGTGCAGACGGGTGTTCTGTACTGGTTCGATTTCACCATAAAGGAGGGAGAATAAATTGTATAGTCGTACCTATTGGGTGGATCACGCCCTTAGCGAAACAAACAAATTCAAAATCACGCAGGTAAGCGGTGATATTCACACCATTGTCCCCTACGGAACAGTTATGCAGCAGGGTGTTCCTCAGGACGCAGCACATTTCAACAATATCGAGGAAGGTCTTTCTGCTCACGAAATCGCGGCTCGACTTCTTTCTATCGCAATGTCGCAGCACAAAGACAAAATCAACGAAAACCCCGCCG
>JAZSJI010000098.1:0-23198 GCA_045534235.1 Candidatus Flemingiibacterium sp. | reverse complement strand
AAGGGCGAGGACTATTCGCGTATGACGGGCGTTGTGTGCGATATGCTAAAGGATATTCTCGGTATCGCACCTGAGAGAGTTTACGTAGAGTATTCCGAAACGGACAACTGGGGCTGGAACGGCAGAAATTTTTAACTTGGTGATAGAATGATTACTTTAGAAGCGATAAAGAAAAACGAGGCCGTACGCACCTATATTAAAAAGGCTGATGAGGTGCTTTCCGATCTCGGTTACACCGAGCATAGCTTCGCGCACGTCGGAAAGGTTGCGGCGACGGCAGGTCATATACTACGTACGCTCGGATACAGCGACCGCGAGGCGGAGCTTGCCGAAATCGCAGGCTATCTGCACGATATCGGCAATGTGATAAACCGCTCGGAGCACGCGCAAAGCGGTGCCGTTATGGCGTTTCGCATACTCGATAATATGGGTTCGGATCCTGCTGATACAGCGACGATAATAAACGCTATCGGTAACCATGACGAGTCGACCGCGGTTGCTACAAATCCTATTTCCGCCGCGCTTATAATTGCCGACAAGACGGACGTGCGCGACTCGCGTGTACGCTCTGATGCGGAGAGCTTTGATATTCACGACAGGGTGAACTATTCGGTAAAGGATGCACAGCTCGATATTCGCAAAGAGGATAAGGAAATTGAGCTTAAGCTTACGATAGATACCGATTTTTGTTCTGTAATGGAGTATTTTGACATATTTCTCGGCCGTATGAAGCTTTGCACAAGTGCCGCGGCAACCCTCGGACTTCGCTTCAGACTTTCCGTAAACGACCGTTTTATGCTTTGATGATTTTTAAACTTTAATTTAGGAGAAGGGCAATGAGTAATATCCGTGACATTTTTGCGAGTATGGTTTTCAACGACGCAGTTATGCGTGAAAAGCTTCCCAAGGAAACCTACAAGTCGCTTATAAAGACTATTGAGGACGGCAAGGAGCTTGATATATCCCTTGCGAACGTCGTCGCTAACGCGATGAAGGACTGGGCAATAGAGAAGGGTGCGACGCACTATACTCACTGGTTCCAGCCTATGACGGGTATTACCGCCGAAAAGCACGACAGCTTTATCACTCCCGTAAGTAACTGCGACGTTATAATGGAGTTTTCGGGCAAGGAGCTTGTAAAGGGTGAGCCCGACGCATCAAGCTTCCCGTCGGGCGGACTTCGTGCGACGTTCGAGGCTCGCGGCTATACCGCGTGGGACCCTACGTCCTACGCATTTATAAAGGATAATACGCTTTGTATCCCCACGGCGTTTTGCTCGTACGGCGGCGAGGCGCTTGATAAGAAAACGCCGCTTATCCGTTCTATGGAGGCGGTCAGCCGTGAGGCAGTGCGTGTGCTTCGACTGTTTGGCAACAAGACCACGAAGGTCGTCAGCACCGTTGGAGCGGAGCAGGAATATTTTCTCGTTGACAAGGAGCTTTTTGCAAAGCGCAAGGACCTCGTTATCACGGGAAGAACGCTTTTCGGCGCAAGACCGCCGAAGGGACAGGAGATGGACGACCACTATTTCGGCTCGATAAAGCCGAAGGTAAAGGCGTTTATGGCAGAGCTTGAC
Source organism: Candidatus Flemingiibacterium sp. (assembly GCA_045534235.1). Taxonomy (GTDB): domain Bacteria; phylum Bacillota; class Clostridia; order Oscillospirales; family CAG-272; genus Flemingiibacterium. Next base: position 21,621 of record JAZSJI010000098.1, on the reverse strand, counting down.
GAGGAATTATGGAAGCTCGGCGTGCTCGCAAAGACCGAGCATAACGAAGCCGCTCCCGCACAGCACGAACTCGCTCCGATATTCGGTACGACAAACCTCGCTACCGACCACAATCAGCTTACTATGGAAACGATGAAGAAGGTTGCGTCCCGTCACGGCCTTGTATGCCTTCTTCACGAAAAGCCCTTCAAGGGTGTAAACGGCTCGGGCAAGCACAACAACTGGGCTATCGCAACCAAAGAAGGTGTAAACCTTCTTGAGCCCGGTGAAACCCCTGCAGAGAACGCGCAGTTTTTACTGTTCCTTTGCGCAGTAATCGCGGCTGTCGACGATTTCCAGGATCTGCTTCGCGTGTCCGTATCGAGCGCGGGCAACGACTACCGCCTTGGCGGAAACGAAGCTCCGCCCGCAATTATGTCGATGTTCCTTGGCGACGAGCTTACGTCAATACTCGACGCTATCGAGCACGGCGTTGAGTATGACGGATTTGAAAAATCGGTGCTTGAGATCGGCTCGGTGGTTCTTCCGAAATTCTCGAAGGACGCGACTGACCGTAACCGCACCTCGCCATTCGCATTCACGGGTAACAAGTTTGAGTTCAGAAGCCTTGGCTCGTCCTGCTCGATCTCCGGCCCGAACATTACCCTCAACACTATCGTTGCCGAGGAGCTTTCGCGTATCGCGGACAGACTTGAGGAGGACGTCGCGAACGGCATAGAGCTTGGCAAGGCAGTCGGCGCACTTATTAAGGAAATATACAAGCAGCACAAGCGCATAATCTTCAACGGCAACAACTATTCTGACGAGTGGGTGGCTGAAGCCGAACGACGCGGACTTCTCAATCTTCGCACAACACCCGATGCGCTTCCGTGCTTCGTTGCGCGTAAGAATATCGAGATGTACGAGAAGCACAAGGTGTTCACCGAAACGGAGATGCACTCGCGCGACGATATACATATGGAGAGCTACTGCAAGGTGATGAACATCGAGGCGCTCACTATGCTTGATATGGCGAAGAAGCAGATACTTCCTGCGGTTATCAAGTTTATTAAGGAAGTGTCCGAAACTGCCGTTGCGGCGAAGTCGATCGGCGTGCCTGCCGACGTCGAGGTAGAGCTTGCAAGCAAGCTTTCAAGCCTCGTTGCCGAGCTTAACGAGAGCATCGGTGCGCTTGAGTTTGCCGTTGCCGAAAGCCACAAGATAAACGAGCACTATAAGCTGATGTTCTTCATTCGCGACGAAATAATCCCGACGATGAACAGCGTTCGAGCCGCGGCAGACGAGCTTGAAACACTCGTTGGCGAAGAATATTGGCCCTTCCCGACGTACGACGCGCTCTTATTTAACGTATAATAAAATCGGAGGTGCCTTTGGCATCTCCGAAATTTTTTGCCAAAGGGTTAAATTTTCGCGAATTATATTGACAAAACGCTGTTTTAATGGTATAAAATAAGTGAGCACTATTTTTGGAGGTTCGGTATGGCAAAGTTAACTTCAGAGGGAAAGGCTCGAATTGAGAGACTGCGCGCAAATGCGTTGATTCCCGACGTTAATTATGAAGATGTTCACTACCGTTTTTGGAAGCGTTTTCTCTCGCTCGACGAGAGCCTTACACGATATGAGCGATACAGTAATGCGTATACGTACGCTTTTGAAAATACAGCGGTTTGTATAGATGATGACGAGCTTATCGTAGGAAAGATAGGCGGACGTCTTAACGAAGAAGAGAAGGCCGATTGGAAAAATATCTATCACGATGCAGAGCTTGCACGCGGCACGGGTAAGGGAACTGCTACGCATATGGCGATTGATTACGATCTGATTATGCGAGAGGGTACGAGCGGAGTTCGTGCGAAGATTGACGGTTACCTTGCAAAATGCAACGACGCGGATAAGCGCGACTTTTATCTTGCCTGCCGTGCCTGCCTTGATGCGGTCGAACGCTTCTCCGAGCGGTACGCAGAATCTGCAGAGGCACTTGCGAAAAAGGCTGAAGGAGCGCGCCGAGATGAGCTTCTTAAAATTGCCGAGGTGTGCCGCAGGGTACCGAAATATCCTGCAAAGAGCTTTTGGGAGGCGCTACAGTCCGCGCACTTTGTAACGGTTTGCTTGTCCTGCAACCCAATGCGTTTTCATTCGATCGAGCAGTTTCAGCTTGGACGCCTTGACAGATGGCTTTATCCTTTCTATAAGGCAGACAAACAGAAGGGCATACTTGACGATGCCACGGCACAGCTTCTTATCGACTGTATCGGAATAATTACAAATCATCGCGTGGCGCGCGGCTTTTCGAGCGGCTACATGGTCGGCGGCAGAATGGCCGACGGCACAGTCGTTGCAAACGAACTTACCTATATGGGAATTCAGGCTATCGACGATATACGCCTTTTGTATCCTGCGGTCGGATATGCGCACACTACCGATCATCCGTCCGAGCTTTTGCTCCTTGCTTGCGAGGTGCTCTCTCACGGACGCTCGCACCCCGCTATATTCGGTGATGACGTTATCGCCGAAGGGCTTGAGCATTACGGTATGCCAAAATCCGACGTGCGAGAGTACATTCACAGCACCTGCGTTGAAATAACGCCTATCGGAGCATCAAATGCGTGGGTGGCAAGCCCATACAATAATATGGCACAGATGCTCCTTGACGTTATAAAGGACGATTACGACTCGTACGAGGATTTGTACGGCGCACTTTGCTCGGCACTTGCCGCAAGGATAAAGGAAAACAGGGACTTCCTTAGTGAAGCACGTGAGCTGCGGAACCAAATGGGTATGGATCCGCTTCTCTCCTGCTTTGTCAACGACTGCCTTGAGCGAGGTCTTGACATAGATCACGGCGGCGCAAGATACAACTGGATAATGCCGAGCTTTGTCGGTATGGCGAACGTCGTTGACTCGCTCTTTGTTATAAAGAAGCTTATTTTTGAGGAAAAGTCGCTCACCCTCGCCGAGCTTCGAGCGGCTCTTGCCGATAATTTTGTAGGCCACGAGGAGCTGCACAAGAAAATAACCTCGCGCGTTGCCAAGTACGGAAACGATAACGATGAGGTTGACTCTATTTTTGTTGACATAAGTAAGTTTATCGCTGACGAATGCAAAAAGCATACTGCGCCCTTTTCGAACGGCAAGATAATACCGAGCGTTTTCTGTTTTATCCGTCACGAAACCTTAGGTCGCGAAACGGGAGCGACACCCGACGGACGCGTCGCGGGCTTCCCGCTTGGCGACGGCTCCGGACCGTGTCAGGGACGCGAGATGTGCGGACCTACCGCATCGGTGCTCTCGAGCACGAAGTGGTCACAAAAGGAGTTTATCGGCGGTGTTGCCGTGAATATGAAATTTACCAAGAAGGCGTTTACCTCTGACTCCTGCCATAACATAGCGGCGCTTATAAACACTTTTGTTGAGCGCGGCGGCTTTGAGATGCAGATAAACGTAGTTGACCGCGAAACGCTGCTTGCGGCGCAGGAAAATCCCGACGCGTACCGCGATCTTGTAGTGCGCATTGGTGGCTACAGCGACTATTTCTGCAAGCTCTCGCCGCAGATGCAGGCGGAGGTTCTGCTTCGCACCTCGCACGATATATAATAAAAATCACCCACATAGGTGGGTGATTTTTTATTTTAGCGTAAATTTCTTTGTAAGTATCAAGTGATCCGCGTATCCGGTAGAAACCTCAAATTCTCCCGGCTCGCTGACAAATTCGCACTTATTGTTATGGAATCGGAGCATCTTCTCGGAGATTTTGAAAGTGACGGTTTTGGCTTCATTCGCGCCAAGTTCGATTTTTTCAAAGCCGATAAGCTGTTGTATCGGGCGAACGGTAGATGCGAAAAGATCGTGCATATAAAGCTGAACGACCTCCTTGCCCGGAACGTCGCTATCGTTGCGAAGTGTTATGCTTACCGCTATTTCCGAATCCTTTGTCATTGTATCGGTGTCGAGTGTTAGCGATTCGTAAACGAAATTCGAGTACGAAAGTCCGTGACCGAACGAGTAAAGCGGAAGATTTCCGCAGTCGACGTAGCTAGTCGCATAGAGCTGATGCTCGTTGTCGGGCTTTGTCTTGGGGCGTCCCGTTGAGGGGTGATTGTAGTATATTGGGCACTGTCCGACCGTTTTGGGGAAGGTCATCGTAACCTTGCCCGACGGGTTGGCGTTACCGAACAGGAGATTTGCCGCCGCAGGTCCGCCCTCGGTTCCGGGGAACCACATATCAAGTATTGCGGGCGCGATAGCGTCAAGCTCGGTCAAGGCGAGGGGTCTACCGTTGAAGATGAGTGCGGCGGTGTTTTTATTGACGGCAATCACCTCGCGCGCAAGCTCCTCCTGAACGCCGGGAAGCGTTAAGGTGGCGCGGCAGTTGCTCTCGCCGCTATAGCTCTGCGGCTCTCCGAGGCAGAGAACTACGGCGTCGGCATCCTTTGCCGCGGCGATTGCTTCGGCAAATCCGTCTGTTGACAGCTCGTTAAAAATAGCGGAGCATCCCTCGCATACGGTTATCTCGCAATCTGGAAGGATTGCCGAAATTCCGTCTGCCACGCTGACGCAGTACGCGTCGTCGCTTATGCAGGACCACCAGCCCTTGATAGTCTGGCTTTTTGCAAACGGACCGATGAGCGCGAGCTTTTTGATATTTTTTGAAAAGGGAAGTACACCGTCGTTCTTGAGAAGCACCGCGCACTGTTCTGCGGCGGTACGGGCTATCGCTCTGTGCTCGGGACAGAGGCAAATACGTTCCCCCTTTTCGGTGTTCGTTCCTCGATAAGGATCATCGAAAAGACCGAGATCACGCTTGAGCTCGAGTACCTTAAGAACCGCCTCGTCAACTTTTTTAATGTCAACGGAGCCCTCTTCTATAAGCTCGCAAAGCGTGGTGCAGTATCCGGAGGAGGACATATCAATGTCACAGCCGCAGTCGAATGCTATTTTTGTGGCTGCTTTAATGTCGTCGGTAATTCCGTGGCGTAAAAGCTCGCCGATAGCGTTAAAGTCGCTTATTACGATGCCGTTAAATTTCCACTCGTCCTTGAGTATATCCTTAAGTAACCATTCGTTAGCGATGGACGGAACGCCGTTTAACGAGTTGAAGGACGGCATGATCATACGCACGCCGGCGTCTATACAAGCCTTATACGCGGGAAGGTAGTATTCTCGCATCGACCATTCGGATATTTCAGCCGGGGTATAGTCGCGACCTGCCTCCGCACCGCCGTAGCCTGCGAAATGCTTTACACAGGTGGCGAGCGTGTCGGGATCCGAAAGATCGTCGCCCTGGAACGCCTCGACCTGTGCCGCACCCATTACGGAGTTGAGAAGCACGTCCTCGCCGCACGTTTCCATAACGCGTCCCCAACGTGCGTCGCGCACGTAGTCGACCATGGGCGTAAACGTTACCTGAACGCCGCTTGCGCTTGCCTCTCTTGCCGCCATTTTCGAGCAAACCTTAACAAGCTCGGGATCAAACGATGCGCCAAGCCCGAGCGGAATGGGATATATTGTTTTGTAGCCGTGTATAACGTCCATCATAAACATGAGCGGAATTTTGTTGCGGTCTTCCGCTAGATGCCTTGCCTGAATGTCGCGCATCTCGTCGGAATTGTGGATGTTAAGCGTGCTTCCGACCTTTTGAAGCATAGAATTGCTGATGCCGAGCCTTTGACGCGGGCCGGTGATAGCGGCGGTAGACTTGCCTAAAACTATCGCGTTGAGCTGAACGAGCTGACCGACCTTTTCTTCGGTCGTCATCCTATCAAGAAGCGCGTGTATATCGAAGCTTGACTTCATATTTTTCTCCTTTGAATTCACAGTTAGAGTAGTATATGCCTGTTTTATAAGTATACCACATTATTATACTGATGTCAATATTGGCGCAGTGCGAAATTCGGGCGTTTTATGAGAAAATGCGACGCATTTGAGATGCAGATAAACGTAGTTGATCGCGAAACGCTGCTTGCGGCGCAGGAAAATCCCGACGCGTACCGCGATCTTGTAGTGCGCATCGGTGGCTACAGCGACTATTTCTGCAAGCTCTCGCCGCAGATGCAGGCGGAGGTTCTGCTTCGCACCTCGCACGATATATAATGAAAAATCGCCCACGAAAGTGGGCGATTTTTTAATTTATATCCGTGACCGTGCCGATAAAGAAGGGGAGATTTGTTTCTGTATCAATGAGCATAAATACGAACGGTCTGTCAAGCGTTACGTATTTTGGCTCTATCGGCATTGCCGCCGCGGCGTCCTTCATCTCGACGACCGTAACGGCGCCTGCCTTCGTACCGCGCTCGCCGACGGAGATGTACGTCTTGTGAAGCACGCGGCTGATGAAGATGTTGCCGTGTGTTGATGAACCAAGTCTGGTGAAGTCTGCATTAAATGGGCTGAACGCATCGGTCATACCCATACCTTTGAGTACGTCTGCAATTTCTGTCGAATACTCGAACTCAAATTTCGGCAGACCGGTCTCAACCGTGCAAGAAGTAGGCTCAGACAGCATTTTGTAAAGCTTTTCGCCGTCGAGCGTGTCAACGTATTGTGCAAGGCTTACGCCCTTATTCGGTAAGAGCGCGGCAAAGGCGTATTTGCCGCCGCTGTAGTGCTTTATAAAGCCCGTAGCCTTGCCGTCCTCAATATAGCGGCTCTCGCTCGAATACATCATATCGACCGTGCGCTCGACGTCATTCTCGGTGGTGAACTTGGCGTCGCGCACCTGATGCTTTTCGTAGATCTCCTGCCACTCTGCTTCAAACGCGAGCGCATTTATAAGGTACATAACCGCATCGTAGGGTATCTTATCGAGAATTTTCTCTATCATACCGTCGGTCTTTTCTTTAACCCACGAGTTGATATCGCGGCAGGTCGCGTTCTCAAACGGAGCTCTGTAAATATCCGCGCGGTAGTAGTCGGCGTTGGTCTGCAAGAAGTCCTCGCTCACGGTGAAACGCTCGTCGTCGGTAAACCATATCGAGTTTGCAAGCGAGAGCTTGTATTTTTCGCCCGTCGGAAGCGCGTCCATATACGATTTTACATACGCATTCAGCGTGGACGCATCTGCGCCGAGCACGCTTTCCATCTGTGCGAGCGTTTTGTTATCCGCTCCATTGGCGGTCATCGCGAGCGCAGAGAGTACGGACAGCGGTGAAATGAGCGTGTTTTTATTAGCTTCGAAGCTTTCCTTAAAAAGGCGCACGCCAAAATCTGCGAGAACTGCGCCGAATTCCTCGGGCGCGGCGGTGTCTACACTGTCGCGAGGCGTAATGCCCTCGGATAAGCTCGATGCGCTGGTATTACCGCACGCCGAGAGGGTTATCGCGGCAAGAATTAAAAGTGTGATTATACGTTTCATTTTATCCTCCTGATGTTGCTGACTTACTTTGTGCGTTTTGCAGATTGCTTCTTACGTTTGCCTCGCTGATTGTTCCTGCATACTTGAAATCGAAGATTGAGCTTGTCATTCCGAAATTATTAAACACGACGAAGACGGATTTTTCGCCGTAATCGAGGAAGAACATTATCTCGCACTCGCCGCTTCCACCGCCGCCGTTTGCGTATATCGGCGTTACGTGGTCGTACGTGGTGTCGAAATTGTCGGGGAAGGTAAGCGCTACCGTGCCGATGCCGTCGGCGGAGTTTGGATCGTAGTAGTAAACCTTGAGCGAGGAGCGGTCGTACTTTATATCAAGCTCCTCAAACTCCTCGGGCCAATAGTGCGCGTCGGTGTAGAGGTAGAGATACGTTGAACTCGGGAATATCTTGTGGTAGAACGCGAAACGCTCGATAGTCGGCGTTGGGATACCTGCAACGAAGCTGTCGGGATCAAATCTTGTGTATCCGAGTTTTTCAATATACTCATTGAATACGTCCTCATCGATTTGTATTAAAACAGCGCTTTTCCCAAGCAGAACTGAAACGTATCCGCCTCCGTAAAGCTGAAGGGTAAGGAGAGTGCCGCTATCGTGTTCAAAACGCAGCATAGCTAGGCAAAGACGGCTGCTTATATCAGCGCTGTCGGGCGAAACCACGGGGGCATCACATATCGCCCCTATAAAGCGTTCAATTATTTCGTAGTAGTGCTTTTGGACGGTGCTCTGCCATTCTCCCTGATAGTACTGCATCGTAACCCCAGAATATCCGCTTGCAAGCTTAAACCTGTCACTGAGTACATCCGCGCCCGTTTTGAGCGTGAGGTCGTTATCGTTTATGAAGACGTAGTACGAGCCGTCAACGTCGACTGCGAGCATAAAGCTTTCGTCGTACTCCTTCATTTTATATACGTCAAAGCTCATATTTCCGTGAAGCTCGCCGTAGTAGTCGCCATACGGCTCTGTGTCAAACACGTCGGTGACTGTACCGAGCTTTTCGCCTACTACCTCATCATACGGGCGGTAAACTATCTCACCATACGGTACGTAAATACGTCCGTTGTGGCAGAAATAGTCGATGGGGGAGTTAAGCTTGCTTGGCTTATAGCTCTCGTCTATCACGCGCTTTTGTACGGTTACCCCGACGTTCATATCGCCGGGCTCGCCGTCGGTGGGATTACCGTCGAGTCCGTCATCAGCGCCGCTGTTGATTTTATCGCCAGGCTCGGGTATGCCTGCGATGTCGGTAGCGTTGTCGGGACCTGCCGCGCCGTCACTCGTGAGGTCGGACGCGATTGAACGCGCGAAAATAAGCGTTACCACAAGCATTACGAGCACCGTCGCAACAAGCGCAAGCGTACGCGTGTGATTTATACGAACGGTCGGCGGTGCACTTCTCACCTTGTCAGCCGCCTCGATAAGCTCGTCGTCTATGTGGTTTAATGCGTCGTGTATTTTATCAGGTTTCATATCTCAATTCCCTCCTTTGCAAGGTATTCGCGGAGTGAATTTCTCGTGCGGTGTAAAAGACTTTTTAGCTTCGACTCGCTCATATCTAGCCGCGAAGCCGTGTCGCGAACGGAGTCGAGAAAATAGTATCTGCAAATAAAGGCGTTGCGAGCCTCGGGCGACTGCACACGAAGGAACGTGCTTATTGCTTCGCCGAGCATTTTTGCGTCGATAGCGTCGTCGATGTCCACATCGCTAACGCATCCCTCAAGCTCGTTTAGTGAAAGCTCATACTGTGAGGCGACGCGCTTTTTACGAGTGCTTTTTCTCACTCTGTCGATAGCGATGCGGCGTGTAAGCTTTGATAAAAACGTGCGAAGCACGCTCGGCCGATGCGGCGGCATCGCGTTCCACGCGGCAAGGTAGGTATCGTTGACGCTCTCCTTGCTGTCCTCTGCATCTGCGGTTACGTTGTATGCTATTTTGTTTAAATATGCGCCGTATTTTTCGTCGGTCGCGCTTATTGCGCGCTCATTTCGCGCAAAATACAGTTCAACTATCTCATAGTCCTGCACGAGCTCACCTCCTTTGCCTTTCAACAATATATCTCGTCAAAAACTTACATTGGTTGCAAAAAATATTAAAAAATTCCTGGAATAAACAAAATCAGCCGTCGCAAACGCGACGGCTGAAAGAATCATTCAACAACAAATATAAACGGATAAACATCCTGACCGCCGTCTACGGTGTAGAACTCGATGTCGGGGTATTCCTCGGACAGCCACTCTTCAAGCGCGGCAACGTCGTCCTCGGTGGCGTCCTTGCCTATGAACGCAGTGATGATGTATGCCTCGTTCTCGAGCATCTTGTCAAGCAGGGAAGTTGCGGAATCGAGCATTGCCTTGCAGGACACCTTCATCGACTTGCCGACAAATCCGATAAAGTCGCCTTCCTCGATGTGCACGCCGTCAATTTCTGCGTCGCGTACAGCGGGGGAAACGAAGCCCGTCGATACGAGCGACATCGCCTCGGTAAAGGTTTCGATGATACGCTCTGGATTGCCCGATTGGAAGTTCATAGCGGAAATTGCCGCGTAGCCCATACCGAGGTCCTTGCTTTCGATGACGTGAATTTCACCGTCCGTGTAAAGCTGTGCCGCCTGCTTTGCCGCCATAACTATGTTGCCGTTGTTCGGGAAGACGAATATATGGTGCGCGCCGACTTCCTCGAACGCCTCGAGGAAATCCTTGGCGGATGGGTTCTGCGTCTGACCGCCCTGTACGATACAGTCAACTCCAAGCTCTTTGAATAGGCTCTCGATGCCCTCGCCGGATGCAACTGCAACAGTACCAAACTCCTTGGCAACACGCGGCTTTTTGGAAGCGTTGTCTTCGGAAAGGTCGCTGTGCTGAACGCTCATATTTTCAATTTTAAGCGTGAGGAATTCGCCGAAACCACGGCAGAATTCAAGCACCTTCTCAGGCGTTTTCGTATGAACGTGTATCTTGATTATACTACCCGTCTTGAAAGCAACGACCGAGTCGCCGACGGTAATGAGAAATTCCTTGATTACGTTCTCGTCAAACGCCTCGATGTCACACTTGGCGTTTTGAAGCTGCAGGAGAAGCTCGGTGCAGTAGCCGTACGTCATTTCGCTGTCGGGACCGAATTTAGAAAAGTCAATAGAGCTTGTTTTCGGTGCCGGAAGCTCGCCTGCGCCGTCTATCTCCTCGCCGAGAAGGATCTTGTAGCAGCCCTGCATCACGTAGAAAAGTCCCGCGCCGCCGCTGTCGACGACGTTTGCCTCCTTAAGCTGAGGGAGCAGATCGGGAGTGCGCTGAAGGGAAGCGTACATCTCCTTTAAAAGGTCGGAGAAAATATCTGCGATAGTCGTATCGTTGTTTACACGCGAAGTTGCAAATTCAACCGATTCGCGTGCAACGGTGAGAATGGTGCCTTCAGTTGGAGTCATAACCGCGGCATACGCCTGCTTGACACCCATTTTAAGCGCCTGTGCGAGTGTTTTCGTGTCTGCACTTTCACAATCTGCAAGTCCTTTTCCGATACCGTCAAAGAACTGCGAAAGTATAACGCCGGAGTTTCCGCGAGCGCCGAGAAGCATACCCTGTGAAAGCTTTGCTGCGACCTCACAGATCTTTTCACTCTCGAAGGACGCGAGCGCCGATACGCCGCCTTCCATAGTCATGCTCATATTATCGCCCGTGTCACCGTCTGGGACAGGGAATACGTTGAGGTTGTTTACCTCTTCTGCATTCGCGCGAAGCTGAGCTGCACCGCCTCTGACCATTTCGGCGTACATTTTTCCGCCGAGAAGCTTATCGTCGAGAAGCGCGCTCTGTGTTTCTTGATTAATCATAATAATTAATTCCTTAATCAGTCGTTTCTTTCGTCGCCCCAGAAGAAGAGCGCTACGGTACCGGGGCCGGTGTGGCTTCCGATGGTAGTACCGATATCGTTGATAATAACCTTACCGTTAAGGTTCGGGAATGTTGCTTCTACGATGTCTGCTACTGCGCGTGCGTCCTCGTAGCAAGCCGAGTTGCACATATAGCATTTACCGCTGTATTCAAGCTTACCGTCTGCAAACTCCTTCATCTTTTCCGCAATGCGGTTGATGACCTTTTTCTTTGGACGGATCTTTTCGCGCGGAATAAGCTTGCCGTTAACGTCGACGTTGAGAAGCGGGCAGATTCCAAGTATTCCGCCGATAGCGCCTGCGGTCTTTGACACGCGGCCGCCCTTTACGAAGAACGTAAGGTCGGACGAGAAGAACCAGTGGTGAAGTCTTTTCTTGTTTGCCTCTGCCCAGTCACCAAGCTCGTCAAGCTCCATACCCTCGTCGCGAAGGTCTGCGAGCTTATCCATAAGAAGACCGTAGCCCGAGGAAGCAGCAAGAGAATCAATGATGCGGATCTTTCTTTCGGGATACTTTTCTGCGAGCGCCTTTGCAGCGTTGCGAGCGGACTGAACAGAGCCCGAAATACCCGAGGAGAGGGAAACGTGGAGTATATCCTGTCCCTTCACAAGGAACTTTTCAAAGTAGGCGGTGTATTCGCCTACGCTTATCTGCGAGGTCTTGGTGTCTGCGCCGTTTACCATTGCGGCGTAGAACTCGTCGAACGGCATAGAGCGACCGAGGTCGTCTTCATATTCGATGCCGTCCATAAAATAGTGGAAGCATATATAGGAAATGTTACGGGACACGAAATGATCGTGAGAGAGGTCTGCGGTAGAGCAGCAGCTCAGTACGTAATTTGCCATAATTGTCTCCTTTTTATCTTGCGCTTTCGTCGTGCGAAATACACATATTACAACCAATTATATTATATCATACTTAGATTGTCAAATCAACCCCTATATGTTAATTTTGTGTAATACGCATATATAAGGATTGCGCTAAATAAAGTTTATGCAAAAGCGGAACACGTTAACGGGAAAAGTGTGCTGGAAAGCACTTTTTTAGAAAAATACGCCCGTTATGAATATTTCAAGTCCGATGAGGATGAGTATAACGCCGCCGAATATTCCTGCCTTGCCTGCAAGATGCGTACCGAACTTGCGTCCGATGAAAAGTCCTGCCGTACACACAGCGAAGGTTACAACGGTGATTATAAGGACGGAAACGAGGGCCTCGAGAAGGCCGTACTCGGCTATTGTAAATCCGACGGAAAGTGCATCGATAGACGTTGCTACGCCCTGAACGAGCAGAGCGCCGAGCGTAAGCTTTGTGCAGCAGCCTTGCTCATCCTTGCAGTAAACGCTCTCTCGTATCAGGCTGACACCGATATAAACGAGAAGAACGAGTGCTATCCACGGGATAAATTTTTCAAAGGACTTGAAGTGCTGTACAACAGTATGTACGCACACCCAGCCTATCATAGGCATTGCGCCCTGGAAGAATGCAAACGTTGCGGCGATGCCGAGAAGCTTTGCAAGCTTCATTTTAGGCTCGGCAAGACCGTTTGCGAGCGAAACCGAAAAGGCGTCCATTGCAAGACCGAGGCCAATAAATATGCTCATTGTGACGAGGGGAAACGTGATGCTCATATTCTGCTCCAAACAAAAAATTTGCCGATTTCTTTACAAAGTGTACATATGTACACAATAAGAATATTATACCATATAAATGTACCCATAGTCAAGGTAGAGAATAAAAATTTCGCCATAGGACACACTTTTGATACAATATGTAATTTGGAGGACTATTATGAAATACGCTTTTTTTGATACAAAGCCATACGATAAGCCGTCGTTTGAGGAATACGGTAAAGCGGCGGGCGTGACGTTCAAGTATTACGAGGCAAAGCTTGACGTTGATACGGTAGAGCTCGCACGCGGCTGTGACGGTGTTTGCGTGTTTGTGAACGATACTGTTGACAAAGAGGTGATCGACAAGCTTTATTCGCTCGGAATAAAGGCGGTCGCACTTCGCTGTGCCGGGTTTAATAACGTAGACGTGTCGCACGCAGAAGGCAAGCTCGCCGTATTCCGCGTGCCTGCATACTCGCCGTATGCCGTCGCAGAGCACGCTATGGCGATGCTTCTGACACTCGTGCGCCGTACGCACAAGGCGTATATCCGCACTCGCGACTTTAATTTCAGCCTCAACGGCTTCACGGGCTTCGACCTGCACGGACGCACTATGGGCGTTATCGGTACGGGACGTATCGGACGGACGTTTATTGATATATGCCGCGGATTCGGTATGAAGGTGCTTGCGTACGATAAATTCGAAGCGGAGGGAGCGCCGTTTGAGTACGTTTCTCTTGAGCGTCTGCTTCGCGAGTCGGATATAATATCGCTGCACTGTCCGTTAACCGACGACACGTATCACATCATAGGTAAGGACAACATCGCTAAAATGAAAAAAGGCGCATACGTTATCAATACCTCGCGAGGTGCGCTTATAGATGCGGAGGCGCTGCTTGAGGGGATAAAAAGCCGGCATATCGGCGGCGCGTGCCTTGACGTTTACGAGGAGGAGTCGGAGCTGTTCTTTGAGGACCGCTCGGGACATATAGTAGAGGATGACACTCTTGCCAGACTCATATTTATGCCAAACGTGCTTATTACCTCACATCAGGCGTTTTTGACCGAGGACGCGCTCGACGCTATCGCGGCTACTACGGTACAGAATATCGTTGATTTTCATAAAACGGGAACGTGCGTAAACGAAGTGAAGATAAAACAGTAAAACTACAAAACTTTATTACGAAAACTATTGACAAAATCGACGGTACAGTATATAATATTAACATCGTATCTTTACTTTGATTTTACAAACGCTTTACAAAAAAGGAGGGCGGGCACAGTGGGCGTTTCAACGGCGACTATAATCATATCAATATCGCTCATACTGATGGGCGGCTTTGCAATGACGCGACTCACAAAACGGCTGCGCCTTCCAAACGTAACGGCGTACATAGTAGTGGGCGTGCTTCTTGGTCCGAACTGCCTTGACCTTGTGCCCGAGGCGATAATCAAGGGAACGGATTTCGTTTCCGATATTTCGCTTGCGTTTATCGCGTTCGGTGTCGGCGAATTCTTTAAGGTGTCGGCACTTAAGCGATGCGGACTTGCGGCGGCGGGTGTTACGCTTATTGAAGCGTGCATAGTATCTGCGGCAGTATTCTCGGTGATGTATTTCCTCATCGGGCTTGATATATCGCTTTCTATCGTCCTCGCGGCGCTCGCGGCGGCTACCGCTCCTGCGTCCACGATGATGACGATACGTCAGACGAGAGCGCGCGGTGCGTTCGTCGATATGCTGCTCCAGGTTATGGCGTTTGACAACGTGCTCGGTCTTGTGGCGTACAGCGTGGCTATCTCGGTAGCACTTGCGGCAAGTACAGAGGGCTTTGGCGCAGGAACGGTGCTTATGCCGATTCTCAAAAATCTCGCAACGGTAGTGATTGGCGTACTGTTCGGCATACTTCTAAAGCTTTTCTTAAACCAGAAGCGCTCAACCGACAATCGCCTGATAATCGCGGTAGGCATACTTTTTGCCTTCTGCGGAATATGCGCTCTGCTCGACGTTTCACCGCTTCTCGGCTGTATGACGATAGGCGCGATCTACATAAACATTACAGGCGACGGCAAGCTCTTTTTACAGCTTGCGTACTTCAGCCCTCCTCTCACGCTGATATACTTCGTGCGTTCCGGCCTTAACTTTAACTTTGACGCACTCACGGGAGGCGGCGCATTTGGCGGCATACCGCTTATTCTTATCGGTCTTGCATATTTCGGTGTGCGCCTCGTTACCAAGTACGCGGGTGCATTTGTCGGCGGCGCGGTTCTTCGTCGGGGCAAAGAGGTCAGAAATTATCTCGGCCTTGCTCTTATACCGCAGGCAGGCGTTGCGATCGGTCTTGCCGCGCTCGGAGCGCGTTCGCTCGGAGGCGAGCTTGGCGTTGCTCTTGAAACAGTAATCGTCTTTGCGAGCATACTTTACGAGTTCGTCGGACCTCCGCTTGCAAAGCTTTCGCTCTACCTTTCGAAATCAATTGGCGGCGAGGACGTTCCGGAGCCGCCACCGCCGGACGTAGCAGAGCTTATAGATAAGGTCAAAAAAATACGCGAGGAAAACGCGTTGACGCTTCCGCCGATAGGCGCGGAGGAGAGTGCGTTTACAGAGGCCGCGGAGGAGCAGCTTGATGCTATAGGCTCACGTCCAGGCTTATACCGCGATAAATTCAGACACTAATACTTAAATTGGAGATAAATCATGATATTATTTGAAATCGGCGATCCCTTGGTTAAGCTGCTCGGTGAGTGGTCGGCACAGCTTACGCTCGGCGCGATCCTTCTTCGAGTAGCACTTGCGATATTCTTTTCCACACTTATCGGCTGTGAGCGTGCAAGTAAGCGTCACGCGGCAGGACTTCGTACGTTTATGCTCGTGTCGCTCGTTGGCTGCTTTTCGATGCTTATTGATACATACGTAATGGAAAACAGCGGCGTTAAGTTTCCGATAATAACGGCGGCGGCAGTAGTCGGTGCGGCTACGATAAGCAGCAGCTCCATTCTCTACAGCTCGAAAAATCAGATCAAGGGACTTACAACGTCTGCCGGTCTTTGGATAAACGGTATCATCGGCGCGACAGCAGGTGCGGGTCTTTACAGCCTCACGATCATCGGCTTCTTATCGCTTATCTGCTCGCTGTCACTCTTTCCGCGAATTGAGAGTTCCCTCAAAAATCGCTCCGACCATTTCGAGATACACCTCGAGCTTACAAGCCGTCAGAGCCTGCCGGATTTCACAGCAACGGTTCGAGCTCTCGGACTTCGCATAGACGACATTGAAACCAATCCCGCATATGCGAACACGGGCATATCCGTTTACACGGTTTCGCTCACGGTTGTCGGCAAGGAGCTTAAGAAGTATAAGACACACAAGGAAATAATCAAGGCGCTCGGCTCCCCCGAATACGTACGTTACATAGAGGAAATTTGCTGATGCACCAAAACAAAATTAAAGCCGTCCGATTGCTCGGACGGCTTTTTCGTATTTATACGTTCATAATAACGGGGAGAATCATCGGCTTGCGCTTGGTTTTCTGATAGAGGAAGCGCGAGAGGTCATCCTTGACCGAGCTTTTGAGCTCTGCCCAGTCGGTTACGTTGTGGTCAAGGCAGTCGATTATCGCGTCGCGCGCTATCGTGCGAACCTCGTCCATAAGCTCCTCTGCCTCGCGCACGTAGACAAATCCGCGCGAAACGATGTCGGGACCGGAGATGAGCATACGCTCGTCAATGTCCACAGTTGCAACGACGACGATTATGCCGTCCTGCGAAAGGTGGCGTCTGTCGCGCAGTACGATGTTGCCGACGTCGCCGACGCCGTAGCCGTCGACGAGGATCTTGCCTGCGGGAACGGTGCCGTTAAAGCGTGCGCCGTCGCGGTCTATCTCAAGCACCTTGCCGATTTCGGATACGAAGATGTGGTTTTCCTGCATACCCATTTCCTCGGCGAGCTTTTTGTGGTTGATAAGGTGGCGGTATTCGCCGTGCACGGGCATAAAATATTTCGGCTTTGTCAGCGCGTGCATAAGCTTTAATTCCTCTTGGCACGCGTGTCCGGAAACGTGTACGTCCGCGAGTGCGTCATAAAGTACGGTTACGCCTTTTTTGAAGAGCTCGTTGATAATGTTTCCAATGTATTTTTCGTTGCCGGGAATAGGGTTTGCGCTGATTATAACGAGGTCGTTTGAATCAAGCTGTACCTTATCGTGATCGGAGAATGCCATTCGGTAAAGCGCGCTCATAGGCTCGCCCTGGCTTCCCGTTGTGACGATAGTGAGCTGATCGTCGCGATAACGCTTGATCTCGGAAATGTCGATAAGCGTGCCGTCGGGCACGTTCATATATCCAAGCTCGATCGCCGTTTTGACGATGTTTATCATGCTTCTGCCGGTTACGGCAACCTTTCGTCCGTGAGCCGCGCTCGTGTTGATTATCTGCTGTACGCGGTGCACGTTTGAGGAGAAGGTGGCGATGATAACGCGCTTGTCGCCGTGCTGCTGAAGTATACCGTCAAGCGAGCGGCCGACCTTCTTTTCGGAAGGCGTGTATCCCGGGCGTTCGACGTTAGTGGATTCGCAGAGCAGGAGCGTTACGCCCTGATTGCCGATCTCGCCGATACGCGGAATGTCCATTATCTTGCCCTCGACGGGAGTCAAGTCGAGCTTGAAGTCGCCCGAGCAGAATACGATGCCGTGAGGTGTCTTTATCGAGAGCGCGCACGCGTCTGCAATTGAGTGGTTCACACGCACGAATTCAACCGAGAATACACCGAGCTTTACGACGTCGCCTGCTTCGATAGCGTTGAGCTCGGGCTTCTTTTCAAAGGTATGCTCTGCGAGCTTGTTTGCGACGATACCGACGGAGAGGCGCGTGCCGTAAACGGGCGCGTTGACTGTCTTTAAGATGTAGGGAAGTGCGCCGATGTGGTCCTCGTGACCGTGTGTGATAACGAAGCCGCGTACTTTGTCGATATTCTTTTCGAGGTATGAAACGTCTGGAATTACGAGGCCGACGCCGAGCATATCGTCATCGGGGAAGCCGAGACCGCAGTCAACGACGATTATATCATTTTCATATTCGAGCACGGTGATGTTCTTGCCGATCTCGCCAAGACCGCCGAGAGAAATTACTTTAAGCTTTGATGTGTTTTTCTTTTTTGCCAAATGATTCACTATCCTTTCAACGTATAAATATGGGTATACACCCGATAATATGTAACTGAATGCTGCGCTATACGGCAGTAGCTTTATAATGCCGCGACAAAATAAGGGCGCGCAAAAAACACCCCTTTCGCACTAGATCGGTATACGGCGCATCAGAGCGGACGGTGGCGTCAGGCATATAGGCGGTCGACCTGACGTACGGTCTTAACTTATGCGGCGTATAAAGCGAAAATAACGTTCCTTCGCTTTGCCACTTGGAAAATAACGAACAAAAAATTACACTACTATTATATCAGAATTTTGTTAATTATATAAGTGAACGAATATGAATATATTGTTAATAATATTGCGGCTGTATGCGGGCAAACTTATCTTGCGGCAGATAGCCGTACTTTAAAACGAGGTGCCACTATGAAACGAAAGCTTAAGGTTATGCCCGAGGCAGTCGTCGACTGTATTCGCGCTTGGCGTGAAACGGGCGGGGACACCGACGTGCAGGGGAGCTATACGGGAGTGTACCACGATGTAAATTCACGCCGTGAAGCGAGCGCGGATATTCACGATCCACACCCCGTGCAAGACGCGGACGATCTTTAATTCAGTATCAGCATAACCGCAACGGTAAGCGACACGCTGAGCAGTGACGTTATGAGCCCCATAAGGACGGGCGAGATTTTTTTCTGCTTTTCGTGAGGCGAGTGATGCGCGATCGGAGCGGCGAGGGCCTGCTCCTTTTGGGTATATGCATCTATCATACGGTGCGCTTCTGCGAGCATATCAGATTCAGACGAGCTCTCGGGCAAATCGTGCTTTAATACGAAATAAGCGCAGTCGAAATATCTGCTGCCCGTATCCTTCACCATGATTATTCTTCTTTGACAACCCTTTATCATAAATTACCTCCGAATCGGATTTTATGTAATTATCGTCAAAAGAGGGCAGAATATTCAAAAATAAAGAATATCGGAGTGCTTTCCGATATTCTTTACTTAATTTTCGGCGATTGCCGATTTTATATAATTATTAAATTTTGCACGAACCTCTTTTTCAAGCGTGCTTTTATAATAGGCGTTTCTATTCTCAAGGACACTCATACGCTTAGCGCGTATATTTGCGGCTTCCTTGGGTATAAGGCAAAGCTCGGCTATCCTATTGCCGTCGCACGCGTGCAGCTCGTGAAGCACGCAAGCCGGTGCAAGCAGACGCAGCGCGAACATATCCGCCTCACGTTCGCTTTTGAGCTTTCCCTTGCCGCTTGTAAATCTGTAGTCGCGGTATTTGTATTCGTGGCCGAGAAGAATGTGACCGAACTCGTGTGCTACGACCATACGTGCTTCACTAATCGGCAGAGTGTCGTCGTACACTATAACCCACTGACCGCTAGGCAAAAATATACTCGCTCCATATTCTTCCTCGCGCAGCTCATTTACGGCGGAGTTACATATAACCCGTATGCCGGCGCGATTTGTCGCACCTATAATTTTGACGGGAAGAGAAGAAATGTCGAAATCGATAAGACATCTCCAGGCGGCGTCACGGCAAGATGAGTATATACCGTAAAAGTCGTACATTATTAAAGGTCCTCGTCGGTCTGCGGAGCATTTGAAAGGCGAAGCAGACGCGCTGCAGTCATTTCCTCATTGGTAGGCGGAACAGTTCCGTCCTCCGATTTTGCCGCACGGAAAACGTCGTAGGTAGACTTTAGCGATATGGCGTCAAGTGCCTCATCGACGCTCAGTTTAAACTTCGGCGAGCTTCGGTATGCGTGAATTATATCCCGCTCTCTATCTGAAAGAGCGGACTTTTTGGAGCTTGTAACGTGCTTTGTGTCGTCAAGGCCGCAAAGCCACGCGGCACTTATGTCAAGCGTTGTACTGATAATGCGTATGCGCTCCTGACGAGGCTTGAATTTATCGCTCAGGTATTGGCTTATTGCAGATTTTGGGATACCGGTGAGCAAAGAGAGCTGGGCTTGAGTTATGCCTTTTTTGATCATAGTAGATTTTAAGCGTTCGCTGAAAACTGACATATATGCTCTCACTTTCTGGTTATATTTTGCAAAAAGTTCAGAATTTATAAACCTATGCATTTTTATTATACCCAATCTATTCAAAAAAATCAAGGTTAAACTACAAAAAAGTGCTAAAATTATCGAAAAATCTGCACAAGTATTGACACGGCTGTGGTCAGATGCTATAATTAGTTCAGAAATTCTGAACTATAAGGGTGCAAAAATGGAACGCAAACAGACACTTGATAGGACGTATTTACGTGAGCTTATAGATGCGAGCTTTGATAGGGCAGAGCTCGCGGCGGTGCTCGGAGTCAGTGAGGGTAGACTATCGAGGCTTCTTCTTGGAAATAGCGAGTTCCGATATTCGGAGATGCTTGCTGTTGCGAGGGCTTTGGGACTTGATTCAAGTGAATTTGAGCGTTGTTTTTTTAGTCCCGAAGGTTCAGAAAATCCAAACTAACAGAGGTGGTAAAAATGCAGCTTTACAAATCACAGCATTTTGTTTTATCCGAGATACGTATAAGCGGAAAGAAGCAGACGCGCGGCGCGCTTTGCTTTGAAGGGCTTCCGTCCGTGTACGGCTCGGATAAGGAGGTCGTGGCGCTCGAGGACGGCATTGTTTTAAGGGCAGGTCGCAGCACGGACATCCATTCGCGCGAGCATAGGCTCGGAACACTTGTAACACTTTCAGGGCATAACGGAGTCACAGTAACCTACGCAAGACTTGCCGCACGGTACGTAAATGAGGGCGACTACGTGAAAAAAGGTGAGGTCATCGGCGTTCAAGGCTCAAGCGGTACGGGGACGGGAGAGTATCTTTTGCTTGAGTTCCGCCGCAACGGGCGGCGTGTCGACGGGTGCGAGTATCTCGGGATTTTGCCAAAGCCGGCGGAGTTCAGACCGCCGCACGAGCCGAGTGTGGACGTTGTGTGCCGCGTTTGCGGACTTAATGAGCGTATGCGGCTGTATATTGACAGCTGCCCCGACGCGGAGGAAATATGGTCAAGACTGCGAAGTAAGCTTGAAAACACACGCGTGCGCTACTCGCCGTAACACAAAGTGTCAGACATACATATCTTGTAAATGAGGATACGGTACATATCCGTACCTCGGACTACTATAAAGATTAAATAAAGGTGGTTTTATATATGTCTGACAACAGAAACGGGTGCTTTTCCCGTGAGCGCGGTATGGGGACGAACGGGTGCGGCGTTGTGATCGACACCTATCAGGTGTTCGACTCCTGCCGTGACCGCGATTGCTTTGAGGATACGCGCGTATTCCTTGATGAGCTCGGTCAGAGCATCATCGAACATACCTCGCAGGTACGCACCAAGTCGGCGGAAATTTGCTCGTCCGCTATCACCGTCGAGCCGGTACAGCTTTCTCGCGGCTTCTACCGTGTGACTGTACGCTTCTTTGTAAAGCTTGAGCTTGAGGCGTGTATGTGTCCCGGGAAGAGCCAGTGCTTTAGCGGTATCGCGGCTGTTGAGAAGTCCGTCGTGCTTTACGGCGGCGAGGGAAGCGTACACGTATTCCGCTCGAACGCTACGGCGGACGGCTTCTGCTCCGTGCCCTGCGCGGG
>JAZSJI010000111.1:0-5846 GCA_045534235.1 Candidatus Flemingiibacterium sp. | reverse complement strand
TTTAACTTCTGATACGCCGCATAGTCGCATACGAGGCGAAACTCCGTGTAGCTCTCGTATGTTACGATGTGCGCCGCATCGAGCGCTATCTTCGCGCCGTTCGCGTACGCGCGGACGAGTCCGCCTGCACCGAGCAGTATGCCGCCAAAGTAACGCGTGACCACTACACAGCAGTCGTCCGCGCCGCTTTTCTTGATAACGTCGAGTATCGGTACGCCTGCCGTACCCTGCGGCTCGCCGTCGTCCGAGTAGCGCGCTATACCGCCGCCGTTCAGTTGATAGGCGTAACAGTTGTGCGTCGCGTCCGAGTGCTTCTTACGTATGCGTGCGATAAAATCCGTAGCCTCTGCCTCTGTCTTGACGGGACACGCGTAGCCTATGAATACCGACTTTTTCTCGGTGAATTCCGCAGATGCCTCGCGCTCGAGCGTGGTGTACGTTTTTGGCGCGTCGACAACAGACGCATCAATATTCTTCGTCTTCTTCGCCATCGCATTCACCGTCTTTTCTTATGCGGTATTTGTCGTACTGACCGCGCGTTTTTGCGTCGACCGTCGCGCGGACGGTCACGTTCTCGCTGCCATAATCAACGTCGATTATCTCCGCCGACGCGTAAAGGCGGTTGACAACACCTGCGTCGGAGTTGGGGATAATAAACGTTTCGTCGCTCTTGCCGTTTTGCACCATCGCTTCGAGCTTGTTTACAAGCTCGTCAAGTCCCTCACCCGTAAGCGCGGATACCGCGACGGAGTTCTTGTCGGGATCTATCGCGATGTGACCAAAGCCCGTTTCAGCGCGGTCGCACTTGTTGTAAACGTAAAGCGTAGGCTTTGCCATGTCGTAGCCCGCTTTCTCGGTAAGCTCGGCGAGCAGCTTTTCGGTGACGGCAAGCTGACTCATTGCCTCGGGATCGGACGCATCTATTAAAATTAAGATGATGTCCGCCCAGATTGCCTCGTCGAGCGTGGATTTAAACGCCTTGATAAGATGGTGCGGCAGGTTGCGGATAAAGCCGACCGTGTCTGTGAGCAGTATCTCAACGCCGCAGGGAAGGGTAAACTTGCGCGTCGTGGTGTCGAGGGTTGCGAAAAGCTTGTCCTCAGCGAGTATACCCGCGTCGGTGAGCTTGTTAAGAAGCGTGGATTTTCCGGCATTGGTGTAGCCGACGATAGAAACCTTCGTGATGCCGGAACGCTCGCGCGCTTTACGCTTTGTGAGTCTGCCTCGTTCAAGGTCGGCGAGCTCTGCGTTAAGCTGCTCCTCACGACGGCGAAGGTGACGTCTGTCCATTTCGAGCTTGGATTCACCCGGTCCTCGCGTACCGATACCGCCGCCGAGTCGCGACAACTCTGTACCTTTACCCGTCAAACGGGGGAGAGTATACTTAAGCTGCGCAAGCTCGACCTGAAGCTTGCCTTCAGCGGACGTTGCGTGGAGCGCGAATATATCAAGTATGAGCATCGAGCGGTCGAGCACGCGAACGTCGGTGTCGATGCCGTCCTCGATGTTGCGAATCTGCATAGGGGAGAGCTCGAGGTCGAATATAACGAGCTTTATATCGTTTGCCTTACAAAGTTCTGAGAGCTCTTCAAGCTTACCACTGCCGATGCAGGTGCGGTGATTGGGGGAGTCGAGCGACTGTATCATTCTCGCGAACACGCTGCCGCCTGCTGTGTCGAGAAGTCGCTCAAGCTCGGCAAGCGAGGTTTCGCACTCGCCGTCTGCCATTCTATCAGTTTTGACCGTGACAAGCACGGCTCTTTCAAATTCTTCCATAAGTGCATCTCCTTTAAAAGAAGCTTGTGAGGTAAAAAAACAAGGGTTTGAAGCAATCAATAAGACGCTTCAAACCCCCGATTTCGCAAAATAAACTTATTTCGCCTGCTCAAGACGCTTCTTGAACTTATCTACACGACCGCCTGCATCAACAAGCTTCTGCTTGCCGGTGAAGAACGGATGGCACTTCGAGCAAATTTCAACTCTCATGTCGCCCTTGGTAGAACGGGTTACAACGGTTTCGCCGCAAGCGCACTTAATTGTAACTTCCTTGTATTCGGGATGGAGTCCTTCCTTCATGATATACACCTCTCAAAAATTATTTGCATGGATTTTGCCATGCGATTTATACCATACACTTCATTATACCACACTATTTTATAAATTGCAATAGTTTTTTGAAAAAAACTGCAAAATTTTAGTCGTCGTTTATGTGGCGGTACGCATTTGTGTAAATTCGCGGTACTCGCGCCGTTATGCCGCAGACTATTTCGTAGGGAATAGTGCCGATCATATCGGCAAGACGGTTTGCTCGCACGCGTTCGTCTGCTCCTATAAGTGTTGCAACCGAGCCGACACTTGCAGAGGGAATATCGGTCACGTCAACCATCATCTGATCCATGCATACGCGACCGAGTATCGGCGCGTACTTTTCGTCGATGATAACGCCCGCCTTATTCGATAGCAGGCGCGGATACCCGTCGCCGTAGCCCACGGGAACGGTGGCGACGCGCGTGGGTTTATCCGTGACGTAGGTGCCGCCGTAGCTTATAGCGGTGTGTGCATCGAGCGTTTTGATGTCCGTAATTCTCGCGCGAAGTGCCATAGCGGGCTTTATGGAAAACACGCGTGCGCATTCGTTGGACGGGTGATAGCCGTAAAGGCTGATGCCCTCTCGAACGAGGTCGTATTTGTTTGTAAGCTCGGGGCAAACCAGCGCCGCGCTGTTGCAGATGCTTTTGTATTTCGGCGTTATGCCGCGCCATTGAAGGGCGTCAAAAAACGCATCGAAGCGCTTTGTCTGCTCGATTGCGGCAGTTGCATCGACCATATCGGCAGAGGCGTAATGACTGAATATGCCGAGGATATTCAAGTTCGGGAGCTTTGATATCGCTTCTGCAATATCAAGTCCCGCTGCGGTTTTCTCTTTACTTGTGCACTCGATTCCTATGCGTGACATTCCGGTGTCGAGCGCTAAAAAGCAGTCGAAGCTTTTGCCGGCAGACTGTGCAGCCGCAGAGAGTGCTCTGGCACTTTCCATAAGGAAAACGGAAGGGACTATGTTGGGGTATTCGGTAAGCGCAGCATACAGGGATGGGTGAATTTCGCTTAAAATGAGTATCTTCGAGCGTATTCCCGCCGTACAGAGTTCGACTGCCTCGGGAAATGTAGCGACCGCGAAAAAGTTAGCTCCGCATATTACTTCAAGCTCTCGTGCGACCTCGACTGCACCGTGTCCGTAGGCATTCGCCTTTATCACAGCTACGAGGCTTGCACCGTGATTTTTTGCAAAGGACTCCGCGGCGGTGTAATTCTGACGCACTGCGGCAAGATCGATCTCTGCCCAAGCGCGTGTCATATTAATATTTGTTTTCATACATTTGAATTGACCGTTTCGCGGTCGCTCCTTTCTGCGTGAAATTACACTTTACTATTGTATGCCGTGCTTTTGGCGATTATTCCTTGCCAAAAATATCATTCCACTGAATTTTCGCAAACTCATAGTGTGCCTTTGGCAAATAGTGTACGCCGTCCTCGGCGAATATACCGTGAGTTCTGGGCTCCTCTGTGTATATAGACGTGTTTCTTAAATCAATCATACGGCAGTCCGCGAGGTTGTTTACAAAGCCATCGAGGATAGCGTTCATACGCTCAACGCGGCTCGGCTCGAAATTCTCCGAGAGAGCGCGGTAGAGGTAAAAGGGAATTCCCGTACCAATGGCGTTGCTGCCGAGTGCGGTGAAAAATCCCCAGAAAATATTTTTGAAATTGGCCTCGGCATCGTTCATTGCCTTTGAACCGGTATAGCACTCGGTTTCCCATTGATTCCAATGAAGCCCGATGACCTGCGGCTTCTTGCCTGCCATCATAAGATTCATATACGCAAGCGAGAGTATCTCAGTTGTAAGTGGGTAGAGTGATATATCTACCTCACCGAGCACGCCCGGCTTCAGTATCGGCTCACGCATCGCGTACCACATATTGTCGTTGTGCGACTCAAACTGTGCTACGCCCTGCGCGCCTATGGAGATCTGTATAACGTAAAGGTCGGGCAGATCAGCGCCGCCGTCAATTGCATTCTGCCACATTGCGGCGAAGTAGTTGGCAAGGCAGCAGGTATCGTCCTGCGTTTCACCAAGGTTCATACCGCCCGTTTTAAATCCCGTCCACGTAACGTCAGAAAGACCGTACGCCTGATTGTATTCACGCGACAGACCGTGTACGTTCTTGAGTGGTGTTCTTATTATTTCTGCCTCGGGAAGATGAGTTCCGTGAGCGTGTGCGTTCGATTGCCCGAGAACGATAAGTATCGGCGCGGTGTCTTTTTCAAAATACATTTTATACCCTTATTTCTTGTCTGCGTCGTTCTGACGGATCTCAACGCGGCGAATCTTACCACTCGTTGTCTTGGGAAGCTCGTCTACAAATTCGACCACGCGCGGATACTTGTAGGGCGCGGTGGTAACCTTAACGTGATTCTGGAGCTCCTTTTTGAGCTCGTCGCCTGCTTTATCCTTCCAACCCTTTGCGAGTACGATGGTCGCTTTAACGACCTGACCGCGGACGGGATCGGGAACTGCCGTTACGGCACATTCAAGCACGGAAGGGTGCGTCATCAGCGCGCTTTCGACCTCAAACGGGCCGATACGGTAGCCCGAGCACTTGATAACGTCATCGTTTCTGCCCTCGAACCAATAGTAGCCGTCGGAGTCGCGCCAAGCCATATCTCCGGTATTGTAAACTCCGTTTTTCCAGGAATGCTCCATAGCCGCAGCATCGTTAAAGTATTCCATAAACAGACCGGTAGGATGCTCGCCGCCGTTTTTTATAACGATCGAGCCGACGATACCGTCCTCGCAGGAATTGCCGCTTTCGTCAACGAGATCGATGTCGTAGATCGGAGAGGGCTTGCCCATAGAGCCGACCTTGATGGGATCCCAGCCGAAGTTTGCAAGAAGAACGGTGGTTTCGGTCTGACCGAAGCCCTCGTAAATCGTATGTCCGGTAGCTTCCTTGAACTGCTTAACGACCTCGGGGTTAAGTGCCTCGCCGGCAGTACCGCAGTGGTGGAGCGTTGACCAATCGCAGCCCGATATATCCTCCTTGATAAGGAAGCGGTATATCGTGGGGGGCGCGCAGAATGTGGTGAGCTTTAAGTGGTCGATAGCCGCAAGGAGCTTTGCCGGCACGAATTTATCCGTGTCGTAAGCTACGTTGACAGCACCGCATATCCACTGACCGTATATCTTTCCCCAAGCAAATTTTGCCCAGCCCGAATCGGAAACGGTGAGGTGGCGTCCGCCGTCCTCGACCTTCTGCCAATAGTTTGCAGTGGTTATGTGACCGATGGGGTAGAGGAAATTGTGGGTTATCATCTTGGGCATACCCGACGTGCCGGAGGAGAAGTACATAAGCATAGTGTCCATATTATTGGTAGCATTCTCGCCGGTGGGACGCTTGAAGTCGGGGGAAGCCTCAGCGGTGAGCTTTCTCATATCGAGAAATTCATCGCCGTATCGCTCGGATATGCCGTCGCCGACAATTCCTACGAACTTAAGCGTGGTGCACTTTTCGCGGGAGTTTCTGATGTGCTTTATGATCTCATCGTCCTCTGCGGCGATTATCATTTTAACGCTTGCAGCCTCACAGCGGTAAATGATGTCCTTTTCGGTGAGCTGGAACGTGGCGGGAATTGCGGTGGCGCCCATCTTGCACAGAGCCACGAGCGTAAACCACACCTCGGGGCGCTGCTTTAAGATAAGCATAACGCGATCGCCCTTTTTGATGCCCATTCGCGAGAGTGGGCTTGCAATGCGGTCGGACTGCTCCTTTACGTCGTCAAATGTGAA
>JAZSJI010000069.1:0-2226 GCA_045534235.1 Candidatus Flemingiibacterium sp. | reverse complement strand
AGACGGTCGCAGTATTCCTTGGGAGTAATTCCGTCAAGGCTGACGAAATCCTTTGCCCAGTTAAGTGATAAATTCATTGTTCTTTACTCCTTTCCCGCTTATCAGAACTGATCGAGGAAGCGTACGTCATTCTCATAGAGGTAGCGCATATCGTCGATACCGTACTTGATCATCGTGATACGCTCAACGCCCATACCGAATGCGAAGCCGCTGTATTCGTCGGGATCAATGTTGCAGCCGCGAAGCACGTTCGGGTGAACCATACCTGCGCCGAGAATCTCTATCCAACCCTCGCCCTTGCAGAGCTTACAGCCCTTACCGCCGCAAACGAAGCAGGAAACGTCAACCTCTGCCGACGGCTCTGTAAACGGGAAGTGGTGCGGTCTGAAGCGGATCTGCGTCTGCTCGCCGAACATCGTCTTTGCAAACGTTTCAAGCGTACCCTTAAGGTCGCCCATCGTGATGCCCTTGTCAACGACAAGTCCCTCGAGCTGATGGAACAGCGGCGAGTGAGAAGCATCAACCGCATCGGAGCGATAAACTCTACCGGGCGAGATTATGCGTATCGGGGGACGCTGCTTCTCCATTGTACGAACCTGTACGGGAGAGGTCTGCGAGCGAAGCAGGATATTTTCGGTAATGTAGAAGGTGTCCTGCGTGTCGCGTGCAGGATGATTTTCGGGAATGTTGAGCGCTTGGAAGTTGTAGTAGTCGTACTCAACCTCGGGGCCTTCAACTATCGAGAAGCCCATACCGATGAATATGTCTTCCATATCCTTCTGCACGGTTGCAAGCGGATGACGCTTGCCGATCTCGGGAGCCTTACCGGGCATAGTTACGTCAAGACGCTCGTCAAGGAGCTTCTTTGCAAGTGCCGCGCCCTTCTGCGCCTCTGCCTTTTCGGCAATTGCGTTTTCGATGTACTCACGCACCTCGTTTGCGAGCGCGCCGATAACGGGACGCTCCTCTGCCGTAAGCTGTCCCATTCCGCGAAGCACGGCGGTCAGCTCACCCTTCTTTCCGAGGAAGCGTATGCGAAGCGCTTCGAGGTCAGCGTCGGGAGCAGAAAGCTCGGCGATCGCCGCCGCACGGATCTGTTCAAGTTTTTCTTTCATTTTGATCTATCCTTTCAATTACGTGTATTCGGGCAAAACAAAAAGCCGCCCGTCCAAATTTAAGGACGAAGCGGCATATTTTCATATGCGTTTCCGCGGTACCACCTTATTTTATTGCTCAAAAGAAGCAATACACTCGGCGACGCTTTAACGGTCGTCAACCGTCGGCACCTACAAGAACCCTTCAGCACCGCTGCTCGTGAGCGAAACGCCGCCGTGTCCGCGCAAGACCGCTTCCAGCCACGCGCCAAGCGCGAGTCGGTCATCTCTGTGTACGCTATGGACAAGGAGCAAACTCCATCATCGCATTTACATCAGTATAACACAGTTTTTTCTAAAATGCAAGGGGGTACGCGAAAGTTTTTATCCTTAAAATATACAAAAAGCCGTATCTTACTGTAAAGCAAGTAAAATATCCGCAAACGTCGCATCGGAGAGCCTCGCCAAATCCTGCGGTCTTGCCTCGATCTGCCAGCCGATCTTACCCGCGCTGACGAGCATCGTTTCAAGGCTTTCTGCCGTCGCATCGAACACCGTGCGGTACTTTTTCTTCATACCGATAGGCGAGCAGCCGCCGCGCACGTAGCCCGTGACCTTGTTGATGTCCGCGACAGGTATCATCTCAACTGACTTAACGCCGACAGCCTTCGCCGCCTTTTTGAGATCAAGTTCACGGTTCACGGGCACGTCGAACACATAATAGTTTTTGTCCGCACCCTTGGTTACGAGCGTTTTGAATATTTTTGCAGGATCAATGCCAAGTAGTCCCGCGAGCGTCATGCCATCCACCGCACCGTCGCCGTGCTCGTAAGTGTGCGGCGTGTACGGGAGCTTTTCTTTGTCAAATATTCGGTATACGTTAGTCTTAAATTCAGCCATTTTTCTATCCTTTCGATGCTCTTTGAGTATATTCTATCACAAACTTTTCACTTTGTACAGATAATTCGGCGAAATATCTCTTTACTTTGCCGCAAAAAGGTGGTATAATGGTGGTGATGAAAATATCTCGCCACACACTCCTCTTTATCGAATTAGCCGAGCCGGGTGGGGTGTCGGGGAGGGCGGGGCGGCGGTTGGGCGCAGCGCCTCCCTGGCCGGGGGCATCGCCCTC
>JAZSJI010000179.1:0-5401 GCA_045534235.1 Candidatus Flemingiibacterium sp. | reverse complement strand
CTACCTGACAGTAGTTGTAATCCTGGTAATTTTTGTTGTCGCCCTCTGCAAGAAGATCGTTGTCGTTGTAGTAATCCGCGGTACCGAACTTTATGATCGAAATGCGGTGCATATCCGCTTCGTTGGTAAGCGTGGCGTTATGCTCCGCCGTGCCTGCGATGAACTCATCAACCGCCTCTTTAAGAAGGTCAATCTTCGGCGCGCCCTCATCAACTACCACCGTAGTCTGTGCGTAGAATTGCTCTACGTCGTAATTCTCCGAACGGCTGCTGCTCGGTGCAAGACCTGCTTCGAGCTCGGGATAAACGTATGTACGGTTATTGTAGCCACCGTAGTAGTAATACTGATAACCGTTGTCGTCAAAGCCGGCGCTTCTTACACGCGTATACGTATCAGCGGCAGTTTCGATGTACATATCGCCGGTAGTATTCATCGTGTAATAGGTGCGATAAGCACCGTAGCGCGTTTCTGTTGCATACACCGCTGTATAATCGGTTCTCGTAACACGGCCCTGAATCTCATCCATACTGCCCGAGAGGTCAAGCACAAGCGCGATGTCCGTAGGAACTACGGTATCGGTCCTCGTGACCTGTCCCGTGGTATGCGCCTGAATAACGATATCCACGGTTCCGTCGGGCACACCGTTTTCAAGGTGTGTCTGGGCATATTTAGCGAGGATTATTCCGTCGCCCTGATTGGTATTCTGTAGCACGGGCGTTGTCGGGCGCGCCGACACGGTAACAGCCGATACGGGAATAACCGACATCGGAATTACCGACACGACCATAAGCACAGATAAAACCATTGCCATTAGTCTTTTCTTCATAGGTATATATCTCCTTTCACCCTCCCGTAAACCAACTATCCAAAGCTCCGAAAGGGTATGTAAAATTTTCTCAGCAGCGTGTGCTTTATCTTAAATGAATAATTCAAATGAAGGATTATGGTAAAGTAGTGTCTACTGGGTCAATTTAATTATATCACTAAACTTTACCTATGTCAATAAAACACAGTATATTTCATATATTAAAATTGAGCGCCGTCATTCAAGTAAATTGCCTTCCCGCACGTATGCGTATCGTATGTAATTCAGCGCAAATTTTGCGCAAAAAATCACCCGCCGCATACTTGGCGACGGGTGGTTTGCGTTTTAATTCTTATTTGCCGTACTTTTCCAAGAGATAATCGCAGTTGACTACCTTCTCACAAATGCCGAAGCGGCTGAAATAGTAGTGGTTTGCCGCCTCAAATCCGATCGACGGATTCTTGTTCATCAGTTTAAGCATATTGACTGCGTTTTCACGCTCGTCGAGGACAATGTCATAAAGCTCCTTATTCGAGCCGCCGTTGTCGCGCAGACGAATGAACCTCGAAAGATTGAGTGAGGAGCGGAAGATGCTGTAGCCTGCCTCTGCCATTATTCTGATCTCCTCATTCTCATCGTTTTCGATGAGCACGAGGCCTTCCTTCCACTTCGTGCAGAGCTTTTCAAACTGGTTTATAAACACGTCTTCGGGGTACTTATGAATTCTGTTTCTTGCGCCTCTCCAGCCCTCAAGGTCGTCGTAGGCGTAGCACGTCATTGTTGACATATACCCTGTAGGCTCCTCATAGAACAAGGTAGACGGGCCGGAATTTTGCGGTCCGTAATATGCTTCGGTGAGGCCGGACGGAAATTCGCTGAACGCTTCGGAGAAGAGCTTGGTTGCTTTTTTCATGTTCTCGCTGATTTCGGGAATCTTTGAGTTTTCAAAGAAATACTTGCAGGCGTAGAGCAGATTCATCGAGGGATAACCGCCGAGCGTCCAGGAAAGCTGAACGTGATTAACGCCCTCCTCGCGAAGTCTTGACATCATATAGTCAACCTTGTCAAGTACGGGAAGCGCGGGAACCGTCGAGCACTCCCAAGTCGTGTTGATCTGCACCTTTGCCGCGGTTTCGAGTCCTCTTTCCTTTGCTCTTTTCCACATCGTAAGCGAGCGTTCACCGGGGCCTACGATATTAAGCGAATAGTCCGTGATCTTGCAGGGAACGCCACCGATTTCATACGGAATTCCGGATTCGTTAATGCTTTCAACGATAACACGCTCGGGCAGGTGGTCGATAACGTCGAGTCTAATATCGATGCTGTCGCCGTCCCACGAGAAGTCAAAGACCTTTATATCGGGGTTAACTCGGTCAACACCCTCTCGGATAGCGTGAAACAGCTCGCCGATTACCTCGCCCACTGTTCTGTCTTTGCATCTCGGACAGTTGCACAAGCCGGAATTATGCACGTGAGAATAGCAGTTTGTGAGGTTTTCGCTCTTTGCCATACAGATAAATCCGCCGATTAGGGGAGCGTTTCTGCAGATGGTTTCAAAAGCGTTTTTGATATAGTCCTGCACTTCTTTGGTTGAGGTGCACATACAGATGCGCTCGTCGCTCTCGTAGTGACCTTTTATGTGAGGATATTTTTCAAAGAATGCCTTATTCATCGAGCGAGGCTCGTTTATGTAAAGGTAAACCTTGATGCCGTACTTTGCGCATCTTTCGGTGAGCTTTTTTAAGTTTGCAATACGCTTTTCGAATCCTTTTGAAAGCTCATTGTTGAACGGGAATTCGGTAAGCAGGTAAAGCACGCCCTGAATGTAAATTCCGTTAACACCAACTCTGCTGTAGCTTTCAAGAAGCTCATCGGAGCAGTATTCCTCGCTGTCAACGTCAAGTGCCTTCTGATAAAGCCCGGAAAACAGATAGATAATTCTCGCTCCGAAGTTTTCCTTGCCGGAAAGCTCAACGTCGGGCATAATGTACTCAAACTCAAACGGCTCTTTCCCCTTGAGAGAGAGCTCGCTCATAGAAAGCTTGATTCTTGCAAGTGCGACCTTGTCCGATTCGGTAATTTCCCTCCAAGCGAGTCTTTCGCACACGGGCTTTTTACCAAGCTTGATATCAAGGAAATCTTCCTCGCGCAAAAGTATAGCAAGCTCGTCTGCATCCGTTTCAAGCAGCTCGATAAGCTGCTCGTAAGGGAGCAAATGCCACATAGCACGAATAATGGTGATGTAGCCCTTACGAAGCCATACGTCATTTTTCTGATCCTGACAGATGCCCATAGCCTCACCGAGCTCTTTGATATTCTCGGGGGTTGTACCAAGTGCCTTTGCAATCTTCTCGTACGTGAAAAATTCAAGCGCACGGTACACGAATGCACATTCATTCGTCGGGAAATGCGGTATTTTAACGGGAGCTTTATCAAGTGCGGGAAGTTCAAATTTCATTGTGATGTACCTACACCTTTCAAATCTGTGGAAGTTATACTCTTTCTATGTAGCCGTATTTTTCGAGGAATTCGAAATACTTAAGTGCCTTTTCGATCGCCGCGTCAGAGGTATTGCCATTGTGCGCACCGTCCTTCAGGCGGATTGCTTCGAGAACGGTTCTCTCAGGAGAAAGAAGTCCCCAAACCATTTCGTGACAGGGCTCGATAAAGGTGCGCTCTGCAACCGGCACGCGTGCCTGCGAGAACGGTAGTCCCTTGGTAAGTACGCGGTAGCGGATGCTGTTTGCCTTCTTCTCCGCCTCGGAGAATTCGCGCTCGGGAAGCGATGCGAAATAGCTGTCTGCCCAGTGCACGGGGAGCTTGGGTGTCACAACACCGTCATAGAAGCGGTTGAAGGAGTTCATTCTGCCAAGGTAGAGCATTTCTGCCGCTTTAACTCTCCAACGTGCTTCAGTCTTACCGTAAGCCCCGCGTGCCGCCATGCCTGCGAGGTAGTTCTTTTTCAACTCAAGCCACTTTGCCGCAGTAGGCTCAAGCGCTGTCGCAACCTTTTCAAAGTGCGCCTTGTCGCCGCAAACGACAACTGCACAGTATGCCGCGATCATAGGAACGAGCTTTGCCATAAGCTCGGGGATCATACCGTCGAAAATGGGGGCATCTGCGTGATGATAGTCGCCGCGAGAGTTTCCGCAGCTGCTTACGCACCAGTTGGTGGGAATATCAACGGTAGGCTCTGCCTGCCAGCAGTCGTCGGACATATTACCGGGATTGAACGTCCAATAAACGTCGGGGCAGAAGGTATCCATCGCTTCATTAAAGAGCATATCGCCGAAGAAGGGGTTGGAAAGCGGCGATTCCTTGATTGCGAAAGGCAGCTTGAGTATATCGGTTGCAAGGCAGGTGAGTGTATCGATGCTCGTTGCCGCAAGGATCTTCTTGTCGTGATTTGCGAAGAATGCCGCGAAGCCGTAACGCTCCATCGAGAAGATGATGCGCAGCGTCTTTTCGGGCTTCGGAAGCACGCCGTCATCGATGAGCTTTTTGAGCATAATTGCAATTTCAACTCCAACGCCAAAGCCCTGCGAGTCATCGGAGTAGAAGGGCTCGTAGAGGTGAGCGAGAAGCGCGAATTCATCGTCGGACTTTCCGGGGATAGTCGCGGTTACGGTGTAAATCTCGCCGTCGTAGAGCTTGGTATCCATCACTCCGTGGAGAACTACCTTGCCCTTGGAAAGCAGCTCGAGAAGCTTAACACCGGTCTTGGGGGATACGCAGAAAATAGAGGTCATCGGATCTTCCTTAAGGTTATACCAGCCGATCTTACCGTGGCCGTTGGTCCAAGTAGGAACGTCGGGATCTTGTTCGGTGGCGGTGAACGCCGCAAATACGATACCTGCACAGCCGGCACCCGCAAGTGTTACACAAAGCGGATCCTGCGGAGGAAGATATCCGCGGTAGAACACGTATTTACCCTTGCAGTCAGGATTATTGGGGTCGAGTGTAGCATAGTCAACAAGCTCTGCGGTAATGCCGCCCTCGGGTGTGGGCGCAGAGTATTCGGAAACGTAGAGTGTGGAAATATCGGTATCCGCGATTACTTCGCTTATAGGCTCAACGATCTCGAGCGTAGAGCGTCCGCAGAGATCCCAAGCCTGAGGCATGATGAAGTCGAAATTAGCAGTTTCACCGTCAGCCTTGTGGGCTATGCGGCGAACGTCGAAAAAGCCTTCCTTCTTCAGCACTTCCTCGCACCACGCGGTAGACTTATTAAATGCGGAATAGCCACGGGGATCCTCCAGCTTTTTAAGCGTATCTATATAGTCAAGCATACGCTTCTCTGAATATACCTCACAAAGTGTTTTGTAAAGATCGGATTTGAAAAATAAGCTCATAGTTTTTCTCCTTACTTTTTTTGAATAGGGATAACATGTGAAATCCCATATCTATTAACAACATTTTACCATACCAGGTAGTGCTTGTCAAGGTACTTTGCGCCGATTAAATTGGATAAAACAACGATTTTTAAGGATATTTCTAGCATTTTCACAAATAGAAAAACCGCCGTTCGAATTATTCCGAACGGCAGGTTATATTTATCCGAGCGTTGGTGGTTCACTTCTTGTACTTTTCCAAGAG
>JAZSJI010000023.1:0-5384 GCA_045534235.1 Candidatus Flemingiibacterium sp. | reverse complement strand
ACGAGGCGACGAGTGCGCTTGACAACACGACTGAAATAATGATACAGACGGCGCTTGACGAGCTCTGCCGCGGACGTACGACGATAGTCGTCGCACACCGCTTGTCTACGATAAAGAACGCGGACGAGATCGCGGTCATTTCGGGCGGTGAGATAATCGAGCAGGGCACACACGACGAGCTTGTTGCACTTGGCGGTATGTACGCAAAGCTTAACTCGGGACAGTTCAGAGAGAAAGCATAAATAAAGCTGCGTAAGCGAACGGACCGATAACTGCTTCCAAAATGCTTTAATATGTTATCGTTGCCACTCAGCTACATCAAAGCCTCCCTCCGGGAGGGAGGTGGCACGCGAAGCGTGACGGAAGGAGCCTGCGCATCCGTATAATTTGCTCAACCTTGACGTTCGCGCACTCTCCCTCACCCGACTTTGTCGGGAACTCCCTCCCGGAGGGAGCACTGTGAAGCCGACGTCTATGCGGGAAAACAATATCGAATGGGGACATAAAACGGATAGAGGAGATGACACAGCGTGAAAAACGATATGCTTTGCCTGCGCTGCGCGCAGGCTATGAACCACGTAAAAAGGGAAAAGCTACAGCTCGGACAGACGGGCTGGGTACTTGGCGACCTTCCCAATTTGCTCGCAGGCGCGATGGAGGTCGACATATACAGTTGCCCAAATTGCGGAAAGCTTGAGTTCTTTTTAGCCGATTCGCACGAGGAGGGCTTGCCGCAAAAGCAGTGTCCCAACTGCGGCAAACAGCACGATTTTGATTATCCGAAATGCCCGTTCTGTAAGCATAAATATTAAGCGGAACGATTGCAGATAGCACAAACAGCGATAAAGCCAAGCGGCGTTTTGCCGCTTGGCTTTTATTGTTAATTATTGCAAACGCCGACTGCGCTGTAGGGGAGCATTCCATATGCTCCCGCGAGGTGGGGCGAATATAGAATTCGCCCCTACGGTGTAT
Source organism: Candidatus Flemingiibacterium sp. (assembly GCA_045534235.1). Taxonomy (GTDB): domain Bacteria; phylum Bacillota; class Clostridia; order Oscillospirales; family CAG-272; genus Flemingiibacterium. The sequence continues at coordinate 4,412 of JAZSJI010000023.1, read as the reverse complement.
CGCGCTTTCCGTATACATACGCCTTTCCGCGCATACCCGTGCGCTCGATAACGCCGAGTGCGAGCAGCGCCTGAAGTGCTCGCCACGCGGTGCGCTGTGTCATTTTCGCCGCCTTTGCAAACTCCGCGGCGGTGAACTCGTCCTTGAGCGTCGGCGGTATAAGCACCGCATAATCCGACGGCTCGTTAAGCTCTAAAATATCGCAAAGCTCGGTCGGCACACGCTCGTGGCGTGACGCGCCGAGGCTTTTTTTGTTCTTGCTCTTGCCCGTTAAAAGCTTATATTCGTCCATGTTCATAAAGACGAGCATAAGCCGTACGCCCTCAAACGGCAAAAGTGAGCGCAGAGCGTAGAGCTCAAAGAGTACGTCCCACGGCTTACCGCGCTTTGGTGACTTGTGCCGCTCCGACATCTCGCCCGTTTCGGGGGCTATCCACGATATATACTTAACGTCGGCTATCGGGTACACGAGTGTTACCTTATAGTTCGGACGGTACGCCGAGAGCTTCGGTGCGAGCGCGGCGAAGGCACGCGTCTGTATCTCGATTATCTCGTCGCCGCGGCAAATATCCGCAACGTAGCGCCCAATCTTTACCTCGTGGCAATCTGTGTCGGGCTCAAAAAAGCTTTTGAGTATCAGATGGAGCGTGCGCTCTCCGAGCCTGCCGATGCCGTCACGGCGGTGCTCGCCGACAAGTGCCGACTGCACGCATTTGTCAAAGCGTGTCTTTTGCTCAAGTGTTACCACAGCGCACCTCCTTTGGTAGTTATACGTTTATTGTATATCAAAACCGACGAAATGTCAACACGCGCGAAATTATGCTTGATTTGTCGGCGACGGTGTGGTATAATGCTTATATAAAACCATCTTTGGAGGATTATTATGAAAATTGTAGTGCTCGACGGCTTTGCCGTCAATCCGGGCGATTTGTCGTGGGACTTCCTTAAAAAGTACGGCGAGGTCGAGGTTTTCGACAAAACGCCAAACGAGGAATGTGCCGAAAAATGTGTCGGCGCGACCGCCGTTTACACCAACCGCTGTAAGGTCACGGCAGAGCTGCTTGATAAGTGCCCGACGGTCAAATACGTGTCCGCGCTCGGTACGGGCTTTGATATGATAGACATCGATGCGTGCAAGGCGCGCGGCGTTGCGGTGGTGAACATTCCCGCGTACTCGACCGCGTCTGTGGCACAGCTTACGGTGCAGTTTCTCTTGACGCTCTTCGCAGACCTCGATGGTATGCAGGGAATTGTTAAGGAGAAAATGTGGACGGGTATACCCGGATACGAATACCACCGCGTGATGTTCACGGAGCTCGAAGGACTGACGCTCGGACTTGTGGGCTGCGGCAACATCGGTATGCGCGTGGCAGAGGTAGCAAGTGCACTCGGTATGCGTGTTCTCGCGCACACGGCGCATGAGCACGAGGACACGGATATTGTAAAATACGTGCCGCTTGACACGCTCCTTGCTGAAGCTGACGCGGTATCGCTCCACTGTCCGCTTAACGATGCGACGCGCGGACTTGTCGACGCGGCGTTTATCGCGAAAATGCGCGACGGCGCGCGTCTTATCAACACCTCGCGCGGTGCGGTACTGAATGAGCGCGACGTTGCAGACGCGCTCAACTCGGGTAAGCTCTCGGGCGCGGCGCTCGACGTGCTTGCAAACGAGCCGGCTCTCCCCGAAAATCCGCTTCTCACCGCGAAAAATTGTATCATCACCCCCCACATCGCGTGGGCGAGCAAGGCGGCTCGCGAGCGCCTGCTGTCCGTTATCGACGCCTCGCTTGACAATTTTGTAAGCACAGGCGTTGGGCTTAATAGAATCGTTTGATAGGGGATTACGGTCGCTTTTTGAAAAAAGCTCCGCAAAAACTTCACTCGACGCTGCGCTCACATTTTGTTTGCGAAATCAAAGCCTGAATTTAGCGCTCTCGGTCGGCACACAGCGCTCCGAGCATCGTGCACCGCGCTCTCGGTAGCCGGGAACCCTGCATCCCGGCAACCGGCTTGTGGTCATCGCTCGTTTTGCGACATTTTAACGCGAGTGGTTGCCGGGTGCGCAGACGCTTCGCTGTGCGCGAAAGTTAGATTTACGCATCACGCTGTTTGTGTGGCGTGTGCTAACTTTTTGCCGACGAGCGAAGCAAGGCGGCATACACGCAAGCGCAAAAAGTGTGGCTATACAAACGCTCCCCACGAACAGTTGCCGGGGTGGCGACACGGGTGTCGCCGAGGTCCCCGGCTGGCTGGAGCGTGGGCTACGGTTTAGCCAATGCCTCTGTGGCGGCGAAGCCAATTTGAAGTTCTTTGCCAGGCTTTCTTTCAAGAAAGCCGCGTATCCCCCGCGTATCCCCCACACAAAAAACATAAGGAGATAAAAAATGAAAGCATACGAAAGACTTATGAAATATGCCACGTACGGCACGGCGTCGTGCGAGGAGAATGAGTGCTGTCCGTCGACGCCTTCGCAGATGGAGTTTGCGAAGGTGCTTCGCGACGAGCTTGTCGAGCTTGGACTTTGTGAGGTCGAGCTTGACGAAAACGGCTACCTTTTCGCCACCGTTCCCGCGAGCGAGGGCTGCGAGAGTGCACCCGTAATCGGCTTTATCGCACATATGGACGTTTCGCCGGAGGTTGAGGACAAGGGCGTAAAGCCGCGCGTGATCGAATATCGCGGCGGAGATATTGTGCTTAACGAAAATCTCGGTATTACTATGCGCGCAGACGAGTTCCCCGTACTCGAAAATTATATAGACAAAACGCTTGTTGTAACCGACGGCACGACGTTGCTCGGCGCGGACGATAAGGCGGGTGTCGCGGAGATAATCACCGCGTGCGAGCGACTGCTTGCCGACCCCTCTATCCCCCACGGCAAAATACGCATCGGCTTCACGCCCGACGAGGAGATCGGACGCGGCGCGGACCTTTTTGACGTTGAACGCTTTGGCGCAAAGTGGGCGTACACGGTAGACGGAGCTTTCTTCGGCGAGGTCGAGTACGAAACCTTCAACGCATCGGCACTCAAGGTCGAAATAGAGGGCAAGAGCATACATCCCGGTGAAGCGAAGAATAAGCTTATCAACGCCTCTGTCGTCGCGCACGAATTTATGGCGGCATTACCCGAGCTTGAGCGTCCCGAGCACACCTCGGGCTACGAGGGCTTTTACCATATGACCTCAATGGAGGGCTCGGTCGAGCACGCGCGCCTTTCGTTTATCATTCGCGACCACGATATGGACAAGATGCAGTACCGCTGTGAGTACGCGCGCCGCGTTGCAGACGAGCTCAACCGCCGATACGGAGAGGGAACAGTTAAGGTCGACATCAGAGAAAGCTACAGAAATATGAAGGAAAAGGTGCTCCCCGAGCATCACCTTATCGATACCGCATACGACGCTGTACGCGCGCTTGGCGGAGAGCCCGTCAGCTACCCCGTACGAGGCGGCACGGACGGAAGCAGACTTTCGTTCATGGGGCTGCCTTGTCCGAATCTCGGAACGGCGTCGCACAACCACCACGGAAAGATGGAGTTTGCGTGCGTCGAGGATATGGAAAGGTGCACCGCGCTCGTTATAGAAATAGCCAAGCGATATGCAGGTGTATGATTTGATTTTTTGATTTAAAGCAGGCTAATGAAAAGTGTAGCAGCCGCCTGATTTTCTTTTGTGGAGCCGACGTCGAAAAGAAAGCGGCTTTTCGATATTAATAAATGTAGAAATTAATGTATTTTTTTGCTGCTTCTATGTATTATCCTTTTGTAAAATCGGCTTTGATTTTTGTTGTTTTAGGCATTTTGCAACAAAAAAGGACTCGAAAATTGGTACATAGGTAGAATATGATTTGCGGCAATATTTTTTCTTGACATCTGTTGTTATGTAGTGGTATAATAATGATGTATCTTTTTGGATATTTTGCATATTTGCCGAAAATATATTGCAAAATCCCACCACGCATTGGAGTCATAGTTGTAGTGCGAACGTTTGGTTTTCAATGCTTTTTGGTGTATGCAAAGCAAAATTTTCTACAAAAATCTTTTTTAGGAGGAAAAAAGGAATGCAAAAGAAATTTTTAGCACTGCTGCTTACATTTTGCATGGTACTTTCGTTGGTACCTGTCAGCTTGTTGGCAAATTCCGAGGAAGGAGGAAATTCGTTATCCTTCGGCGACGCTATCACGCTCGCGGCGAACGGTTGGTCCGACACTACTACACAGGACTATCGCCCGATCCTTATGCGCGGCGAAATTCTCGGTCTTAAGAACATACAGCTTTATGACGCTTCGAGTGATGTTGAAGCTCTCAACATCTTTGATGCGACTACAAGCTTTGACATCAAGGTTAAGATCAGAAACTCCGACCTTAACAGCGCTATGGCGATGAAGTCGGATCGTAGCCATGTCGTTCTGTG
>JAZSJI010000136.1:0-2070 GCA_045534235.1 Candidatus Flemingiibacterium sp. | reverse complement strand
AAGAGCAAATCGCCGAGCAGTACCGCATAATGGCGGCTGTACGCGACAAAAACGCGGAGCTTGACGCACCGCCGAAATGCTTTATACGCACGTTTGGCTGTCAGGAGAACGAAGCGGACAGCGAGCAGCTTCGCGGTATGGCGAGCGAAATGGGCTATATTCGCACGGACACGCCTGACGACGCTGACCTCATACTCGTCAACACCTGCGCCGTACGCGAGCACGCCGAGCTTCGCGCACTTTCCACAACGGGACAGTTCAAGAAGCTTAAAGAGAAGAACCCTTCCCTGCTTATCGGCGTCTGCGGCTGTATGGTTACGCAGGAGCACCGTATGAAAGAGGTGAAGCACAGCTATCCGTACGTCGATTTTCTTATCGGCACGGGAATGCTCTATAGATTCCCTGAAATACTTAATAACAAGCTTGGCGGCGGTAAGCGAAGTTTTACCGTGGACGCGCCCGAGGGCTCGCTTGCGGAGGGACTTCCGATAAAGCGTGAGTCGAGCCTTACCGCGTGGGTCAGCGTGATGTACGGCTGCAACAATTTCTGCTCGTACTGTGTCGTGCCGTATACGCGCGGACGCGAGCGTAGCCGTGAGCGCGCCGATATTATCGCAGAGGTGAAGGACGTTATCGCAAGCGGCGCGAAGGAGATCACCCTGCTCGGTCAGAACGTCAACTCTTACCACTCCGAGGGACAGGATTTTGCCGATCTCGTCGAGGAGATATGCGCCCTTGACGGCGACTTTATACTCCGCTTTATGACGAGCCACCCGAAGGACGCGTCACATAAGCTTATAGACACGATGGCGCGAAACGAAAAATGCGCAAAGCAGTTCCACCTGCCGCTTCAATCGGGAAGCGCACGTGTGCTAAAGGAAATGAACCGCCGATATACGCCCGAGAGCTATCTTGCGCTCGTTAAATATATGCGCGAGCAGATGCCCGACGTTGCAATATCGTCGGACATTATCGTAGGCTTCCCCGGCGAGAGTGACGAGGAGTTTGAAGAAACGCTCACAATGCTCCGTACGGTCGGATTTGATATGGTCTACTCGTTTATCTATTCGCCGCGTCCGCTGACGCCTGCGGCGGCTATGGAATGCCAAGTGCCGCAAGAGGTAAAGTCCGCGAGATTTGATAGACTGCTCGAAACGCAGAACGAGATATCTCTTACCAAAAACCTCGCGCTTGTGGGTAAGACCGAGCGCGTGCTCATTGAAGGCGAGAGCAAAAACTCGCCCGATATGTTAACGGGACGTGCCGATTCCAATAAGCTCGTGCATATTCCGCGCGACAGCGTAAGCGAAGCGCTCATCGGCAAATTCGCCGCTGTAAAGATAACGAGAGCCGAAACCTTTGCGCTTTTCGGCGAGATTGTTTAATTAGTCAACAAAATATTTTATATACAAGGAGAAACAAAAATGGAAGTTATGGAACTTGCCGCAAAGCTCGGCCAAGAAATTAAGAAAGATCCCCGCGTTGTAGCGCTTCAGGAAGCGGAGAAGGCTTATACCGAGGACAGAAAGCTTCAGACGCTTATGGTTGAATACAACGCGCAGTCTACCGCTCTTACTGAAGAATACAAGAAGCCCGAAAAGGATGCGGAATTTATCAAGCGTATCGAGGCTCGCATCAACGAGCTTTACCACGAGATTACCGAAAATCCCGTAATGCTTGAGTATCAGGCGGCACAGGAGGTCGTTAACGACTTTATGAACGAGGTCAACGCGGAGATCACCTATCAGATCACCGGTCAGCGTCCCTGCTCGCACGATTGCTCGTCCTGCCACTCGGGTTGCGGCCACGATCACCACTAATAACAAATCGCGGCTTCTGCCGCGATGTATGCGTATTTTTGCTCTCAAACGCCGATCCACCCGCCCCGACACCCCACCCGGCTCGGCTGGGCGACTGCTGATAGGGGATGCATTATACGCGTACGTGACGGCAGAAGTAACAGCGTGAAAATAAATTTTCACGCTGTAATTATTCTACAGAAAGAGGTTTCATCGCTATGACACCGATGATGCAGCAAGTCGGAGGCCAAGCGGTCTTAGGAAGACAATT
>JAZSJI010000042.1:0-13426 GCA_045534235.1 Candidatus Flemingiibacterium sp. | reverse complement strand
AGCCGCCCTCATATGCCTTCTTGAACATTTCTTTAGTTGTTACAAGTGCCATTTTTATACTCTCCTAAAAGATTTTTAATTCATACGATATTATTATACTCTAAAAATACTCGCAAATCAAGGGGTTTTAAAATATTTATGTAAAATTTTAGTGTATAAAGCGATTTAAAGCTCAAGTTTTCTCTTTGCAGAGCTGTCGAAGATGTGTAAGTCGAACGCATCTGCGATTTTAGGCTCCATTTCGGAGAGCGCGTCGATCATTTCCGCGTATCTTGCGCGAGTCGCTTCGATGTCGCCCTGTCCATGGAGTAGGTAGACCTCTGCAAGGTGACGGACATAGAAGGTGTGGTAGTAAAGAAGCTCCCACGAGCGAGCGACTGTAGGATGCGTTTCGCTGTCGGCATACGCTTTTGCCACCGCCTCAAACTCTGCGGCAAGCTTTATGGCCGCGCGGAAATCGTCGCGCGTCTTGGCATCCTCCGCCCACGGCTTACGGCGGATGGTTTCTGACGTGCCTGCCTCGTCGTTGTTAACGGCGATTTCAAGGCGAACGCTCAAATTGTCAAGGTTCATAAGCCCTGACAGTGAATAGAGATAGTCTTTTGCAACGGTGAAGTTAGTACCGAATGCATTTCTGTAGTAGTCGTCCTCGAACGCCTCGAACTCGATGGAGCTATCGAGCATCGTTTCGGAGTAAACGGCGATGGGAAGCGCAGTCGGGAAGGCGCAGCGCTGTGTCATACAGTTCATAATGCCTGAGAAGCCGTAGCTCTTTATGGTTTTGGCATCGCGCGGGAACACCTTGGCGAAGTTGACATAGCTCGGATCGTTATAGTGCGCGGCGTAAAGATGATATTCGAAAGAGAATTTCGGACCGTCGAATGCTCCCTTCCACTCGTCGATAAACCGGCGGATAAGCGGAAAATCGGTGCTTATCGTGTAGTTGTTGCGAACGTACGGCGGCGTAGGACCTTCGTATTCGTTCGGATCGTAGGTGTCCTTGAAGTTTCTGCCGCCGATCGCGGTGAGCATAATAAAACGGTCGGGATTATTGAATTTCGCATAGAGCGGCGGCCAGTTGGTGTCTATGTAGAGAATGAATACGACCTTTGTGTCGAGCCCCTTTGCCGTGAGTGCCGCATCAAGCTCGTTGAGAAGTGTGACGTAAAGGTCGGATACGCGGTGTGGTGCACAATTCTCACATTCGCACTGATTGTTTATCGAGTCTGCAAGCCAGATGTGGAGAAAATCGAGAAACGGCTTCTTCAAAACAAATGCGACAAGCCAATCGACGACCTTCTTTCGCACATCGGGATTTGAGTAGCAAAGCTGGGTGAAGTTGGGCGAGCGGCTGTAAAGTCCTCGCTTACCCTTAACAAGGGCACTTGCGGCGATGGCCTCATCGGAAAAGTTATATTCGACGGTTCGGTCGAGGTAGTGAATACCCCAAGGCTCAAAGAGATATCCGTGGCCGGGACCGTGATACTGAAGCCCGACCTTTTTTATTACCTTTTCGATGTCCTCGGTGAAGCGGCAGTACTGTTCAAACGGCACGTTCTCGTCCTCAAGACGGGTGTTTGACAGATGCTTATACCAGCGGCTCATGAGGTTGTAGGGGACGACTTGCTGTATCATAAACATATTCATGCCGACCTTTGGCGACCAGATAACGGTGTCGATTACCTGTTCTACCGTTACGGCACCCTCAATACATTCGCCGCGGAAGGGGTAGGATGCCGCATGGCGGTATTTTAAGGAAAACGCGGACATATCGCGAGAGGGAATTATCTCGCCGTCCTTACCGGGACGGATAAATCGGCAGCCCGCTTTGTTAAGATAACGGTATACGGAAAGGAGTATGCTTCGGATGTTTGAGCCTGCGATGATACCAGAGCCGTTTTCAATGTCGATATAGAGAATATCGTCGGTCATCGGATCCTTCATTTCGGGAGTTTCGAGGTCAAATTCACTCATAAGCGCGAGAACTATCGCTCCGTCGGTACGCTTTGCCTTTTTTGTGTACTCGATGCCCGTGCAAAAGCCGGGGTTCATCATATCGAGATATTTCCACAGCTCCTCTGCCGCGTAAAGAACCGTTTCCTCACGGTGATTTGTGAGTATCTTCATCGTAGCATCTCCTTTGAAATTGTCGTTTATTGCATATAAAATATATACGCGCCATTAGTCTACACCAACGGCGCGTATAAGTCAAGAGGTTATCTGAATTTTATATATATAAATTTTGTTGCTGTTATTTGATCTTTCTCTTTATCGAGTTGTCAAACAGATGCAGGTCAAATTCGGGAGCAATATTGAGCTCAATTCTCGACATGGTATCAATAAGCTCGCGGTACTTTGCCTCGGCAAGCTCGACGTCGCCAAGAGAGCGTGCGAGAAGCGTGTCTGCGTAGTGGCGGACGTACGTCGTGTGATGATAGAGAAGCATCCACGAGTGTGCGTGCGTTTGGTTTTCCATATCCATATGCGCCTTTGCGGTGCCCTCAAAGCGCTCGGCAAGCGCCATGGCGGTGCGGAAGTTATCCTGCATTTCGGGGTTGTCTATCCAATCTCTGCGCTCCACGCTCTTGGTGCTTCCAAGGTCGTCGTCGAGGTCAACGATATCCATTTTGACCTGAAGAATATCGGGGCTCATAAGACGGGAAATCTCGTAGAGATAATCCTTTGCGAGCTTGTAGTCTGCGCCGTACGCGCCCTTGAAGTAATCCTCGCTGAAGGCGTCGAAATCCGTGTCGGTGTCGTACATACCCGCGGCGTAGGAGGACATCGCAAGACCGTTCGGGAAGAACGAGCGCTGCGTCTGGTCGCTGATGATGCCGTCGAAGCCGAACGCGCCGATATTCTTGCAGTCCTGCATAAACAGCTTGGACAGGCGCACGTAGCCGGGATCATCGAAATGGTGTGTGTACATATGATATTCGTAAACGAACTTTCTGCCGTCGAAGGCAGGCTTCCACGCGTCTATGAGCTTTAAAATCATCGGGAAGCTTGTTGAAAGCTTAAAGTCGTTCTTTACGTATTCGGGGATATCGCCCTTGTAAGGCGTGTCGTCGTACGGCTTTGCGTAGTCGCGTCCGCCGATCGCGGTGAGCATTATGAAGCGGTCGGGGTTGTTGATCCTTTCGTAAAGAGGCGGCCAGTTGGTGTCAACGTAGAGAATGAACACGATCTTGGTGTCGAGCCCCTTCGCCGTGAGTGCCTCGTCGAGCTCGTTGAGCATTTTTACATAGAGGTCGGATACACGGTGCCCCTGACAGGATTCACACTCGCACTGGTTATTTATTGAGTCCGCGAGCCACACGTGCAAGAAGTCGATGAACGGCTTTCTCTCAACGTAGGAAACGAGCCAGTCGATCGCCTTTTTGCGAACTTCCTTTTTTGAGTAGCAGAGCTGGGTGAAGTTAGGCGAGCGGCTGAAAAGCCCGCGCTGACCTTTTACAAGTGCCGTGTCGGCAATAGCCTCGTCGGAAAGGTGATATTCTACCGAGCGGTCTATGTAGTGAACGCCGTACGGCTCAAGAAGATAGCCGTGACCGAGTGCGTGGTGCTGAAGTCCGCACTTTTTGACGAGTGCGTCGAGCTCCTTGACGTATTCGCCGACCTGCTCGAAGGACACCTTTTCGTCCTCAAGCACGGTGTTCGAAAGATGCTTGTACCAGCGGCTGATGTAGTTATAGGGAACTACCTGCTCCATCATAAACATATTCATACCGACCTTCGGCGACCAGATGATAGTGTCGCGCACGTGCTCGAAGCTTACCGCGCCCTCGATACATTCGCCGCGGAACGGGTATGCCGCTGCGTGGCGGTATTTGCAGGAGAAGGTGCTCATATCACGCGTGGGAATATACTCGCCGTTCTTGCCGGGACGGATGAAGCGGCAGCCCGCCTCTGTCAGATAACGGTACACGGAAAGGAGTATGCTTCGGATGTTGCTTCCGGCGATAACGCCCTTGCCGCCCTCGACGTCGATATACAGAATATCGTCGGTGACGGGATCCTTTACCTCCGGTGTTTCAAGCGAAAGCTCGCTCATAAGCGCGAGCACGATGCCGTCATCGGCGCTCGGCGTGTCGGTGTAAACGATGCCCTCTGCGAAGTCGGGGCACATCATATCAAGATACTTCTTAAGCTCCTCGGCTGCGTAAACGGCGGTTTCTTCGCGATGCGACGTGATAATTTTCATAGCGTAATCTCCTATGCTAAATCAAGTTTGTATAGGCCCTTGCCTCGGGTTAATTATATCAAATAGAGGTGTTTTTTAAAAGATACGGTATTCCCAAAGTTTTGTAATATATTCCCAACGCGTGGGAACTTTATCGCTTTAGATGAACTTGAGCTTTCTGTATTTTTGCGGTGTTTCACCGTATTTTTGCTTGAATTTTCTCGAAAAATAGAACTGGTCACAGAAACCGAAGCGCTCGCTTATCTGAAGTACTGTCATATCGGTCATCATAAGAAGCTGCTCGGCCTCGAACATTATCATATTGTCTATATAGCTTCCGATAGTGATGCCGACCTCCTGCCTGAACTTCTTGGCAAGCGTGCTGACGGACACAAACGAGATTGCCGCAAGCTCCTCCACGTCAAGCTGGAGAGAAAGGTGAGATTTTATGTATCGGAGCGTCAGCATAACACAGCGCGAATAGTGCGAGCCGGTGAGCTTTACCGAGTACTTGTCAAGCATATCGAGCAGGGAAGAATAGACCTCTTGACGAAGCCGTAGGCTGTCTTCAAGGCGCTCGCTGTAGAAATAATCGAGCATTCGCTTAATAGTCCCGTCGGACGGCTTGTATTCGAGCATATCCTTGCATTCACGAAGCAGGTCGGTTCCGTTGTAATCGTTTAAATTTATATGGAAATAAAGCTGCTCCATCGTCGTGTCGCACGCGTGGTGGAAGGAAAATCCCGTCGGGAAAAGGTAACAGTGACCGTGCAGAAGCTGATGCCTTTCGCCGTTTACAATAACGTACGGATCTCCGCCGATGATATAGTAAAGGCGCGCGTACATCGGCGACATAACACTACCTGCCCATTCGGAGGCGGTGATTGCGTGACCGAAGTCGATAAGCTGCAGGCGGACGTCGTTTATCGTGTCCGCTGCGGTATGATTTTTCTTGATTATCATCGCTTACACCCCATTTTGCCATTTGTGTCGGTATGCCGCAAAATCCATATTCGGAATATGGATTTTCATACAGCCCTGCCGCGCTGTAAGAACGCCGTACAAGCCTGTACAACGATATGATACACCATTATTTTGTAAATTTCAAGAGCCTTGCGCGAAAAAAATACCAAATATGAAAAAATGTCTGTTGCGAGAAATGTGTTTTGCCGAAAAGTTCATACTTTTTACCGTTTTTTTACTTGCTATTATCTCTGCTGTATCCTATAATATTATCAACGGGTTACGCCCGTTGATAATAACGATAAACAGGAGGACAAAAATGTCCAGTTACGTAATTCGCAAAACTCCCGGAGATACCGAATGGTTCCGCCACGACCGCTTTGGTATGTTCATTCATTGGGGCCTTTATGCGCTTCCCGCTCGCGGTGAATGGGTAAGAGGTCTTGAAACGATGTCGCCCGAGCAGTATATGGTATATTTCGAGCACTTTAACCCCGACCTTTACGACGCGAAGGATTGGGCGCGTCAGGCAAAGGCGGCAGGTATGAAGTACGTCGTACTGACGACCAAGCATCACGACGGCTTTTGCCTCTTTGATTCGAAGTACACCGATTTTAAGGCTACCAATACTCCCGCAGGCCGTGACCTCGTACGCGAGTACGTTGATGCATTCCGCGCAGAGGGCATACATATCGGATTCTACTATTCGCTTCTCGACTGGAACCATCCCGAGTTCCCGCTTGATAACACTCATCCGCTCAGGAATCACCCGAATGCGGCAGAGATCGACAAGGACCGCGATATGACGGTATACGCCGAGTATATGAGAAATCAGGTCACCGAGCTTATGACGAATTACGGTAAAATCGACATTCTGTGGTTCGACTTCTCATATCCGCAGTATACGAAGCACGCCGATCAGCCTTGGATGAGAATGGCGGGCAAGGGCAAGGACGAATGGGAATCTGAAAAGCTCATCGAGCTTGTTCGTAAGTATCAGCCGCACATCCTCATCAACGACCGTGCGGGTATCGAGCAGGATCTCTTTACGCCTGAACAGTGGCAGCCAAAGGATTGGGTTACTCACAAGGAAACGGGCGAATACTTAACCTGGGAGGTGTGCCACACTTTCTCCGGCCATTGGGGATACGCTCGCGACCAGCACACGTGGAAGTCGCCTGAAATGCTTCTTCGCACACTCATTAACTCTGTTGCGTACGGCGGTAACCTAATAATGAACGTTGGACCGACCGCTCGCGGTACGTTTGATTATCGCGCAGAGGCGGCTCTCAAGGTATACGCCGACTGGATGAAGTACAACAGCCGCTCGATCTACGGCTGTACTATGGCAGAGCCCGAGATTCTCGCGAGCAAGCCTGACGACGTTCGCTATACCCAGAGCGAGGACGGAAAGCGTCTTTATGTTCACCTTTTTGCATATCCCTTCGGTCAGCTTATCCTCGATGGCCTTGGAGATAAGGTCGAGTACGCGCAGTTCTTACACGACGGAAGCGAGATCCAGTTCAAGCGTCAGGTGGTTGACCATACCAACGCCGGCCACGAGGTTATCAAGAGGGGTACCAACGAGCTTCGCCTCACTCTTCCCGTTATCAAGCCCAACGTGGAAATTCCCGTTATCGAGCTTTTCTTAAAATAAACATAGCGCCAATACACGCCGCAGGTAACTGCGGCGTGTGCTTTTTTGTCTACTATTGGTTGATGCTTTTCCTTTACCATAAGCGTAAATCACGGGAAAAATCTATTGACATTAAGGGAAAACTATAGTAAAATTACATTAGAAGAACGTTTAAAGGAGAGGCTTATGACGGAGAAAAATTTTGCTGCAAAATTTGCGGCTCTGCGAAAAGGAAACGGCATCACCCAGCAAAGCCTCGGCGATATACTTGGCGTTAGCAACCGCGCGGTTTCCAAATGGGAAACGGGGCTTGCTCTGCCGTCGACCGAGAATATCCTTAAGCTTTCAAAAATATTCGGCGTGTCCGTTGACTATTTCCTTGCTTCGGAAGAAAAAGAGCAAAAGAAGCCCATATCTGCCGCAACGGGTATGAAATCCCTTACGGGCATTTACCGCGTTGGCTGCGGACCCTCGAGCTCGCATACGATAGGTCCGGAGCGAGCCTGCGAGATGTTCAAGGAAAAATATCCCGATGCGGACGCGTTCAGGGCTGTGCTCTACGGCTCGCTTGCCAAAACGGGCGTCGGTCACGGTACGGACAGAGTTATCAAAAAGACGCTCGCGCCGGTGGAATGTGAGATAGTTTTCGATAAGAACGACCTTGCGCTCATTCACCCCAACACGATGGAGCTTTTTGCTTACAAAGGTGGCGTGGAGCTTGGCAAAAGCCACGTGCTCAGCGTTGGCGGCGGCAAGGTGGTCGTCGACGGCGTGGAGTATGGCGAGGGCGACGACGTTTACGGCGTGGCATCGTTTGAGAAGATCGCCGAATACTGTACGCGCGAGAATATTCGCCTTTGGCAGTACGTCGAGAGGGTAGAGGGAAAAGAGATAATTTCCTACCTCGAATACGCTTGGCGCGAGATGAAGCGCAGTATCGCCGACGGTCTTGCCGATACCGGAATACTCCCCGGCGGACTCGAGGTGCAAAAGCGCGCAAAGCAGCTTTACAGCTCACAGCATATCGACGAATCGGCGGAAACGAGAGAAAACCGTATGGTGTGTGCGTTTGCGTTTGCCGTTGCGGAGCAGAACGCGTGCGCGGAGCGCATCGTTACCGCGCCGACGTGCGGAGCGTCCGGCGTTGTTCCGGCGGCGCTTTATTATCAGCAGCAAAAGCGCGGGTACTCGGACACCGAGATAGTTCACGCGCTCGCGGCAGGCGGTATAGTCGGAAATCTTATCAAGACTAACGCATCTATCTCGGGCAGCGAATGTGGCTGTCAGGCGGAGATCGGAAGTGCGTGCGCTATGGCAGCGGCGGCACTTGCGGAGCTTTTCGGCCTCAGCCTTGACAAGATCGAGTACGCGGCGGAAATAGCGATCGAGCATCATCTCGGACTTACATGCGATCCCATTTGCGGACTCGTACAGATCCCCTGCATCGAGCGCAACGCGGTCGCAGCGATGAGAGCCATCAACGCAGTAAGCCTTGCAAGCTTTTTATCCGATTCGAGAAAGATATCGCTCGATAAGGTCATCGCAGTTATGAAGCAGACGGGTCTTGACATATCGCATCAGTATAAGGAAACCGCAGAGGGCGGTCTTGCAAAGCTCAAAATGACCGGAAATAATCACTGATTCAGTCCACATTAGCAAAAGAATTTACGATTGTGCAAAAACAATTGACGATAGTGCAAAGACAAACAATATGTTTTATGGTACAATATGTACGAAAAATAAAATTTATGGAGGTTTTGTTATGGCAAACAGAATTTGTATCCCGGATTATGAATACGGCGAGCGTATTCAGAAGGCTGCGAAGCTCATTCGTGAGCGCGGTCTTGACGCAATGCTCGTAGTGAGCACCGAGTCCGACTATGCTAACGCTCGTTACTTCAGTGGCTTCTGGCCGCTTTTCGAGCGCGCAGGCGTGCTCATTTCCGCTACCGGCGAGGCAGCGCTCCTCGTTGGCCCCGAGTCCCCCATCTTCGCAAAGGACGTAGCAAAGATCGACAAGATCTTCGTTCTCAAGGAGTTCAGAGAGTCTGCTGACCCCTCTTACCCCGAGCTCGTTCCGGACACCTTCCGCGATGCTTTCAACGCTATCGGCGTTACCGGCGACAGCTTTAAGCTCGGTCTCGGCAGCTACGTTGAGTGCACCCTTCCGATCATTGACAGCCTTAAGGACAACTTCCCGAAGGCTGAGATCTCCTACTGCAACGACATTATGGTTACGCTTCGCAAGATCAAGAGCGTAAACGAGCTCGCTTGTATCCAGGAGGGCTTCCGCATCGTTGACCTCGCTACCGAAGAGGTTATCAAGAATCTCCGTCCCGGCGTGACCGAGCTTGCTATGGTCGGCGTGGCACAGAGAGTTATTTACGAGAACGGTGCAGAGTACGAGGGTCTTCCCATGTACGTATTCTCCGAAAAGTCCACCCGTCACGCAATCAGCCGCCCGAGCTACAGAACTATCGAGAAGGGCGACGTTGTTCAGCTTAACCTCTCCGCAAAGATCGACGGTTACTCCCCTGCAACCGGTCTTCCCGTAATTATGGGCAAGCTCGATGCAGAGAGAAGAAAGTACATAGATTTCTGCTACGAGATGCACAACTGGACTGTTGAGAACCTCAAGGCAGGCATTCCCGCTTGCAAGGTTCCTCAGGAATTCTACAAGATGTTCATTGAGCGCGGCTTCAAGGACAACTACGTATACGGTCCCTGCCACGGTACCGGTATGATCGAGGTTGAGGCTCCTTGGATGGAGACCACCTCTGAGGGTCTGCTCGAAGAAAACATGACCTTCCAGGTTGACACCTTTATCTCCGCTCCTACCTTCGGTACCAGATGGGAGAAGGGTATCGTTATCACCAAGGACGGCTGCAAGTCCATGACTAACATTCTCGAGAAGGGACTGATCGAACTTGACTTCTAATGGAATCGGAAAGATGAATTGGCTCATCCCCGACTGTGAGCTTCCGCCTCCCGGCGAGGGCGAGCTTAAGGGCCACGAGTCGGTTATCGTTGTAAACGACAACGATTTCGACGTAACCATCGACGTAACGCTTTACTTCCCCGATAAGGACGTATGCGACACTATTAAGTGGACTGTCGGTGCAAAGCGTGTACGCTGCTTCAGAATGAACAACTTAAGCGATATGTGCGGCGTTGACATTCCGCTCGAGGAGCAGTATGCAATGAAGCTTGCTTCCACGGGCAACATCGTAGTACAGTACGGCAGACTTGACAACCGTCAGACTAACCTCGCTTACTACACAACTCTCGGATACGCTGAATAATTAACGTGCGCACTTGCCACTCGGACGGGTAAAGCCGTCCGAGCGGCGGTGCGTTTATTTTTTAGGAGATACGGTTATGTTTATAGATATTCACGCGCATGTGGCTCGCATAAAGCCCAGAGCTTTCATTAAGCTTTGTACTCCCGACGAGCTTATAAAGGTTTACGACAGATGCAAAATAGATATGGGCGTTCTTTTGCCGATGGTAAACGCCGAGATATACCTTCCGCAGTCGGTTGACGATATTATCGAGATTGCAGAAAATCATCCCGACCGCTTTATCCCGTACTGCAACGTAGACCCTCGATGCATTTCCAATTCGCCCGAGGCGAAGCTTGACACCGTGCTTCAGGCGTACAAGGACGCAGGCTGTAAGGGTGTCGGTGAGGTAATGCCGAATATGTCCATTATGGATCCGCTCGTGCAGAATCTTTTTAAGTGCACCGAGAAGGTCGGCTTGCCGCTCGTTTACGACGGCTCGGCACAGATTGGGGGCGACTTTGGTCTTTACGACGAGCCGGGACTGCCGTACCTCGAATGGTCGCTTCTTGCATACCCGAACCTTAAGATATTCGGTCACGGACCTGTGTTCTGGAGTGAGATAGGCAGACTTGACAGAGTAGCATCGAGAGCGTTCTATATGGTAAATTACAAGCAGGTATGCACTATGCCGAGCGGTCCTATTGAGGAAGAAGGCGTAGTACCGAAGCTTTTCCGACTGTATCAGAATCTTCACGGTGACCTTTCCGACCCGACGGCGTTCAACGCGATCGCACGCGACGACAAGTACGGTCCTAAATTCCTTTCCGAGTTTGAGGACAGACTTTACTACGGCACGGATATAATCGGTCCGACATTTGAAGATCCGCTCGGTCCGCTGCTTGTTTCTTGGCGCGAGCAGGGAAAGATCAGCGAAACGACTTTCCGTAAGATCGCACGCGAGAACGCGGAAAAGTTACTTGACATCAAATAATATCGGCGCTTTTTAAAGCGTGGAGGAAAAATTATGAATACACTCATATTTGATACAACCGAACGCCTTGGCAAATTTAAACATCTCAACGCTACAAACGGCGGCCCTTGGCATAAAAGACATACCACGGAGCAGCCAAGAAGTAATTTCGAGGATTATAAGGCGGCGAGAATTCCGTATGCGCGCAATCACGATTCGGGTGTTGTCGGCGTTTACGGCGGCCCGTACAGCCACGACGTAACTCGCATTTTCCCGAATTTCGATGCGGACGTTAACGATCCCGCATCCTACGATTTCGCTTGCACGGATGAGTCCATACTCGTTACTCTCGACGCGGGAACAGAAACTTACTTCCGCCTTGGAGAAACGATCGAGCATCAGGTTAAAAAGCACGCGACTTTGCCGCCGAAGGATTTTCATAAGTGGGCAGAGATCTGCGAGCATATCATTCGCCACTACAACGAGGGCTGGGCGGACGGCTTTGAGCTTGGTATCAAGTATTGGGAGATCTGGAACGAGGCCGACCTTGACGACGACGACAGCACCAACAAAAAGAATTGGGGCGGAACAAAGGCGCAGTTCTTTGATCTTTACGAGATTGCGGCAAAGCATCTTAAATCGAAGTTCCCGCATCTCAAAATAGGCGGTCCGTCGCTTGCGGGCAAGGTTGCCTGGGCAGAGGATTTTCTTTCGGAAATGCGTCGTCGCGACGTGCCCATCGACTTCTTCTCGTGGCACAAGTATGCGGCAAATCCCGAGCAGATACTCGAAAAGGGTGAGGCACTCTATAAGCTTCTTATTAAGTATGGCTACGGTGACGTGGAAAGCCTTCTCACCGAGTACAACTATATGCGAAGCTGGCTGGATAGCTACAAGTATTCGATATGCGCTATTCAGCGCCTTAAAAATGCGTCGTTTATCCTTTCGTCTATGGCTGTCGGTCAGCGTGCGCCGTTTATCGATATGATGATGTACTATGACACGCGCCCGTCTATATGGTGCGGACCGTTCGATTTCTATACCTGCGAGAGGCGCAAGCCGTATTATCCGCTGGCGTGGTACGGAAGCTTCTACGATCTCGAGGCAGAGGTAAGAAGCAAAAATGAGGTTGACGGTATTTACTCGCTTTGCGGTGTTGACAAGGACGGCAAGGTGCTCTGTATGCTGACGTATTTTACGGAAAGCGATGATTCAGAGGATAAAGAGATCACGCTCGATTTCGGCAAGGATGCCAAGTATGAGGTGTATATTCTTGATAATGAGCGTGACGGCGAGCTGTTATGCGTTACCGACAAGCCGGTGCTTACTTTGCCCGTACACGCGTGTGTGCTTATAAAGGAAATTTGAGTAAAGACATACAAAAAACGCTCATCGCAATAAGCGATGAGCGTTTTGCTATGTTTTTTAGTTTTTGCTTTCGCCGAGCAGGTAGCCGAGTTTTGCCCATTGTATAGCTTCCTTGCCCTGTTCAACTGGGTGTCCGTTTTCAATCCACGCACCGCCGTTTGCGGTGGATAGCGCCTGCGGACAGTTGGAAAACACTATGTAAAGATCGCCGTAGATGTTTACAAGCTCGTGCTCGACTATGCCGTACTTTGAGAAAAAGTCGAAGATTACCTTGCCGTCGTAAACGATCTTTATTGAGTTGCGGAAATTGTGCATCTTGGGGAAGTTTTCGCGCGACTTGTCGCTTTTGTAGTTGTATACGATGAGCGGCTTGCCGTAGTATTCGGTGATATCGGGGCGCGACTGAACTCCGTCCTCGAAGATTTTGGTATTCCAAGTCTTGCCGCCGTCCTTTGATACGGTGTATGCCGCGTGACCGGTGCCGTGATCGTCCGGCGGGAAGCGGTACATACCGAATATGCCGTCATCGCTTATGTAGTATCTGAACTCGTACGTCATAAGCTCGGGGCAGTGCGCGAAGGGAACGAGCACGTTTCCCTCGATCTTACAAAGTGTGGGATAACCCTGATCGTCATTGGAAACTGCGGTGTAAAGCTCTCCGTTGTAGGTCGTGACTTTGTTGATTATCGGGTCTGATTCGTGAGGAAGTGTCAGGCCGTTAGCGGCAAGATATTCGGCGTACGTGTGCTTGTTAAGGCGTACGTCACCGTTTGCGGTGCGAAGGAACACCTCGCATCTATCGGAAACAGTATCGGAGAGAAAATCGTAATCTCTGTAATAAGTTGCAAGCTCGCCGCGTGTGGTCGAGAAGATCACGCGCACCCTTGCGTCGCCCACGAGATAGATCGCGTTGCAGAAAAATCAGCGCGATGCGCCTATACCGGTGTCGAGCACCTTGTGTCGCGCGTTATGCGGCTGGGACGGCGAAAACACCGACAGACAAACCTTGCCCGTCGACTCGC
>JAZSJI010000159.1:0-8483 GCA_045534235.1 Candidatus Flemingiibacterium sp. | reverse complement strand
GATTATCGAGCGCGGCACGCACGACCAGCTCATCGCGCAAAAAGGCACGTACTATCAGCTCTATACGGGCGCGTTCGAGCTTGAATAAAAAGAAAGGTACCGAGTGATCGGTACCTTTTTATATTACTGCTTATTGCTGACGTTAGGAAATCAATTTTGATATACGATTAAGGATTGGATAAAATTAGCGCATATTTATCTATAGCGGTTGACAGGAGGCGACGGTTGTGGTAGAATTTATATATACAAGGCGCGAGGTGACAAATATGTACGTAGAGGATGTATATTTTTCGGGATTTAATGCGGTCTTTAATTTTGGCGGTTATTTTTCTATTCCAGCCGGAGAATCGTGGTCGCTCCCATATTCGACGTTCGATCAAAGTAAATTTTACTACATAACAGAGGGAGCCTGCACGATCAAGATCGGCGACACGACGTACCACGCAAAGGCGGGCGATTGGCTGCTTATTCCCGCACACGTCGGACACTCATATCAAAACGATAAAGATGCTCCTTTTTCGAAATATTGGATGCATTTTGACGTTTACCCTAATCCGAGGATATTTACCTCGCTAGAGCTTCCGCATCGCGTCAAGGCGGATAAGGACAGCCGCGCGATGCGCCTTTTTAGAGATTTTGCACCACTCGCAAGAAGCGATAAATTCGTAGACCGTCTCCTTGTGAAATCGAGGCTCATTGAGCTTATCGGTGAATACATAACTCTCTGCGGAGCGGATATGACGAATGTTATGAGCTATGCCGATGAACGCTTTGACCAAATTCTGCGATATATAAACGAAAATCTCGACAAGCCGCTTTCGAATGAGGAGCTTGCGCAAAAATATTTCGTTCACCCAAATCATTTCGTGCGTGCATTTAAAAACAAGATGGGACAAACACCTGCGAAATATATAAAAAACAAAAAGCTCGAGGCGGGCAAGCGTTTGATAGAAGGAACGGAGCTGTCTATAGCACAGGTTGCGGCAAACGTTGGCTTTGCCGATCCTGCTCATTTCTCTCGACTATTCCACGAGCGTTACAGTATGGCTCCGAGTGTATACCGTGAATATTATAAGCGAAGCCTCATAATAAAAAGAAAGTAAAAGAAAAGACCGTCGGCAATTTGCCGACGGCCTTGTTTTTTTGATTTAGATAAGCTCGCTACGCATAGCGACGATCTTCTTTATCATTTCGGAGTCGGCGTCGAGACCCGAAACGCTTGCAAGAGCGGCTTCGATGCCGTTTTCCTCGATCATGGCGTTAAGCTTTGCCGCAAATTCGTCCGTGTCTGCAGGGAAGAGTGTCGCTGCAGCAGCGATACGGAGGATGTTGTCGCTTGGAAGTCCGTGCTTTTCGCAGAGAAGTGCCGCGCCGATAAGGCGGTCGCCCTTTGCGAGCTTGCGAAGCACGTCGCGTCCAACGCGTGTTACTGTGTCGTGGAGATGCGGATTTGCAAATCTCGTGAGAAGATCCTCGGTTGCCGCGAGCACGTCCTCGTAGGGAACACCGTGCTCGATAGAAAGCGCCTTTGCGGACTCGAGCATTGCCGCGCGCACCTTTTCGTATATTGCGGGAACTGCGATAGCGTCTGCAATCTCAGCCTTACCCTCGCGAATGCCGTAATAAGCGGTTGCTGCGTGACCCATATTGTGAAGGAAAAGCTTCTTTTGAATGAAGTATTCAAACGGTGCGAAGGGGACCATGTTCACAACGTAGGGAATCTCGCCCTTAAAGCCGTTCTTGTCAACGGGAAGCTCGCAGTAAGGCTCAACCCAAACCTTGAGGATGTTGCCTTCCTGCATCTCTTCGGACATAATCGGTACCATACGTCCGATAGATGCCTCAACAAGACCGATGCGCTCCTCAAAGAGCTTTATTTCGTCCTCGGTGAGCTTTTCCTTGATAAGCGATGCGAGATACTTGTCCGCGTCGATAAGGTTTTCGCAGATGATTATATTGAGCGGTGCGTCGGTCTTTGCAAAGCGGCGGCGTACGCCCTCTGCGATATTGCCTGCGATTCTCGGAAGAATGTTTACGCCGACCGCGGTTGCCATAACGTCTGCGTCTGCGATAGCGTCTGCAACTGCATCGATGCTCATACCGTCAACACCGTATACGTTTGTTACGATATCCTCGTGCATACCCTCAGCAGATACAACCTTTACGGGATAGCATTTTTCGCGGTTTAACTGCTCGATTACCGCCTTGTTTACGTCAATAAGCGCAACTTCGTATCCGGATTTGGAAAAGAGCTGTGCGATAAAACCGCGTCCGATATTGCCTGCGCCGTACATTACTGCTTTTTTCATTATGTAGTTCTCCTCAACTAAAAATAAAATCTGACAAAATTATTATATACCAATCTGTAGCTTTTTTCAAGTATATTTTGGAATTTTTCCGCTTTTATTATTTGGCCGGTCTTTGCTTTGACGCGCGGTATTCGCCCGGCGTTATGCCCACAGCCGCGCGAAACGTTTTTGTGAAATGATAAACGTCAGAAAAGCCGAGCGAGTTTGCAACGTTTGCTATGGCGCATTTTTCCGCGCACAAAAGCTCCTTGGCACGCTCAATCCGAAGTGAGAGGGAATATTCCTTCGGGGTTTGACCGAATTTTTTGTGAAATAGCATACCGAAATATTTGGGGTTGATTCCCGCAATTTCCGATAGCTTTGAAATGCGGAAATCGGAGTCGGTATAGTGCTCGTGCAGATAGTTTACGGCGGGTTCGATTTTTTTGTAAGAGCTTGGAAGAAGTGTGTCGGAGTCAAAGCGAATGAGTGCGGCGATGACTCTGTAAAAGTACGAAAGGCATTCTGCTTCAAATCCTACCTTGCGGGTGCGATAACAAAGCTCCGCATCAGCCATAAGCGATGCAATGCCCGCGTAGTTGCCGACATTAAGGTAGAAGGGCGTCATCGCAGGCTCGCCTTCAAACTCAAAGTCCATTGATATAACCGTGGAGCGCTCACCCTCGAGCGTTACCTCATAGACGGCGTTTTTCGGGGCGAAGAGTATACATCCCTCGGGGACGACAAGCTTGCGGTCACCGAAATCGTACGTTTCACAACCGAGAACAGAATAAACGAGTCCGTAATGCCGTCGCCCTTTATTTCTGATAGGATAAGGAATGCTCGTTTTGGTGTAGCTGTAATATATAACGGAAGATACGCTTTTGATGCCGTAATTTTCAAAAAGCTCTTTTTTCATATACCCTCGCAAAAATGAGTTTTTTCTTTAATTATAGCGTGGTAGCGGAAATATTGCAAGATATATTTTATAAAAAATGCAAATCGTATGCCAAAAAAACACAAAAACACCGCGTTGTTACATTTACACTTGCCGCGCTGTGAGCTATAATGGTATCACATAACATCGGGCGGAGGGATTTTATTATGAAAAGCATCTTGACAAACGAAATTTTTGAGCGCAACTTCAGTGAAATAAACATCTATGAAAACCCCGTATACGAGCCGGGTACGGGTATTGACTCACACGAAATTCTTCAGCGTGAGCTTATGGCGCTCGAAAAAAGGCTTGAGGGCTGTTCCCATCAGACTGTTAAGGCAGAGGCTATGCGCCTTACTATGGAGGACGGCGCTATCGCCGTAACGCCGAAGAGCCCGTTTGGTGTTAATATAGTCGGTTGGCTTCCGACAAGAAAGGTATTCCCGTACCGTATGTTCGACGGCATAAAGCAGAAGTGGACGGCAGACACCTACGACGAAAGCGATTACGCGCGTGAGCTTCGTCAGACTCGCCTTCTTCACCTTTCCACAGGTACGGGCTGGAGCTACCCCGACGTTGACCACACAAAGCCGAACTATTCGGACATTCTCGTACTCGGTATCCCCGGACTTTTAGCACGCTCGGAGGCGTACAGAGCAGAGAAGTTAAATGATGGCACTTATACAGAAGAAGACGAGGTGTTTTACGATTCCGTAAAAACTATATACGATGCGATAATTCATCTTTTTAACCGTTGGTCTGACCTTTGCGATAAGCATAACGAGGAGTATGCGCCGCATCTTGCAAAGGCGCTCCGAAATCTTGCGGCAGGTGCGCCCACAGACTTTTACGAAGCGCTTCTCCTTACCTATCTCTATCAGCTCATTCAGGAGCATCTTGGAGGTACGCAGGCGCGCTCACTCGGAAACGTTGACAAGCTCTGGCGTCCGTATTACGACAGAGATATCGCATCGGGTAAGCTTGAAAGGGAAAGCGCAAAGGTTCTCATCAAGTATTTTTATATGCAGTTCCAGTTCCAGAACCATCCGAACGGTCAGCCGATACATTTTGCCGGAAGTATGCCCGACGGCAGCACCTGCGTGAGTGAGCTTTCATACGTTTTACTTGAGGCATACGGCGAGGTTAACATAATAAGCCCGAAGATACAGATTGCTATAGCAGAAAATACGCCCGATGAGTATATCAAAAAGGCGTGCGAGCTTATGCGCGCCGGACACTCATCTATCGTTTTCTGTAACGAAGATGTGGGAAAGGCGTCAATCAGGCTTTACACCGATGATGAAGCGGATATAAACGATCCGGCACTGTCCGGTTGCTACAATTTCTCGCTCCTTAATGATGCACAGCCCGAGTCCGCCGGCTTAAGTCTTGTCAAGCCCGTGGAATTTGCGATGAACGGTGGCCGTGATATTCTCACGGATAAGCTTGTCGGCTTCGAGTGTGGCGAGCCTGACACGGTGACTACGTTTGAGGGCTTTTACGAGCTTTATAAAAAGCAGCTTACGCATATTATTGATATCGTAATGGAAATAATCAACTTTTACGACGAGCGTCAGCTTTACTTAAATCCCGATCCGATGCTTTCGGCTTGCTTTGAAAACTGTGTTCGCGAGGCCAAGGATTTCCTTTACAACGGCGCGAAATATCACCATTCCGTTGTTACGATGTCCTGCATCGCGTCCGCGGTTGATTCGCTTTGGGCGATAAAGAAGTACGTTTACGACAAAAAGGCACTTACTCTCACCGAGCTTCGCGATATTCTTCGCGTAAACTTCGAGGGGCACGAGGAGCTTCTCTTTACGCTTAAAAACGACACTGAAAAGTTTGGCAACGATATCGAAGAAATCGACGCACTTGCGGCGGACATAATGGATTATGTAGCAGATTACGTTTATTCAAAGAAGAACACGCTCGGGTATCGCTATGCTAATGACAGCGAGGGTATCACACGCGGTATCGCTTATGGTAAAAAGAGTTCCGCATCACCCGACGGACGTCTTGCGGGCGAGCCGTTCTCAAAAAATCTGCTTCCGGTATACGGCATGGACAGAAACGGCCTTACAGCGTATTTTAATTCCGTTACCAAGATAGATGCAGTCAAGCTCGGAAATGGCGCACCGATTGACTTTGCGCTTCATCCGACGGTGGTCGAGGGTGATGAAGGTCTTGATATAATGCTTTCCATTATTCGCACCGTATTTGCAAAGGGCGGTTCTGCACTTCAGGGTAACATTTACGATACCGAAACGCTTAAGGCAGCTCAGAGAGAGCCGGAAAAGTACGAGGGACTTCAGGTTCGTCTTTGCGGCTGGAGCCAGTATTTCAACCGTCTTTCAAAGGACGAACAGGATATACTCATAATGCAATCGCAGACAAACGAGCTTTAATGGGTGTGAAAATGGAAGTTAAAACGGCAAGGATATTCGATATCAAGCGTATGGCGGTGCACGACGGACCGGGCATACGTACCACGGTGTTTTTTAAGGGATGTCCGCTAAACTGTCTGTGGTGTCACAATCCCGAGGGGCTGTCGGCAAAAAAACAGCTTTCGTTTCTTTCTGAAAAATGTGTCGGCTGCGGTAAATGCATCGACGTGTGCCCGTCCGGAGTGCACAAAATATCGGACGGCGCACCTATACATAATATCGGCGACTGCATGGCTTGCGGTGCTTGCGAGGCGGTATGCCGCGGACGTGCGCTGAAGCTTTACGGCTATGACGTTACGGTTGATGAGCTCTTTCTAAAGCTTCTTCGCGACCGGGATTTTTACGAAAAATCGGGCGGCGGCGTAACGCTGTCCGGCGGAGAGTGCTTGCTTCAAGCGGATTTTTGCAGCGAGCTTCTCAAGAGGCTAAAGGAAAGCGGAATACACACCGCGGTGGATACATGCGGCTTTGTCAGTCGCAATACACTTGACAAGGTAATACCGTACACGGATATTTTTCTTTACGACGTCAAGGCGGTAAACGAGGATGTTCACATAGCCTGTACGGGTAAATCGAACAAGCTTATACTCGACAATTTGCGCTATCTTGACAGCACCGGAAAGGCTATCGAGATACGTGTGCCGGTAGTACCCACTTACAACGACGGCGAGCTTGCCGCGATACATGAACTCGTTAAGTCAATAAACGGCAACATTAAGATTAAAGAGCTTAAATATCACAGCATTTCTGCTTCCAAATGGAGCTCGCTCGGTCTTGAATATAAGTGCAAAGCATAAAAAAGAGGTCGGCACATTTTGTGCCGACCGTTTTTGCGTTTATTTGGCGGACAGATATCCGAGCACCTCTGCGGGATTGGTTTCGCCCTTGACCTTTTCCATAACCTTTTCGATAATTCCGTCGCCGTTTATAATAAACGTCGTGCGGACTACGCCCATGCTGACCTTGCCGTAAAGCTTTTTCTCCTGCCATACGCCGTACGATTCGTGGACGGTTCTGTCGGGATCCGATAAAAGAATGAAGGGAAGCGAATATTTCTCGGCAAATTTAACGTGCGAAGCCTCGCTGTCGCGGCTGACGCCGACAACTACTGCTCCGAGTGCCTCGATCTCTGCATTAAGCGCTGCAAACGCCGCAGCCTGCTTTGAGCAGCCCGAGGTATTGTCCTTGGGATAGAAATACAGAACGACGGTCTTGCCTCTGAAATCAGACAGGCTGACGGCATTGCCGTTTTTATCGTTCAGCGTAAATTCGGGGGCTTTATCGCCTTGCTTTAACATAATTCAGACCTCTTATTTTTCGATAAATTTGTTCCACTTGGGGATTGCAACAGTACAACAGAGCGTTCCGAGTATGGCAATGATGCACCATGTGAGTGTAGTGAATATCCAGCCGTAAACCTCGGAGAGCTTCGCGATTCCGTATGTAGCTATAGCTGCGCCTATGTACGTGCAGGAATTGATAACACCGGATATCGTGGATATATTTCCGTATTTGCGAAAACGCTTCGGTACATGGCTGATGAGCATCAGGTTTATTCCGTGTGCACAGCCGGTGATAAGTGCCATAAGCACTACCGTGGCAATGGCAGAAACGTCAAGCAGTAATGTGAGCAGGATACACGAAAGTGTTGCCGCGGTAAATATAGCCGTGGCGCAGGAAACCTCGCTCTTGAAGAATTTTCTGTAAAATGCGCCCGCAGCGATAACTGCAACCATTGAAAATACCGCGAGGGAGAGGGTATACAGAATACTCTGACTGCTTTCAAAATTGAACGTGTCGGAGAGGAGCGAAGGCATCCAGTTGGTAACACCGTCGCGAAGCATTCCCTGAAAGATTATCGCGAGTGCGATAAACACAAGCGGAAATACTGATTCCTTGGGGAGAGTGAAGGGTTTTTCCTTTGCTTTTTTATCGCTTGCTTTGTCGGCAAGCTCCGGCCGGGCGTACGTTTTATCCTTGACAAAAAGCCATATAATAAGCGAAACGGCACCGATTGCGGCAGATACCCAAAGTACGGTTTCCCACGAAAAAACAGATATGATGATAGGCGCTGTGAGATAAACTGCTATCGTTCCGAGAGATGAGCCGAGCGATACTATAACGGTTGCCGAGCTGTACGCAACCTCGTCCATCGTGCTTACCATTATTTTGACTATAGGCGGCCACATCATAGCCTGTGCAAAGCCGTTGAGCGTCCAAAGTACGGACATCCACATGATCGAGCACGAGAAGAACGGCATCAGAATGTTGATGACCGTGGCGCTTACAAGACCTGCCAGAATGAGATTTTGCGGCTTTATACGGTCGCCTATCCGTCCGTTGATTATCTGCCCGAGTCCATACGATATTGACATACAGGTAAGTATTACGGAGAGCGCGGATTTTTCGAAGCCGGTGTCTGTAATTACCTCTTGAATGACAGCGCCGAAATTTATTCTTGTAACGTAGCTTGCAAAATAAACGTAGGCAAGAAGCCAGGCGAGCTTTTTGCCGGTAATTGCTTTTTTCATTATTGTCGCCCTCTTTACGATGCTGTGGTTTTGCCAAACAGTATTATATCATTTCCGCCTCTGCTTGTCAAGAAATTTTTCCGTATCAGACACTTTTTAGCGGTATCTTATTGATTTTTCTTTCAACATATGGTATACTGTTAAGACACGCTTCTAAAATTAAGGAGGAAAAACGAGTGCTATTCGGAAAACATATAAATCGTTATTATCTCAAATACTCCCCATCACTTCTGCTCGGTATATTTGCGCTTATAGTCATCGACTATTTTCAGCTTATCGT
>JAZSJI010000073.1:0-16626 GCA_045534235.1 Candidatus Flemingiibacterium sp. | reverse complement strand
CGGCACACGTAAACGGGGTTTTTAAGCGCGGGCTCAATGTGCTTTGCAAAAAGAAGGGTAAGCGGATTGCTTTGGTGGTCGCGTACGTTACTGTATCCGCCGATAAGGATATACGCCGGCGAATCGTAAACGGGATTTCGCGTCCAACCGGTATTTGTATAATCACCGTCGAGGTTTGCCATCTGGTGCTCACCGCGACCGAGGTGAAGGCTGAGCTTGGCTGAAAAATCGTCGATATATGCGCCAAGCTCCTCATCAGACACCCCGCGCGCCTTGTCGCTTTCATAAAACGGCAAAAGTATGTCGTCAAGGCGTCCGAGCGTCAGACAAGCCACCATTTTTGATGCATAAATTATATAAACCGTGTAGACGAAAAGTATAAGCTGAAGAGCCTCTCGGAAGGTTTCGGGCGCACGCCTTGTAAGTGCAGAACATACACCGGCGCACTCGGCGTTTCCGGCTTCCCCCGCCGCATTGGCATAGCGGCCGATATACATAAGTATAGCCTTGTAAACGAGGAGCATACCCTCAAGAAAAGCTCGCGCATCCTCGCACTCGTCCTTTTCGGCAGCCTTTTTAACACGCGCTTCGCATTTTTCTATAGTGCCCGGCAACCCGTCCTTAAGAACGTCGTCAAAAAGCAGAGTTATATGTCCCGGATTGTGCGTTACAATAGGATTTTCGTTTGGATCCTTTTTCCAAAGAGCCTGAAGTCGCGCTTCTTCATCTGCACTCGGAACGTGGTCGTCGAAGCGCCCCAGCAAAAGATCGTAATCCTTCACGGGAAGTGACGCGTGCTCGAGAACGTAATAAAGTCCCCTACCCGCTGCAAGCGGCTGGGGCAGATCTTCATATTTATCCCACGCCTCATAGAGCAGAAAATATCTCTCAACAAGCGTGCTGTTTACAGGCTTTTCGCGAAGAAGCTTTATCGCTTCATCAAGTGATCGGCGTGCTTTTTCTGTGTTTGTCATAATTTACGCTCCATATCCTGATTGTTATACATACATAATACCGTTACAATATTACAAGTGTATTATACAATAATGCGGAGTAAAAGTCAAGACATCAAAAGGTAAAATTCAGATAAATTCCACGCGGTTATTTGAGGTTACTATAGTTAAAGAGCATTTGTGCAACCTCTGCACGCGATGCGGCACCTTGCGGATCAAGCAATTCGCCCTTGCCGCTTATTATACCGTTGGTATTGCACCATGCGACGGCATCAAGTGCCCACGATGATATTTTGTGTGCGTCGGTATAATTGATGCTATCGGTGGTTGATGTGCTTACTGTATTTTTATACTTAGCATAGCGGTACAGCATTGTGGTGAGCTGTTCGCGTGTAATGGTACTGTTCGGGTCAAACAGGGTGTCACTGATTCCCTTTACAACGCCGCTCTCAGCCGCCCACTTTATTGCCTCGGCATACCAAATGTCGTCTGCCACATCAAGAAAAGCGGATTCGCCCGATATCTTCGGTGAACCTTCAAGACGCCAAAGCACCGTCACAATCATCGCTCGCGTGGTCGTATCGTTGGGAGCAAATACATCCGTGTAATAGCCGCTCATAAGCCCCGCAGATACTACATAGTCAACAGCCTCATGATACCACGAATTTTCACTGACATCGTTATAAACCTTGGAAGGACAAACATCTTTGTGTTCAGGTTCAGGTTCAGGCTCGGGCTCGGGCTCAGGTTCAGGCTCAGGTTCAGGCTCGGGTTCAGGCTCGGGTTCAGGTTCGGGTTCAGGTTCGGGTTCAAGCTTCGCAAATTCAACTAAAACCGTGACGTCAGATTCCGGCATAATGAAATAGTATCCGTAAGAATCCTGGAGCACAGATACTAACGCTCCGGTATTTTTCCCAACTACATATATTTTCGAAATTATAACATCATCATCCGGGAAAATATCAACGTACACCTTTTCCCCGTATTTACCGCTTGAGCGAGAAGTCTCGACATCTCCAAGAGCACTATCGAAAAGTGTATTTACAGCATAACTTTTTTCGCTTGCCTTATTGGTTGAAATCCTTATCATGACGTCAGAAGTTGGCATTGTAAACGAGTAACGCTCGGTGTTACGGTCGTACTCAACGTCAATCGCAGTTCCGCCAGGCTTATAGTTTAATACATCAATTTGCGAAATTGTGTATCCCTGCTTTGGCTTAGCCGAGAAGTAAACCGTTTGACCTGCGGTTGCTTTCGCACCCTTGGTGCCCGACATCGAAAATTCAATTTTGCTGCTGTCTATATCGCGATATATTATATAATCCTCCATTATGTCGATAACCGTATCGGAAGTCGGCTTATTGTATCCTCCCTGCAGGACTACGGGATAATCCGGCATAACAAAGGTGAACGTGCCGTCTCCCATATTGGTTGCTAAAAATCCTTCTTCTTTCCAAGTGCCGTACACCGCCTTATCTATAACATATATAGCGGTTACACACTTATCAACGCTTGCGTGCGTAACTACGGTGACTGTCGTTCCGGGCAGATAATGCGTTTTTTCAAGCTCCAAATATTTTGTGTCGCTTGTGGCTACGCTGACCGCAAGGTCATCCCAAGTGACATCAACAAATTTAATGCTGACGTATGTATCAGCCTCAGGCATTGTAAAATAATACACTCCCGGCTGTGACCAGGTGGCATAGCCAAGCTCGTCATCGCTGTCATATATTACCTTATCTATACTTTTTCCGAGAGAACGCTCAATGTAAACATAAACGCGCTCGCCCGCCTTGGCTGTGTCGGCACTTAGCGTTATATCGGCATTTGGGTCATTTGAACCGAAAGTTATACTGTATACTTTGGAATCGGTTTCCTGCGATATATCTTCATCTGCCAATACGTTTATCGAAAAAAGCACAGTGAGTGCCAGCAACATCAAACAAACAAATATACCGTATTTTTTCATAGCTATCCTCCTAATCAAAAAGCATAAAAGTTCCTACTTCGAAATAATTTATTTAAATTCTACGTGCCGCAGGTAAAGCCCCTCCGGCGGTGCAGTCATACCTGCACGTGAACGCTCGCAGGATGCGATAATATCCGCCATATCACACGGCTCGATTTTGCCAAGACCAACCTCGACAAGCGTACCCACGATAATGCGCACCATGTTATAGAGAAATCCGTCCGCCGCAACACGTACGCGGATAATGTCGCCCTCATCGATGATGTGAAGATGCTTCACCGTACGCACGGTATCGGCAACAGACGAGCCTGCGGACATAAATCCCGAAAAATCGTGTGTGCCGACAAAGGCAGTCGCCGCCTCGCGCATACGCGACACGGCATCGGAGTGCAGCGGCTTTGGAAAATGCCACGCGCGCGCCGAAAGAAACGGATCGGGCGTACGGCGAGCGAGGATAACGTACTCGTATTCCTTATATAAAACGTCGTGGCGCACGTGAAAGCCATCGTCGACCACTCTCGCCGAAAGCACGGCGATACGCTTATCGATAACGCTGTTCAGCGCATTCGGGATACTCTCGACAGGTATATTTTTATCGGTATCGAACGTGGCAAAATACTGCAAGGCGTGCACGCCCGCATCGGTGCGCGAGCACCCCTTAACGGGATAGCGCTCGCCGTAAACGGCCTCGATAGTGTCCTGAACGGCAGACTGCACCGTGGGTTTACCCGGCTGTACCTGATAGCCTGCGAAGCCGTCGCCAACGTAAGATAATTCAAGTAAAATCTTCATAATCACAAAGCAATAGCGCAAGGCAGCATATTAAGAAGAACGATAGCGGCAATAAAGACGGCAACAAGGAGAGCCGCGCCGAAATCGCGTGCGGCAAGCTTAAGTTTCGTCATACGCGTACGCCCGTCGCCGCCGCGGTAACAGCGGCACTCCATAGCGGTAGCAAGCTCGTCTGCACGTCTGAACGCGGAGATAAACAGTGGTATCAGTATCGGCACGAGTGCCTTCGCGCGCTTCATAAGACTTCCCGACTCAAAATCTGCGCCTCTCGCCTTCTGCGCGGACATTATCTTGTCCGTTTCCTCGACAAGCGTAGGAATAAATCGAAGCGCTATAGTCATCATCATCGAAAACTCGTGAACGGGCACCTTTATCTTGCGAAGCGGCGACAAGAGGCGCTCAAGCGCGTCGGTAAGCATAATCGGCGAGGTGGTGTAAGTGAGTAGCACCGTCGTGCCGACCAAAAGCGAGGTTATGCGAAGTATCATCATTATGGAAAATACAACGCCCTCAAGGTAAATATTTATCTTCCAGAACGATACGAGAAGCACGTCACCCGTTGTCCAAAAAAGATTGAAAAAGGTCGTAAAAGCAAGCACGAAGATAAGCGGCTTCATACTCTTTATAATAGTTTTCCACGATATGCCCGATATTATAACGAGCAGCAGTGCACTCGCCGTCACAAGCGCGAAGGAATAAAGATTTTTCGCAAGGAATATCGCCACGATATACGCGACCGTCAGAATTATCTTCATTCGCGGGTCGAGCTTATGCACGACGGTATTTCCCGGGAAAAACTGACCGAGAGTTATATCCTTGATCATCTTTTCCCTCCTAAAGCGCGCATTATAGCCGCTTTTGCGTCGGCAACGGTGTAAATGCCGTGCGGTATATTTGCGCCGCGCTCGCGAAGCTTGTTACAAAGCTCGGTTATCTGCGGCACGTTAAGCCCGACGCTCGACAATTTCTCCGCGCGCGAAAAAACGTCTGCGGTACTTCCCTGCATATAAATTTTAGCCTTGTTCATAACGATTATCTCGTCCGAATATCTTGCCATATCCTCCATCGAGTGCGAAACGATAATGACGGAGTTTTGGCGCTCGCGCTGATACGCGCGAATACCGCCGAGTATCTCCTCGCGCCCCTTCGGGTCGAGTCCTGCGGCAGGCTCGTCGAGTATCAAAACCTCGGGCTCCATAGCCATAACGCCCGCGATTGCCACGCGGCGCTTCTGTCCGCCCGATAAGTCAAACGGCGACTTTTCAAGAAGCTCATCGGAGATGCCGCAAAATCTCGCCGCCGCCATAACGCGTCGGTTTATTTCGTCCGCATCAAGTCCCATATTCGTAGGGCCGAACGCGATGTCCTTCTTTACGGTTTCCTCAAAAAGCTGATATTCGGGATACTGAAAAACAAGTCCGACCTTGTAGCGAAAACGGCTTATTTTCTTCGGCTCTGCCCAAATGTCCTCGCCGCCGACAAGCACCTGCCCCGACGACGGACGCGCGAGGCCGTTAAAGAGCTGTACGAGCGTAGACTTGCCCGAGCCCGTATGCCCCATAAGTCCCGTTATAACGCCCGCGTTCACTTTGAGCGAAACGTCGTCGAGCGCGACCTTGCAAAATGGCGTGTCGGGCGAATATACGTATGATACGTTTTTTAGTTCGAGAGCTATCATTTTTCCTCCGAAAAGAGTGCCATAAGTGTGTCGGCACATTCGTCGACCGAAAGCCTGTCAAGCGGCACGTCAACACCCTCGGCGCGAAGTGCGTACAAGAGGTCGACGGTCTGCGGCACGTCAAGTCCCATTTTTTCAAGAAGCTCGACCTTTGTGAACACCTCGCGAGGCGTACCGTCAAGCTCTATTTTGCCGTCGTTTATTACGATAACGCGGTCGCACATAGCCGCCTCATCCATATTGTGCGTAATATGGAGTACGGTAATACCGTGCTCGCGATTGAGGCGTATTATCGTTTCCATAACCTCGCGTCTGCCAGACGGGTCGAGCATCGCGGTGGACTCATCAAAAATAATACATTTTGGCATCATCGCTATAATGCCTGCAATTGCAATGCGCTGCTTCTGTCCGCCCGAGAGTTGATGCGGCGAGTGGCGCGCAAACTCACGCATTCCGACGGTCGCAAGCGCGTCGTCAACGCGCTTTCTTATTTCAGACGGCTCGACGCCGAGGTTTTCGGGGCCGAACGCAACGTCCTCCTCAACGATAGTAGCAACGAGCTGATTGTCGGGGTTTTGGAACACCATACCGACGTTGCGGCGGTTTTCAAAAAGCTCGTCCTCCGTGAGATCGGGCTTTGTTATCTCAAGCCCATCGACGGTGATCTTACCGCTCGTCGGCGTGAGAACAAGGTTCAAAAGCTTTGCAAGCGTCGACTTGCCCGAGCCGTTATGACCGAGTACCGCCACGAGTGAGCCGCGCTCTATCTCAAGACTTAACCCGTCGAGCACTACGTCGTCACTGCCGTCGTCCTCGGGATATGAAAATGTGAGATTTTCGATTTTGATAAACGGATCCTTCATTTGCTTCTTCTTTCGTATAGGTTAGTTTTCGGCGTAGTTCCCGAGAAATCTGAACTCGGAAAGCTCGTCGGAAAGCGCGCAGATAAGGTTAAAGGTGTGTTTGTCAAGCATACTGCCGTTGAAATCGAGATGGAAACGGTATTCAAACGGCTTCGAGGGGATCGGACTGCTCTCGATCTTGGTAAGATTAAGTCCGAGTGCCGAGAAATAGGCGAGTATACGCGAAAGCGTACCCTCGCGGTGCGCGAGCGAGAACTGTATGCTTATCTTGTCTGCATCGGGTGCGATAATAAGCTCGCGCGAAATCGCCGCAAAACGAGTGGTGTTCGCCTTTTCGTTCTGTATTCCCTCTGCGAGCACAGAAAGCCCGTAAAGCTCGGCACAGTCGCTCGATGCGATAGCAGCAAGATCACTTCGCGGTGAATGCGAAACGGCTTCTGCCGCCATAGCGGTGTTCGGCGCTTGAGTTGGCGTGATATTGTGCCTTGTCAGGAACTCCGAGCATTGACCTATTGCCTGTGGGTGCGAGAGTATCTCGCGAATATCATCAACAGAAGCTCCCTTTTTGCCAAGCAGCGAATGCTCGATAGGTAAACGGTATGAAGCGCATATGTACGCGTCGTTGTCCATAATAAGGCGGTAAACGTCCGTCACGGAGCCGTACGTGGAGTTTTCCACGGGCAGAACGCCATAATCTATCTCGCCTCTATGAAGTGCCGCAAAAATATCGGCAAAGCTCGGGTAAAAAACTATAGTCGCGCCCTTATACATAGCGCGCGCCGCCTTGGAAGAAAACGCGCCACGGGTGCCCTGCGCGCCAACCTTCACGTTTTCAAAGGAAGTAGGAACGCTGCGTCCTGCCTCAATGGCGGCACTAAAAAACGCGCGGTTTTCGGAAAACTCGCTCTTAAGCTCATATTGATGAAGCTTCGACATATTCATAATGCCGTCGTACGTGCCGACGAGCTTTTCGCGCACGTCCTCGGGCGAGTGCTCGCCTATCTTGTCGAGCACCGCACGCTCGCGCGCCTCGTCAAACACCTTCATATTGTTTGCAAGCTTGTATCTTGCCACACTCTCAGCAACGCGTATGCGCTTTTCGAGAAGCAGAAGCAGCTCGGAGTCGATAGCGTCGATCTCCTCGCGGCATTTTTGCAGATCCTTCATTGAAATCGCCTTCTTTGCTAATTTAAACTAATCAAATCACGCCTGCCAGCGTGCGCTTGAGCCGCACGGAAGCACTGCGCCCGTCTGTGTTACGGGGAGTCCTATCTCATCGGCACTCACCTTGCCGCCGTATCTTGTGCCCACGTGCAGGTTTAAAAGATAGCCCGTAGTAGACGCGGAAAGTCCCGTTGTGTAGGAGTTAAGTAAGAAAAACAGCGGCTTGTCGGAAAGCACCTGTGTCGTAAGCGCAACGAGATCGTCGATGTTTTCCTCAAGCTTCCAGACCTCGCCCGACGGTCCGCGACCGTAGCTCGGCGGGTCCATTATTATAGCGTCGTACTTGTTGCCGCGGCGTATTTCGCGCTCGACGAACTTTTTGCAGTCGTCGACGATATAGCGTATCGGCGCGTCGGCAAGTCCGGAAAGTCGCGCGTTTTCCTTGCACTGTGCGACCATTCCCTTCGCCGCATCAACGTGGCACACAGCCGCGCCTGCTTTTGCCGCCGCAACGGTCGCGCCTCCCGTGTAGCCGAAAAGGTTTAACACCTTTATAGGGCGGTTCGCCTCTTTGATAAGCTTTGAGAACCAATCCCAGTTGACCGCCTGCTCGGGAAACAGCCCCGTGTGCTTAAAGCCCATCGGGCGAATTATAAATTCGAGCCCCAAATGGTCGTATCCAAGTTTCCATTCGCCTGGAAGCTTGTTTTCCTTCCAAGCGCCGCCGCCTACCGATGAACGGCGGTAAACGGCATCTGCCTGCTTCCACATTTTATGCTTTCTCTGTCCGTGCCAGATGACCTGCGGGTCGGGACGAATCAGTATATATTTTCCCCAACGCTCACGGCGGTCACCGTCCTAGGTGTCGAGAAGCTCATAGTCTTTCCAATGCTCTGTTTTCCACATAAACGTATTTCGCTTTCAAGGTGAAAGCTGTCCTTCCGAAAAAATTGTTATCCGCTTTCTTGCTCGTCGCCGCGCGCGGCGACTCTGACGGGGCTCGCTGCGCTCGCAGGTCTGCAAATGCCGTCCTGCCTGCCGCATGCGCCCTCCCCTTCACCCCACCCGGCTCGGCTGGAATGTTCTGTAGGCTAAAAAATTAACTTTTTTACTTCTCCTCGCCGATCGACTGCGAGAAGATGTCGATCTGCTCGGGGTTCGCGTTCGCCTTTGCGTCGTTATACGAAATGCCGAGATGCTCGTACGCGAGGCGTGTCGCGCATCTGCCGCGCGGTGTACGCGACAGATAACCTATCTGCATGAGATACGGCTCGTACACGTCCTCGAGCGTTATCGCTTCCTCTCCGACAGTTGCCGCAAGGGTTTCGAGTCCCACGGGACCGCCGCCGTAGAAGGTGATGATAGTTTCGAGCATCTTGCGGTCGATGTTGTCAAGACCAAGCTCGTCTATCTCCATCATATTAAGCGCCGCCGACGCGGTTTTTTGATCTATTTTTCCGTCGCCGCGCACCTGTGCAAAGTCGCGCACACGCTTGAGTAAGCGGTTAGCGATACGCGGTGTACCGCGTGAGCGTGACGCAAGCTCGAGCGCGCCGTCCTCATCTATAGACACGCCGAGTATCGCCGCCGAACGGCGCACGATAAACGCAAGCTCCTCAACCGTGTAAAGCTCAAGACGAAGAAGCACGCCAAAGCGGTCACGAAGCGGAGTTGTAAGCTGTCCTGCACGCGTCGTCGCGCCGATAAGCGTGAAGCGCGGAAGCGGCAGGTGTATGCTCTGCGCAGATGGGCCCTTTCCGATGATTATGTCAACGGCGTAGTCCTCCATCGCGGGATACAAAATCTCCTCTACCTGACGCGGCAGACGGTGTATCTCGTCGATAAAGAGAACGTCCTTTTCATTGAGGTTGGTAAGCAGCGCAACAAGGTCGCCCTGCTTTTCAATCGCCGGACCGCTCGTTACGCGAATGTTTACGCCAAGCTCGTTTGCGATTATGTTCGAGAGCGTGGTCTTACCAAGACCGGGAGGTCCGTAAAGAAGCACGTGGTCGAGCGTGTCGTCGCGCATTCTTGCGGCGTCTATGCTTATCTTAAGATTTTCCTTCGCCTTTGACTGACCGACGTACTCCTCGAGTGTGGTCGGACGAAGGCTTTTGTCGCCCTCTGCGTCCTCGGGGATATGTGATGTATCCATTAAGCGGTTTTCAAACTCGCTTTCCTCGTCAAAATAGTTCACGCGCTTCCCTCCTTAATTTCTTATTTCATCAAACGCTTGAGTGCCGCCGTGATAAGTGCCTCAAGCGGCATATTCGTCGTGTCGATACCCGAGAGAGCCTCGGTTGCCTCTGCTTTTGAGTATCCAAGCACCAAAAGTGCGTTTACCGCGTCGGAGAGCTTGCCCGTCGCTGCCACTATTGCAGGCGCGGTACTTGTCACATCCGAGCCGAACTCCTTGGCGAGCTTATCCTTAAGCTCGAGCACAATTCTCGCCGCCGTCTTTGCACCGATACCGTTCGCACGTCCAAGCGCCTTTGTATCGGACGAGCATACAGCCGCCGCGAACTGCTCGGGCGTGAGCGTCGAGAGTATGGATATAGCCGCCTTCGGACCGACGCCCGAAACCGTTATAAGCTGACAAAACGCCGCGTGCTCGCGCTCTGTATAAAAGCCGAAAAGCTCCATCGCGTCCTCACGTACAGCGAGATACGTATAGAGCTTGACCTTCTGACCGAGCTTCGAGCCAATAGCCGCAAGCGTAGTGCCGGATACGGTAAGTTTGTATCCGACACCGCCGCAGTCGATGACTGCGGTATGCGCCTCTGTATGACAAAGCTCTCCGTTAACGTGATAATACATAGTGAGTACCTCGTTTACTTCGTTCTGTTGGTGTAGTAGTTCTGATTATAGTAGCCGCGCATCTTGGAGTTGCCCGTGTTAGCGTGGCATATCGCGATAGCGAGCGCGTCGCAGGTGTCGTCGAGCTTCGGCGCGTTTTCAAGCTTCAATAGAAGCGCGACCATACTCATGACCTGCTTTTTGACCGCCCTTCCGTAGCCGACAACCGACTGCTTGACCTGAAGCGGCGTATACTCGCTGATATTAAGTCCGTTTTGCTTGGCGCAAAGCAGTATCACGCCTCTTGCCTCTGCAACGGGCACCATCGTCTTTTGGTTGGTGTTGAAGAAAAGCTCCTCAATCGCCATTTCGTCGGGGTGATACATTTTAATGAGCAGGTCGAGCTCGTTATATATCATCTCAAGGCGTGCTTCAACGTCGGTATGGGCGGGCGTCTGTATCGAGCCGTGCGCGAGCGTCGTAAAGCGCGAATTTTTGTATTCGATTATCCCGTATCCGACGATTGCGATACCGGGGTCAATTCCGAGAATTATCATATCCGCCCTCGCGTTATAAAATATAATAAAATATTATAACATAAATATGCGCGTTTGTCAATCCTTACAATCGTACCACGTTTTTCCCACCGCCGCCGATACTGTAAGAGGTACGGAAATATCAACGCAGTTCTCCATTTCGCGCACGAGAAGGTCGCCTGCCGCCTCTGCGTCATTTTTGCTCGCCTCAATGATAAGCTCGTCGTGCACCTGCAAAATAAGCCTTGCGTCGAGTCCGCTTTCACGAAGCGCCTTGTCAACGCGCACCATTGCAATTTTGATAATGTCCGCCGCGCTTCCCTGAATGGGACTGTTCATAGCCACGCGCTCGCCGAACTGCTTTAGCATATGCTTGCCCGAGGAAAGCTCGGGAATATCGCGTCTGCGTCCGAACATTGTGGTAACGTATCCATCGGCGGTAGCCTGCTTTACGATATCTTCAAGATACGCCGCGACAAGCGGATAAGTTGCGAGGTAAGATTCTATATACTCTGCCGCCTGCTTTTTTGTAACTCCGATGTCCTGTGCGAGCGAAAAGTCGGAGATGCCGTAGACGATACCGAAGTTGACAGCCTTAGCGCGCTTTCTCATCTCGCCCGTAACTGCCTCGATCGGCACGCCGAACGCTTGCGACGCGGTAACAGTGTGGATATCAATACCGTTTTTAAATGCATCAATCATAGTTTCGTCGCCTGAAATATGCGCGAGCAGACGAAGCTCGATCTGGGAGTAGTCCGCGTCTATAAGCACGCGTCCGTCACCGTTTGCAACAAAGAAGCGGCGAAGCTCACGTCCAAGCTCGGTACGCACGGGGATGTTCTGCAAATTCGGCTCGGTCGAGGAAAGGCGTCCCGTCGCGGTAACGGTCTGATTGAAGGTCGAGTGTATATAGCCGTTTTCATCGGCCGCCTTAACGAGCCCCTCACCGTAGGTCGAGCGGAGCTTTTCAAGTTGACGGTACTCTAAAATGTCAGCGACGATTTCGTGGTACGGCGCGAGCTTTTCGAGAATGTCCGCGCTCGTTGAATAGCTGCCGTTTTTGTTCTTTTTTCCATGCGGCAGACCGAGGCGTTCAAACAGCACCTCTGAAAGCTGAAGCGGTGATTTTATATTGAATTCTCCGCCTGCGAGAAAATATATACGCTCGGCAAGCTGATCTGCGGCGTTTCCGAGCTTTGCGGCGAACTGTGTAACACCGTCAACGTCTATTTTGAATCCTGCCGATTCCATTCTCGCAAGTACAGCCGCAAGCGGTATTTCGATATCGTAAAGGAGCGACGTCTGCTCACGCTCGGTTATAATTTTCATAAGCTCGTCCGCCACAGCGAT
This sequence comes from Candidatus Flemingiibacterium sp., assembly GCA_045534235.1. Lineage (GTDB taxonomy): Bacteria > Bacillota > Clostridia > Oscillospirales > CAG-272 > Flemingiibacterium. The sequence goes on along the minus strand of JAZSJI010000073.1, from coordinate 4,525 downwards.
AACGTCTGCCGCATCAAACCCTATGGACGAATCGCCGATATAGCGAAGCTTTATACGCTCGGGCTCGAGGTGATTATCCGTCGGATCAACGACGTATGCGCCTAGCATAACGTCAAAGTCAAAGAGCAGCTCGTCCGCGAGATCATAGCGCGCGTACGCTGCCTTTGAGTCGTAAACGTACAGCTTCGCCCCGCGCGATTTGAGCGACAAAAGCGTGTCACGCACACCCTCGTCGGGACAGGTGTAAACGTGCGCCGTATCGGTTGCAAACGACACCGTTTCGCCAAGCATTACGGCGATACGCTCCGCACCGTTTTCAAGAGCACGCCCTGCCGCTTCTTTTGCGTCTGCATATTCGGTAATACACTTGGAATTATGGGAACATTCGCAGTTTTCTTCGCTCGTCAACGTATCAAGTCCGAAGCGTTTTATAAGCGCGGAAAATTCAAGCTTTTCAAAGAGTGCGCGAAGACTTGCGCGAGCCTCATCTGCGCGTACGCTCATACCGTCTATTTCCTCGAGTACAAGTCCGATCGGCGCGTCGCGCACGATAGTCGCAAGCCACTTCGAGGTGTACGCAAGCTCCTTGCCGTCGATAAGCTTCTGACGCTGTCCCGCCTTGATCGATGGCGCGTCAATATTTTCATAAACCCCATCAAGAGTGCCGAACTCCGCGATGAGTTTAAATGCGGACTTTTCGCCGATTCCGGGCACTCCCGGGATATTGTCGGACGAGTCACCCATGAGTGCCTTTACGTCCACGAAGCGGTCGGGTGTGATACCGTAGGTTTCGGTAAATTTTGCCGTGTCAAACGGGACGGTGTCGCTGTTAGTTGCAAGAAGCACGGTGACGTTATCGCTAATAAGCTGAAGAGAGTCACGGTCGCCCGTAAGAACGTATGCGTGCGCGCCGTCGTCAGACGCCATTTGTGCGACTGTACCGAGGATATCGTCCGCCTCGTAGCCCTCAAGCGTAAGCACACGTGCGCCAAGATGCTCTGCCACCTCTTTAGCATACGGAAGCTGCTCGGCAAGCTCCTCGGGCATACCCTTTCGTGTAGCCTTATAGCCGTCGTAGCCTTTGTGTCTGAACGTGGGCGCACGAAGGTCAAACGCAACCGCAAAGCCATCCGGCTCAAGGGCGTCAAGATTGCGCTTTAATATGTTCACGAAGCCGTAAACGGCGTTGGTGTGAAGCCCGTCCTTTGTGGTGAGCGGACGAATGCCGTAAAATGCTCGGTTGAGTATACTGTTGCCGTCGACAATGAGAAACTTTTTCATAGACGTTACCTCGCTTCCATAGGTGTATATTCACACCTTATTATAACACAAAACAAATGTTTTGTCAGCACATTTTTGAAATATTTTACCGCCCCGCCAATATTAACACTTCATTCACATTTAGGTCATAGTATATACGCTAATACCCTCGTGAAATTGTGGTATAATATTAAAGTTATATAATATTATTTTTTTGAAAGGAGAGGCCATATGCCGCAGACGCCCGTTAAGCAGAACACTGCGCCTCCCGCCGCGCCGAAAAAAGATAAAACCGACGTGACCGATGCGCCAAAGCTCGACGAGTACTACTCCTCCGTCAGCCTCGGTTATCGCATCGCGAAGTATATAAGCATAGTTCTCCTCGTTGTATTTGTGATTTTTTCCTTCACGTTTTTGCGTAAGGATATCACGCTCGAGAACCTGCGCTATCTTCTCAAATTTATCAGCTTCACAAACACCGAAACGTCCATAACAGCTCCCAAGATAAACTACGCTTCGGGTGACCCGAACCGACTCGACCTGTTCATCGGAGATCTTTGCACGCTCTCACCTTCCGGATACGCGCTTTACGACTCACAGGGAAACCAGATAATGTCCGAGTCGATAAACTACTCTTCGCCGGTTCTCAAAACGAGCAACGGCTTTGCATTATGCTACGACCTCGATGGCTCCGAATTCGCTATTCTGAATACCTTTACCCTGCTCTATGAGGGCACATCCGAGTTTCCGATAAACGATGCAACAATAGCAAACGACGGCAGCTTTGCCATTGCCTCCTCATCGCGCGAATACCGTACGGCGATAACGCTTTACAATTCGGATTTTGAACCCATCTCAAAGGTTTACAAAAACGACCACCTGATGGCACTCGAATATATGCCCGATGCCTCAAAGGTCGCTATTATGACCGCAGGCGCCGAGGGCGGCGGCTTCTACACGAAGATAGAGCTTATCGCACCCGGTCAGACCGCAGCGGCTGCCAGCGCCGTTATCGACAGTCTTGGATATTCACTTTACTATTTGAACGACGGCATTTCAGTCGTAACTGACGAGGGCGTGTTCTTCTTTGACGGCGAGCTCAATTTAAAGAGCAGCACGCCTCACGCCTCGCAGCTTGCTATGACCGATGCCTCGGACAAATATCTGACCGTTATGTACTCCGACGGCGTTATCGGCAAAAGCTATACGGCGCGTGTGTTTGACGCAAACGGCAGACTTGCGTACGAGGGCAAATTCGAGGGCAAGCTCGTTGGAGTTGACTCAGACGAGAGCGGTGACTATATCTTTATTCTCACAGGAAACGAGCTTTCAAGAATCAATCTCATCAATAAGAAGATAAGCACGCTCACCGTTGAGTCCGATGCTATAGATCTGCTCGTATCCGACACCGAAACCGTGCTCGTAGCGCTGAAAAATTACGCGCTTACGTATTCACTCACGGCTCTTGAGGAGCATTACTACGACAGATCCTCAGACGCCTCCGAGTAAGTAAAAAACAAAGGAGCATCAAATGAGCTTTGTTATTGACCTTATTATAATAATCGTGGCAGTTACCGCGGTATGGCACGGAATAGCCAAGGGCTTTGTCAAGTCGGGTATGCGCTTTGCTTCGATAATAATCGCCCTTATCTGCGTTTTCAGCTTTACAACGCCCGTTGCCGCTTGGCTCGAGGAATCGTTTGTAAAGCAGCGCGTGTCGTCACTCACAGAGGACACGCTCGGCTCGATAGTCAACGCAGGCGCGGAGCGTCTTGACATCGACGAGGTGCTCTCAGACCGCCCCGAGTCGCTTTCTAACTTTGCAGACCGCTTCAAGTTCGATATTTCGGACATCGAAGAATACTATAACGATTTCCTTACCAACCTGACACAGTCGGACGCTCTCAAGGCGCTTTCCGATAAAATAGCCGATCCTACGGCGAGCGCGATAAGCACAGTTTGCGCCGCAATAATCATTTTTCTTGCGGTAATGATCATTTGCGCTATAGCTACGTGGCTTCTTGAGCTTCTCTGCCGCCTGCCCGTTTTGAAGCAGCTTAACAAGCTGCTCGGCGGACTCTTTGGCGTTGGCAGTGCCCTGCTATGCTCGTGGGCTATCGCAAACATCTCCGTGGGGCTTATAAACGCCCTCGAAACTATACGTCCCGAGCTATTCAACGAAACCGTAATTACAGGCTCGTTCATTTTAAAATTCTTTGTCGATAACAGCCTGATATTATTCTGAAAATAAGTATCAACCACTCGCAAGACCAGAAAGGAACCTTACAAAATGGAAATGTGTGCAAGATGCCACAAGCGTGTCGCTGTGGTATACGTCACTAAAATCGAAAACGGTGAAACCGTCACCGAGGGCATTTGCCTTAAATGTGCCAAGGAGCTTGGCATAAAGCCCGTAAACGATATACTCGAAAAGATGGGCGTACCTGCCGATTCTATCGACGAGCTCGACGCAGAGCTTGAGGATATGGCAGAAAAGATGACCGAGCTCGCGGCTGTTGAGCCCGAGGAGGGCGGCGAGGGACGCGCTCCCTCGATAAACCTCTCTGAGCTTTTCGGTAGCTACGGATTTGGTAAGCCCGCGCCCAAGGGCGAGGAAAGCAAGTCTGACAAAAAGCAGGACGCCGGCAAGCCCAAGGGTGCGCCGTCCAAGCTTAAGTATCTGACAAATTACTGCAAGAACCTCACTGCGTCTGCACGTGACGGCAAGCTTGACCGTATCGTGGGACGTGAGCGTGAGCTTGACCGCGTTATACAGATACCCTCGCGCCGTCAGAAGAACAACCCCTGCCTCATCGGCGAGCCAGGTGTCGGTAAGACGGCAATAGCCGAGGCACTCGCGCTTAAAATAGCCGAGGGCAATATTCCCACGCGTCTGCGTGACAAGCAGGTGTATCTCGTTGACCTCACCGCCCTCGTTGCGGGAACGCAGTTCCGCGGACAGTTCGAGTCGCGCATACAGGGCCTTATCACCGAGGTCAAGGAGCAAGGCAACGTAATCCTCGTTATCGACGAGGTACACAATATAGTCGGCGCAGGCGAGGCCGAGGGCGCGATGAACGCGGCTAACATTATGAAGCCTGCCCTCTCTCGCGGCGAAATTCAGGTCATCGGTGCTACTACGATGAACGAATACCGCAAGCATATCGAGAAGGATTCCGCGCTTGAGCGCCGCTTCCAGCCCGTTATGGTAAACGAGCCGTCGGTCGAGGAGTCCTACGAGATCATCCGCGGCATCAAGCACTAC
>JAZSJI010000076.1:0-9252 GCA_045534235.1 Candidatus Flemingiibacterium sp. | reverse complement strand
TTCAACGTATAATATTGTACCAAATTTCATATGAAAATGGAAGAGCCTTTTTCCCCAAATTTTCGGAGAATTCTTTGTAACTTTTGCACAGTTTTTTGAGTTTGTTTGTTAACAAGCAGAAAATGAAACAGCTTTATTTTTTAATTTATTAAACCAATTCACCTCTATGCGACTCCCCTTTGGTTCTTCAAAAGCCGTGCTTTGGCGAATTACAACTATCTTTTTGCGTTCGTTTTAACCGTAATGTCACCAACGCTTACGGTTGCGTCAATTACATTACCCGTAGCGGCATCGCTCGTCTGCATAAAGCCGCCTACGGCATTGCCGTCCACAGTGATCGTTCCGGCACTTGCGGCAAGCTTGACGTTCGTGGCATCAATCGAGCTATAGCAGCTGTAGTCAAAATCGCCGGATTCAACATTTACGGTGAAGCGGTTGACCTGTGCAGTCGCCTGTACGTTGCCCGCTTTAACGGTCACGGACATCTGCTCGATGTCGCAGTCGTCAAGACGAACGTCGCCCGATGCGACCTCGACCTTTACAACAGACGTCGTGCCAACGTCGATCATGTTGAATTCTCCCGACTTTATATCTACATAGTAGTCGGTAAGCGTGCGGTTGTTTTTAATATTTACCTCGCCCTTTTGGAGCGTAATTTCCACAGCATTAATGGGATAATCGTCACACAGATATATATTCACCGTACGCTCAAGGTTGCGCATCTCAAAGTAGTCAACGAACGTGCGAAGCCCCTTGAAGCCCGACACCATAGATATAATGCTTGAAAATGACGTAAGCTCCGTACTGTCGTTCAGCGTGAACACGCGGTTACTGCTCGAGGCAGCGTACATACCCTCTGTAAAGTTGATAAGCTCGACGTATGATTTTTCCGCGCCGCCAATGACGTTTACCGTAGCCTCTCCGAGGGCTACGCTTATCTTCCCGACAGCTTCGGCGTCAAAATCAGGCTCGGCGTAGTAATTGCCGTCCTCGGATGCGGGCATACCGAGCTCAACTCCCTGCGAGGTGGCAAGACCGCTCGCTACTCCGAGCGTGGCAAAGCCAAGCAGTACGACCACAAGCGAAACTATCAGAAATATTATTGATGTCGGCTTCACAGCTTTGCACTCTCCTTCTTGAGATAATTAAAGAGCTCCTTAAGTCTTTTAAGCGCGTACTTAAACAGCTTCCAAACGAGCTTGAAGAGAATTGGCACAACTCTTATCGCGAAATTATAGATGAGTATTCCGACACACATCGTAATACCCGCGATAATTACGCCGATACCGATCTCATAAAGTCCTATCGGCACAGCAGTTCCAAGCTGAACTATTCCGTAAATAATGCCAACGAGTGACAAAATGCTTCCAAGACACACGGCCGCGATAAGTGCGGCAACAGCGCCCGCCATTATAGCCGCAGCCGCACCCCACATTACGCCAAACGCGCCGAGCACGACAAGTGCAAGCGGAAGCGTAACGGGAAGACTAAGCGCAAACAGTCCCCAAAACATCTTCGTTCCGGGAATGTTTTCCTCCTCAACGTAGTCGGGAAGTCTGGTAGAGCTATCGTCTGACACGTCAAGGGCAACCTCCTCGACGTATTCTTCGTATTCAACAACGTCCTCGTCCCCCGGAACCTCAAGCAGCTCGTATCCGTCCGCGTCATCCTTTACTGCAGGAATCTGCGCCTCCGTCGTCGGCTCATTATCGACGTCGGCCAAAGGCACGTTCATAGTCTTTGCGGCGAGAGTATCTATCTGCTCGTATCTCTCGGCAACCTGCGACGAAATATTGTCCGCGATGCTTTCGATATCGAGAAGCGTTTCCGCGGTAGCGAGATCGTCGTTTGCCATTCGCTCGTAGTAACGGTCGAACTGCGCAAGATACGGCGCGGCGTCCGTTTCGGATATTCCTCTTGTCGCGAGCGCCGCTTTCAATCGCGCGAGAAAGCTGTGTTTATCTGTCATCGGTACATATCCTCCGAAAATAAATTCGCTATTTTTTGAAAACTTTAAAATATGGTCTTCCTTTTAATCAAAAGATGTGATATAATTAAATGAAAATGCCGTTTGGCGGTCAAAAATTTGACCTTACATATCTATTCTACCAAAAAAGGGAGCAAAATGCAATATGAGAATGCGAAAAAAAAAGCACGGAGCAGAAAGAATTGAGGCGTGTTCCGACATTTTAATACAAAATGCGACAATTAATACAGAAAATGTCAGCGAGATCTTTGGCGTTCCGGATAAAAAACCTCTTTGGCTTGAGATAGGCTGCGGCAAAGGCGCATTCGTATGCGAGCTTGCACGTCAAAATCCCAACGTAAATATTATCGCACTTGAACGGTGTGCCGACGTCGCTATGCTTGCTATGGAAAAGTGCAAGGCGGCAGAAATACCGAATGTACGCTTCATCATCGGAGACGTGGCAAAGCTGTGGGATATATTCGAGGACGGAGCGATCGACCGCATCTATCTTAATTTTTCCGATCCGTGGCCAAAGGCAGGACACGCAAAGCGCCGTCTCACTCACCGCAATTTCCTCGCACAGTACCGCCGCATATTAAAGCCCGACGGTGCTATATTCTTCAAGACTGACAACCGCGGACTGTTCGACTTCTCTCTCGAGGAGTTTGCCGAGTGTAATTTCAGGCTCGAAAACCTCACCTACGACCTTCACAACAGCGAGTGGGCGGAGGGGAACATTATGACCGAATACGAGAAAAACTTTTCCGCAAAGGGCTTCACAATAAACCGTGTCGAGGCTTGGTGCAAGTAGTATTTTTTCTTTAGACGAAGGTGGGGACGCTTTTGTTCCCACCTTTTTGACTAATATTGCCTTTATGTTGCATTATTTTGCGATACTGTTGCTTTTATAGGGGAATTGTAGTATAATATTGCCGAAAAACAACTTCTGAGAAAGGATTACATACTATGAAGCTTTACATCTGCAAAAACTACGAAGAAATGTCCGCAAAAGCGGCTGACGTTGTCGCAAGCGTCATCACACTTAAGCCCGACTGCGTGCTCGGTCTTGCTACCGGCTCTACTCCTGTCGGAATGTACACGAAGCTCGCCGAAATGAACAAGGCAGGCAAGCTTGATTTCGCCAAGGTTAAAACCTACAACCTCGACGAGTACTACCCCATCAAGCCTACCGACGACCAGAGCTACCGTTACTTTATGAACAAGAATCTGTTCAACAACATCAACATTGATATGGCAAACACTCACCTTTTAAACGGTGAAGCTACCGACACCGACGCTGAGTGCGCAGCTTACGATGCAGCTATTGAGGCTGCCGGCGGCATCGACATTCAGGTCCTCGGCATAGGCAACAACGGTCACATCGGCTTCAACGAGCCTGCAGACGAGCTCATCGCCGCAACTCACGTAACCGGTCTTACCAAGAGCACCATCGAAGCTAACTCCCGTTTCTTTGCGTGTGAGGACGACGTGCCGAAGCACGCGCTTACTATGGGTATGGCTCCTATTATGAAGGCAAAGAGAATCATCATTCTCATCAGCGGTAAAAACAAGCACGCGGTGCTGCGCGAAATGCTCGACGGCAAGCTTACTACCAATAATCCCGCAACGTTCCTCAATCTTCACAGCGACGTTACCGTCGTCTGCGACGAGGACGCTTACAACGGCTAATAACCAAGCAATAGCAAACCCTCCCGAGTTTCGGGAGGGTTATTTTTAATGTGTGGTATTGGATACAACGACGTTTGAGTTATAATACTTCAGCGCCTTGAGCGTTTTCTCGGTAGCCTCGAAGAAGACCGCGCATTCCTCTCCGTCATCGTCGAATATCGCGTAGTATACGTCGGGCGATGACATTGAGGACACCGCCTCAATGCGATTTTCCGCAGACACAACGTCAGCCGCAGCCTTATACCCGTCGGTGTACGGTGCGACAGCCTTCATAGCGCTCACACGCACACGGCACAGCTCGCGCTGACTTTTTGCGCCGTACAGCTTAAGCATTCTGAATTCTCCGTCGAGTATGCAGTACTCGTATTCAATAGAAACAAATCTCCACGTAGCAAGAACGAGGATATATGTAAGCACGGGAACTATTGCTATTATCGGAAGTATATTCATACTGATGAAAAATCCCGCAAAGCCGGCGACGAACAGTACGTATCCGCACAGCATAAGTATGCGGAAAAACTTATATTTTCCCTCTTTTTTCTTTTCGACACCGTAGTTTACGAACGTGCTTGCCGCATTGTCGCCAAGATCTGCGGTGCGTATACATTTTTCAAGCTTGGATTTTTTCATATAATTCAGCCCTCAAACATTACTGTAAAATCATATACAACAGTATACCACACAGCCCCAAAATTTTCAAGCACATTCTCAAATTTGTCAAAATTTTGGCACAGCCCTTGATATTATATAAAAAATATGGTATACTTCTAATTGATATTAAACCCAAAGGAGATACACCATGTCTTACAAGCTCGCAATATTCGATCTCGACGGCACCGTGCTCGATACTCTCGACGACCTTGCCAATGCCGTCAACCACACCCTCGAAGTACATAATATGCCCACACGCACTCTAAAAGAGATTCGTGCCATCCTCGGTAATGGCGCACGCAATCTTATAGAGCGCTCCGTGCCCGAAGGAACTGATGCCGCGGTAACCGACGGTGTTTTCGAATATTATAAGAAATACTACGAGGAGCACAGCGAAATAAACACCAAGCCGTATGACGGTGTTATGGATATGCTTCACGCGCTTAAGGACCGCGGCATCAAGCTCGCAGTTCTTTCAAACAAGCCCGATGCTGCAGTGCAGCCTCTTGCCAAGAAATATTTTGAGGGCATATTTGATTACGTTTCCGGCGAGCGTGAGGGCATCACCCGTAAGCCCGCGCCCGACGGAATTTACGAGGCACTTCGAGTGCTTGACATTCCCCCCGAGGATGCTGTATTCGTCGGCGACTCGGAGGTCGACATCGACACCGCCAAAAATGCCCCTATGACCTGCATAAGCGTATGCTGGGGCTTCCGCGATGCTGATTTCCTCCTTGAAAGCGGCGCCACGCGCATAGTTTCAAGAGCCAACGAGCTGTTTGACGAGATAACAAAATAACAAAAGACCGTCCCTTTTAAGTCAAGGGACGGTCCGTTTTTATTTTTTGATTTTGTCTGTTTTACGAAGTATCAGCACAACCACGCCAAGCGCAATAAACGCTATCGGCAGGCCGAACAGCGCACCGACAAAAAGCCGCATATACATCGTTTCCACCATCGTGAAAACGTGGCAGAAGGTGTTGATCGCAGATGCGTACAGAGTTGACGCACCGATAGCAAACGCCCACGAAAGAAGCTTCGAGCGGTTATTCTTTACAAAATAAATGTACAGCACGAGGCACGGCCAGCCAAGTAGCAATTCCTTCGTTCGCGGTCTTGCCGCGAATACCTCTGTAAGCCAGTTGCGTATAACCGTTTCCGTAAAGGAGATTTTGTTTACGTTACCGCTTCGTATGATGTATACAGCCGTAACCGTCGCCACAAGCGCGAGCAGAACGATGTGATACCAGCGGATCTTCGAAACAACGTCAAGCGCCATACTTTTGTATTCGGCGACACCGCGTTTCTTATAAATACTCGCCACAAGCAAGAAAAGCGTAAATACTATAGGAAGAACGAGTGAAAGCTTAACGCCGCGGAATTCACCGATATTAAGGAAATAGTCCGTTCCGCCAAGCAGCGCCGACATAATCGCTCCGAAGGTGCAGAACAACAAAAGCGTAATTCCGACGCTCAACGCGATAAGCGACGCCGTACCCATACGCTCCTTCACCGCGTGCACGTAGACTGCCACTACCGCCACCGCAAAGCAAGGTGCAAACGCCGCAAAAAGCGAGGGGTAAAACGCAAGAAGCGAGCTTGGCATTATGAGCGACACGCCAAATGCGAGCATTGCCGCACCGATACCAACGAGTGTAAAGCCGCGTTTTGTCAGAAGATCTGTCATAAGCGCGAGCCAAAGCATACATACCGCCGCAGTCGCCGCCGGGATAAACGTGTGACGCGTCTGATATTCTCTATAGTCGTTGTAGTTGACCGTTCCCTCGTTCACGAAGCCCTGACTCTCCATTTTTTCGCAATAAAGGCGCACGTTTTCTATGGTGCGAAGTGCGTTTTCATAATCCGTAAAGCCCTCGTCCTGGAGTTGCTTTACGTTTATGAAGCGGCAGTTTCGGTCAAGCGATGAGATATATATTTGATAATATACTGCGGGGTAGTCCATAACGTCAACGTTGGTCGTAAAATACGATTGGAAGGAGCGCAGTATATTTCCGTCCGCCGCTGCCACAATGTCCTCGAAGCCCTCGGGCTCAAGATTGCCGAGCTGCATAAGTCCTTCGGTCAAAACAAGCGTAGGTCCATACTTTTCCACCATCTCGGTGAGGAACTCCACCTTGCCGTCTGCTTGAGGTCCGGACTTGAGAGTACCCAGCTGGAGCTTGATGTACTTTACGTCGTAGTCCCGCATAATATTATCGAGATCTGCCTCGAGCCACGTCGTGATATCGGGAATGAGAGCGATGTTTATGCCCACTTCCTTTGCAACGTCAAGCAAATACCTCGGATACGTGCCACGATTTTCGTGAATTATCGCCGTAGTAACGCCCGCGTCCATATATACTCTCAGAATATCGTCAAGCTCGTCCAGCTCAAAGAATTTTGTAAGTCGGGTTAGGTCAACAGCCGCCGTATAGGTTTTCGATGACCGCTCGAACTGCACTCTGTCCACAACACCCGGGATTATAAACACGCCGATGAGCAAGAGCGACAGAACAGCTAAAATAATACGTCTTTTCATCATATCAGTTCACCGAGCGCTTTGGAAGCAGATACTTGTAAAGACCGCTTACGACTATCACGGCAATATACGTTACGCCGCACGCCGCGAGCGGCAGGATAAAGCCGAAGCGTCCGCCTATTGGGTCAAAGCCCGTCAAGTGGAACACGAACCACACGGCAAGTGCTGCCGCGCCGGAAAGCAGTATTTTGAAAATGTTTTTAGCAAAATCGCGCGTGAAATAATTGCCGGCGACCTTGGTTATTGCGACCGCAATAACAGCGGCGTAAATGGTAAAGAGTACCGTCGTTGAAAGCGCAATAGCGTATACGCCGCGCTCTACCGCAACAAGATTGATAAGGGGCTTTGCCACCATTATCACAATGCTGCCGATAACGGGGATTCTGTAGCGTGAATCGAGATATAAAAGCTTGTTGAAGAGCTCCTGACAAATATATCCGAACACGCCGAAGGTGTATATCACGAAAAGCGTCGCCGTTTGCTCGGTAAGCTCACGGGTAAACTCGCCGCGCTCGTAAAGCACGGACATAATATCGGTGCCGAACACGACCGCAACCAAGATGAACGGTACGATTATCGCCATAAGAAGCGCGATGAGCTGTTGGGTGATCTTCTTTACCGTTTCCTTGTCGCCGCGTTCAAAGCTCTTGCTGATACCGGGGAAGCTGACGTTGCTCATCGCAACGACAAAGATACTCGCGATCGTTACGAAGAAGTTTGACGCATAGTAAATGGTCGTCGCAACGCCGCTGTCGTGGCTGACCGCCGCTTTATCAAACACAAAGCACATATGGAACATTATGCTCGAGATGAAAATGTAAAGCACCTCAAGGCTCTTTTCTTTTTTGCCCGCGCTATCGACCGACTTGTCGCGGTAGAAAATACGGAAGCCGTTTTTATAGAAGCTTGGAAGGAGTATCACCACGTGAAGGATCCAACCTATGGTAGTAATGATGCTTATTTTATAAATGTCGAGATCCTTAAAGACGAGAGCCGCTATTATTATTACATTGTAGGGAAGGCTCATTATCGAAGTGACAAAGAAGGTCTTGCAGTTCTGCAGCACGCCTGCGATAATGTATGCTACTATTACAAAAAGTCCGCTCGGGAGCATAATGTACATCATCTGTCTTGCCGCAGGCATAAACGCAGCATCAAGACCGGGAAGCAGGAACCATTTTACGATAAGGTCCGCACCGACGAACATAAGCGCCGTAACGGCGATGACAATAAGCGATATTCTGCATATAAAGCGCGAAACGTACTGCTTCTGTGCCGACGGCAGAGCGTTCTCCGGCTTGTTAAGATTTTTAATAACGAGCGTGCCGAGCGCCGTACCGATGCAGGTAAAGAGGAAGGTTGCAATACCGAAGACCTGAAAATAAATGTCGGTGAGCTCACTTGCGCCAAACTCGGAAGCGAAAATTATATTGCGTACAAAGCCAAGTCCTTTTGCGAGCATTATACCAAGTACCATTATAATATAAGTGATACCGCTCATAGCTGCCTCCTTGAAGCTCAAATTTGTAAACAAAAAGCGGACAGCCTAAACTGTCCGCCCAAAATTGTTTGGTGACCCGTACGGGAATCGAACCCATGTTTCCGCCTTGAGAGGGCGGCGTCTTAGCCGCTTGACCAACAGGCCGTTCTTTAGAACATTGATATTATATCACAATAGTTTTGGTTTGTCAATAGTTTTCTAAAAATATTTTTGGATTTTATCTATATGGTGACAATGGCAATTTGACCATAGATATATAGCAAAATAATATATATTTCGTCATGCTATGATTATAGACAAAAAACAGCGCGAATTATCGGCAATATTACCAATTGACTTTTTGCGAGTAATACTATATAATAGATACTGCAGCCGGACAACACTATATATAGTGGTGTCAGATGGTATGCAACACCATATTTTGTAGTATAACGAGTATAAAGCAGTCGCGAAAACCGACGCTTTTTTATACTCTTTACGAAAGTGGACAACTATATACAACGACTAAAACAAAGGAGAAAAGGCATGATTACCAAGATACTTAAGCGTGACGGACGTGAAGTACCGTTTAATATCGAAAAGATCGCAACCGCAATATTCAAGGCAGCCGAGGCTGTCGGCGGTCACGACTACACTGCTGCTATGAACCTCGCCTGCAAGGTTGCTGAGCAGCTTGAGGCGGACTGCGGCACGAACTGCACGCCTACCGTTGAGCAGATTCAGGATACTGTTGAAAAGGTGCTCGTTAACAACGGCCACGCACGTACTGCAAAGGAATATATCCTTTACCGTGCAGACCGTACCCGTGTGCGCGAGATGAACACCAAGCTTATGAAGACCTACGAGGATCTTACCTTCAAGGCGGCAAAGGACTCTGATATCAAGCGCGAGAACGCCAACATC
>JAZSJI010000119.1:0-9649 GCA_045534235.1 Candidatus Flemingiibacterium sp. | reverse complement strand
CTATCCTGCATCTATTCAGCTCAAAACTGAGCTATTTGAGCTATATGCCTATAATGTTGATCGTGGCGATGATATCGTCAACAAAGCTTTTGAACTCGGAAGTCATATCATCAGTATATCACAAGACGTTTTCTGCACCTGCCGCACAAAGGCAAATATGATACATATTTACACGTATTTGGAACGCGAAAAGGGTCAAGATCATTACGATGAAATAAAACAGATCATCGAAACCCTTCCATATGTGTACCCTTATATGTTGCAGGACAAAATGCGCCTTTCAGCAAGCTATATTAAGGGTGAGGAAGGTATGAAGGAAGCCAAAGCTCTTAAAGATATAGAATGGCAGGAGTTTTTCATAGCTTGCGCCCAAGTAGGACATCGCTATTTTGATATGGGTGACTACGAAAATGCGATGATTCATTTTCAAGAAAGTGTGGACGTTATTGAACGATTTATGTATTCCGACAAGCAGGGCTTTGATGCATATCCCATAGGCGGTACGCATGCGAATCACGCCATAACGCTTTTGGATATCGCAACTTGTATGTTCAAGTTGGGCAAGACAGAGGGCATAGATGATCTGATTGAAAAAGCCAAGCATATTTATTTTGACACATACAACCACATAGAACTCCGTGATTATAATAAAACTATGCGCGAAATGGTAGATTATTTTACAAAGGAATACAACAAGAAAAAACTGAACGAATATAAACCGCTTGACCTGGGCGAGATTGAAAAGCGAATAGCTCAAAAGAATGCGTAGTTCGCTTTTGTGTCCACAAAAGCAGTGCTTGTCAAGAAAATTGATAAGGCATAGATGAACATAAAGAAAGAAAGGTTCCCTTGTGTAAAGGGAGGCTCATTCCCCCCGACAGTACACCTAAAAGGTGTAACACACTATACCTTGCAGGTAAGGCGTGTGAAAAGGAGTGCGAACAAAATGCTCGTACTCCTTTTGCTTTTTTCAGTAGGTAAAACCTGCTTTATGGAAGACATCCCTTGTGGGTGACTTTATTTTTTGCTGTACCGCATAATGCGATTGACATAATCAAAATTTTGTGGTAAAATAATATAATACCAATTTATCATTGAAGGAAGGTGCGAGCGTGAGCGATAAGCCGAAAAATCTTGACGATATAGACCGCTTTTGGGACCTTAATAGTCTTTTGCCTAAAAAGCGCCCCGTTGCACCGACTCACCGCGCGCCTAATACGGACACGGTGGAGATAACCGTTGAGGGCGACGGTGTGCGCGAGAGCGGTACGCCGATACCGCCGCAGAGTGCCTCTTGCCACGCTTCACCGCACGATGCGGCACGGCGACTTAACGAGTTACCGCTTCGCGAGCGTGCGCAGCAGTACCGCTCGCATCCGCTCGACCCGTATCTCATATACACGCCACAAAACAGCCTTATAAAGCGCGTCGAGGTGGCACGGTGGGATACGAAGTTCAATTTTTACGAGAATTTCCGTGCCGACGCAGTGCGTATTTGGTCACGAGCGGCAGTGGAATGCGAGCACGTGCCGTTTTTCTCGTACGTGCCGCAGTACAGTCAGCTAAAATACGCACAGCTTAAATGGTATCTCTGGTGGCGCGAGAACGTGCGCCGCGGAGTGTATCTTAAAAGCGATTTCTGCTATATTTTGCTGTATATTTACGAGATAATCAACTGTCCCGACCTTATAGCGCCCGAGAGAGGGCTTGGTCTGCTTTGCGACGTTTGGCTTGCTTATAGAGGCGAACACCGCAGAATTGACAGCTATATGTGCGACTGGCTGTGCGACTACTGCCTTATAAACAGGCTCTCCTGCCCGACGGACCGCCTTGAGCCGATACTCGGAGAGATAGTTGCTATGGCAAACTTCAAGGAGTTTTACATCGACGGCAGTACAAGCGCGGCTGCGGCGGCGCTTTCGCATATGTCTACTTACGATTGGCGAAGGAGCCGATACGTTACCGAGGACAATATCGCAGTTTTTGCTCACCATATACGTGCGGCGTTTGACAGGGTTTGGCGAGAGATAATATCGAAAAGCGAGTCTGGCGATACCGTAAAGGCGCTTCGCGTCGAGCGCACAGCATACGAGGGTGCGCTTTGCGTTTACGATATGAAGCGTACGGTGACGGTTGAATACTCGTCTTACACGCGCTCGCCGAAATTCAGGTTCGTGGCGACGGATATTATCAAATACAGCGAAAATCGCGTGCGTATGGCGCTCGGCATCAAATCGCGCCTCAAAGTCGAGGAGCTCACCGATGAAATGCGCGCGTGCATTGACAGATATTTCGATGCGAATTTGCCTGCACAGAAAAAGGTGCGTCCGACAAAGAGCGGCACGTTTGAGGCGGAAACGCACGAATATGACAAGCTCTACGAGCCGATAAGCACGGACTTTTCGCTTGAGCGCGCGATGAAGATAGAAGAAAGATCGTGGGGCACTACCGAGCTCCTTACCGCTGCATTTGAGGAAGTGCCCGAGGTGCTCGAGCCGATCCCCGAAAAGGTGCCCGAACCCATACAAACTCCACAAATTACCGATGGCGAGGATGAATTTGCCGCGCTTGTGACCGCGCTCGATGAAGGCGCGCGCGAGGCACTTGCACTCGTTGCAGACGGCGATGCGGACGGCATAGCAAAAGTGTCTTCAAGGCTCGGCACACTCGCAGACGCGCTTGCCGACAAAATAAACGAGCTCGCGTTTGACGTCATCGGGGACAGTATAATTGAGCCTTGCGATGTTGGCTACAGGCTTATTGCTGATTACGAAGGAGATATTAAAAAATGGCTGAAATGACACAGCGCATACCAAAACGAATACTCGCATCGCTCCTTTCCTCCATTTCCGCGGGTGTTGTGCCGCGAATGGGCGCACCGTATATCGCTATTGGGCGTAGTGAAGAGATAGAGGCGCTTCTTTCCGACCTCGAAGCCGTCAACGACGGCGGCGGTTCGATGCGCTTTATTATCGGTAAATACGGAAGCGGTAAGAGCTTCCTTATACAGCTTGTGCGCGGCTTTTCTCTTGAACGCGGCTTTATTACAGCCGACGCAGACCTCTCGCCCGAACGCCGTATCTGCGGCGCGAAGGGTACGGGTATTGCGACGTACCGCGAGCTTATAAGAAATTTAGCGTCGAAATCCTCGCCAGACGGTGGAGCTCTGCCGCAAATAATCGCAAAGTGGCTGTCCGACCTTCAATCGAAGGTCGCAGCAGACGGCTTTGAGCTTGGCTCGGAAGCGTTCACTCGTGAGCTTACCGCGCGCATTTATGCGGATACGCGTGAGCTTGAGGCGCAGATCGGCGGTTTTGACTTCGCAACCGTGCTGACGCATTATTACAAGGCGTATATGGATGGCGACGAGGAAAAGAAGTCCGCTTGTATGCGTTGGATACGCGGCGAATATTCGTCTAAGACCGAGGCGAGAAACACGCTCGGAATAATGGTCGGCGGAATAATCGACGACGATAACTGGTACGAGTATATCAAGCTTTTAGCGGTATTTTTCAGAAAAATTGGATACCGCGGATTTGTGGTGTTTATTGACGAGTGCGTGAACCTTTACAAGATAGCAAACCGTATCTCGCGTGAGAACAACTACGAAAAACTGCTCTCAATGTTCAACGATACCCTGCAGGGCAAGGCTGAGGGGCTTGCGCTCATTTTCGGCGGTACGCCGCAGTTTTTAGAGGACACGCGACGCGGGCTTTTCTCATACGAGGCACTTCGAAGCAGACTTTCGGACGGGCAGTTCCAGAAAGCGGGATTTAAAAACCTGATTGGCCCCGTAATAAGACTTCGTAGACTTTCCGACGACGAGCTTTACGCGCTCGTTGCGCGTATCACTGCGCTTCACGCGCAGAACTATAATTGGCAGCCACGCATAACAAATGAGGATATGGCGGCGTTTCTTAAGGTATGCCTTGAAAGAGCCGGTGCCGATACAATGATAACCCCGCGTGAGATAATCCGCGACTATATGACGGTGCTTAACATCCTTATGCAGAATCCCGATACGAGCTTTGCCGACGTTGTCACAAGCGGTGTTGTTAAGCTGTCGCACGGCGAGGATGATGAGGATGCGGTTATTGTTGACGAGGGTGGTACGACACGTGTGAAGCGCGATTTTACTATCGCGGACATTGAGCTGTGAGGAACAAAAAATGAGTGAAAACGATATTTTCTACCGCTTTTCCCCATTCATTCAGGATTTTATATACAGAAACGGCTGGCACGATCTTCGCGCCGTGCAGGTGGCGGCGGCCGACGTGCTGTTTAACACGAACAAAAACCTGCTGATCACATCGTCCACCGCGTCAGGTAAGACCGAGGCGGCGTTCTTCCCCATAATTTCGCAGATGTATGAGGATATGCCAAAAAGTGTAGGTGTACTTTACATCGCGCCGCTTAAAAGCCTGATTAACGACCAATTTTCACGCCTTGACGAGCTGCTTGATCTTACGGGTATACCCGTGTTCCATTGGCACGGCGACGTTGCACAGTCGCACAAGACGAAGCTTCTCCGCGAGCCGCAGGGTATTTTGCAAATAACCCCCGAGTCGCTTGAGAGTATGCTTATGAACCGCTCGAACGATATCGTGCGCCTTTTCGGTGATCTTCGCTACGTTGTAATCGACGAGATACACACTCTTACGGGTACCGACCGCGGAAATCAGATAATCTGTCAGCTTGTGCGTATAGCGCGCCTTATCGGGCATACTCCGCGCCGTGTCGGACTTTCTGCGACTATCGGTGACGCGTCGCTTGCGGCAGAGTGGCTTGGAGGCGGAACGGACGTTGAAACCGTTGTGCCGAGGATAACCGAGGGCAAAACGAAATGGCGACTTGGGTTAGAGCATTTCTTTATTCAGGGGGACGACCTTGACCAAAGTCGCGATTTCGGACAGAAGGAAGCCGATGCAAAAGGTGAGGAACCCTCACACGGTAAGGTCGAGATCGATCCAGGCTACGAATATATCTACGACTGTGTAAAAAACAAAAAGGCGATCGTGTTCTCGAACTCCCGCGAGGAGACCGAGTACGTGACCGCAACGCTTCGCCAAATTGCCGATAATAGGCACGAGGAGGATAACTTCCTAATCCACCACGGCAATCTCTCCGCATCTATACGCGAGGAAGCCGAGGCTAAGATGAAAAACGACGAGTTAAAATTCACCGCTTGTGCGACGGTTACGATGGAGCTTGGTATCGACATCGGACGGCTTGAGCGTATCGTACAGAACGACGCGCCGAACGGCGTTTCGAGCTTCTTACAGAGGCTCGGACGCTCGGGCAGACGCGACACGCCGCCTGAAATGATGATGGTCTTCCGCGAAGAAAATCCGCTCCCGAATGCACCGCTTCCACAGCTCATTCCGTGGGGATTTCTGCGCGCTATCGCTATTGTTCAGCTTTACATCGAGGAAAAATTCATCGAGCCGCCGAGCGTCAAAAAAATGCCGTTCAGCCTTCTTTTTCAGCAAACGCTGTCGACGCTTGCCTCATCGGGTGAGCTTACGCCAAAGCGTCTTGCCGAGCGTATACTGTCCTTGCCGGCGTTCAAATATATCGACAAAGAGGACTACCGCACGCTACTTCTCGGTATGCTTGAGAACGATTTTATCGAGATGACCGAGGAGAAGGGTCTTATAGTGGGACTTAAGGGCGAGCGCCTTACAAACAGCTTTAAATTCTACGCCGTATTTAAGGACAGCGAGGATTATACAGTTCGCTGTGAGTCGGACGAGATAGGCACTATCACAACTCCGCCGCCGGTTGGTGACCGCTTCGCGCTCGCTGGTCGCGTCTGGGAGGTCGAGGAACTCGACATTCCGCGAAAGCTTATTTACGTCAAGGCGGTAAAGGGCAAGATGGAGGTGTCGTGGCCGGGCGACTTCGGCGAGATACACACGAAAATTTTAGAGCGTATGCGCCGAATACTCGCAGAAGATACGGTCTATCCGTACCTCAAGCCAAACGCACAGCACAGACTCGACATTGTGCGAAATCTCGCACGCAACACGGGTATCCCACATCACTCGCTCGTGCATCTTGGCGGCTATACGTGGTGCCTTTTCCCGTGGCTTGGCACGCGCTCGTTTCGAACGCTTCGCAAGTTCATTATGAATAACGCCGCAAAATTCAAAATAACCAACCTTGAATTCGAAGGCTGTTACTATATGATGTTCAAGATGGAGTCGGGCAGCGACTATGCGCTTATTAAAGGGCTTTGCGATATTATCGAGCGAGAGGGTATCGACAAGTCAAGGCTTGTCAGCGTTACGGAGTCACCGGTTTTTGAGAAGTACGACGACTTTATTCCCGCAGAGCTGCTTCGTAAGCAATACGCGGCAGACAAGCTTCGCACAGATGAAATAATGCTTCGCTTGCCACAGATCTTGTCTGAATACGAGGAAAGATAGCTATTTCCCATCGCGTGATGCCGCGTCAAACAGTAGTGCGCCGCATATTACAAGCGTGAGCGACATCGTCGCGTGCTCGAGTTGTTCGAAAAACGAAGGAAAAAGTCGCGCAGCATCGTATGGATCGAGCGAGGCTCTCGTGAAGGCTATGTATATAAAAGTCAGCGCAACGGGAGTGAGCCCAAACTTCAGTATGTTTATCGACACACGCGAGAGCGTCGGTATACGTAAATTTTTCATTTGTAATCTCCTTAATATATGTGCTATAATTATTGTAGCATACATCATAGCCAAGTGTCATTAGTGGCTTTTTGTCACTACAGTAAAATTGAGCCGAAGGGAGTGCTTTATACGGAATTTTCCCGAATAGGTATGTCGAGCGCGTGCTTTTATCCCGCCGATACGCTCGATGCCGTTAAACAGAGTATAGCGCTTGGATTTAAAAACATTGAAATATTTATAAATACATTTTCCGAGCTTGAGGAGCCGTATCTGAAGCTCATAAAAAAAGAGTGCGAGGCAAGCGACGCTCAGGTGACGAGCCTACACCCGTTTATGTCGGGGTTTGAATATCTGATGTTCTTCTCTGCGTGTCAAAAGCGTGCTGTTGACTCGGCGGAGTTTTACCGTAAATTTTTCCGCGCCGCGGCATACCTAGGTGCCGATTATACGGTTTTCCACGGCGATGCAACAAGAGCTCCGTTTTTTGGGATGGACAATTACTGCGAGGTGCTTTCGAATCTCATGGACGTTGCCAGGAGCGAGGGAGTGACGCTTATACACGAAAACGTGTCCACGGCACGCGCAGGAGATCCGGAATTTATGAGCGAGCTGCACAAGCGCTTCGGCGATGGCAATATCAAGTTTGTGTTTGACTTGAAGCAGACGGCACGCGGCGGATTCGATGCACACAAAATGCTCGATGCGATGGGGCACGATATCGTTCACGTGCACATAAACGATTGGAAGGACGGCGTATGCCGCCTGCCGTACGCGGGCGAGCTTGATGTAAAGGGCGTAATGAGTCGGCTCGAGCGTGAGGGCTACTCGGGCAAATACATTATAGAGGTATACCGCGAGAATTTCACTCACGGAGAGGAAATCCGCGCGGCCGCAGACGAGATTTTGAAAAGGGAATACAAATAAAAAATCAACCGCACACCAAGGTGTGCGGTTGATGTATTTTAGAACAGGTCGCTCGTGTCAGCGCTTCCGACGGAGTGCTTAACTCTGTCTTCAACCTCGGCGCGCTTTGCGTCGTTGAAGCTGTCAAGCGTTCCGACAAGGTAACCGGTGATGCGGCGGGTACGCTCGAACTTGCCCTTGCCCTCGTCCTCAGTTCTGTGGCAGCAAGGACACTCGTTGCCGATGATACCGGTGTAGCCGCAGACGGGGTCACGGTCTACAGGGTGGTTGATCGAGCCGTAACCAACGCCCGATTCCTTCATGCAGCGGATAACCTCCTCGAATGCGTCGAGGTTTTCCAGCGGGTCACCGTCAAGCTCAACGTAAGTGATATGACCTGCGTTAGTGAGGTTGTGGTAAGGAGCCTCAAGCTTGATCTTATCAGCTGCGGAGATCGGATAGTATACGGGAATATGGAAGGAGTTGGTGTAGTAGTCGCGGTCGGTAACGCCCTCGATTACGCCGAACTTCTTCTTATCTATGCGAACAAATCTGCCGGAGAGACCTTCTGCGGGAGTACCGATAACGCTGAAGTTGAGTCCGTACTTCTTGCTTGCCTCATCTGCGCGCTTTCTCATAAAGCCGATGATCTCAAGGCCGAGACTTTGCGCTTCGGCAGATTCACCGTGGTGCTTGCCGATAAGGGCCTTAAGGCATTCTGCAAGACCGATGAAGCCGACGGTAAGAGTACCGTGCTTTAATACCTCGCCAACCTTGTCGTCGATGCCGAGCTTGTCCGAACCAAGCCAGATGCCCTGTCCCATAAGGAACGGGTAGTTGCGAACGGTCTTTTCAGACTGGATCTTGAAGCGGTCGAGAAGCTGGTCGAATACGAGCGAAACCTTTCTGTCAAGCTCCTCGAAGAACCAATCAATGTTGCCCTTCGCGTTGATAGCGATGCGGGGCAGGTTAACGGAGGTGAAGCTTAAGTTGCCGCGGCCATATACGATCTCGTTATCTCTGTCGTAAACGTTCGCCATAACGCGCGTACGGCAGCCCATGTATGCAATTTCGGTTTCGGGATGGCCGGGCTTGTAGTACTGCAGGTTGTAGGGGGCGTCGATGAACGAGAAGTTCGGGAACAGACGCTTTGCGGAAACTCTGCAAGCAAGCTTGAAGATATCGTAGTTAGGATCCTCGGGGTTGTAGTTGATGCCTTCCTTGATCTTGAGTATCTGAATCGGGAAGATTGGGGTTTCGCCGTTACCAAGGCCCGCCTCGGTTGCGAGAAGGATAGACTTCATAACGAGTCTGCCCTCTGCGGATGTGTCAAGACCGTAGTTTAACGAGCTGAACGGAATCTGCGCGCCTGCACGGGAGTGCATGGTGTTGAGGTTATGGATAAGTGCTTCCATAGCCTGGAAGGTTGCGCGCTCGGTTTCGGCAAGTGCGTGCTTGCGGGTGAATTCAACTATACGGGTAGCCTTTTCTGCACCGTAAGCGTCGGTGAGTGCTGCGGTGATCTTTTCAACGAACAGAGCGTCGTTTGCGAGAGTCGCGTCAACGCCAAGCTCGCCGAGAATACGCTCTGCAGGCATTTCTGCATTTTCATCGTTGCAAAGAAGCTCGATAGCCTTGGCGAGGTTTCTCTTGTAGTTCTTCTTGTAGGTCTTTCTTACGCCGCCTGCCATACCGTACTCGAAGTTCGGAATGGACTGACCGCCGTGCTGATCGTTCTGATTGGACTGAATAGCGATGCACGCGAGAGCTGCGTAGCTTGCGATGTCGTTGGGGGCACGGAGAAAACCGTGTCCGGTCGAGAAGCCGTTTTCAAAAAGCTTGATTATGTCGATCTGGCAGCAGGTCGTGGTAAGCGTGAGGAAGTCCATATCGTGGATATGTATGTCGCCCTCACTGTGTGCCTTTACGTGGTTAGGATCGAGAATGTACATCTCGTAGAACTGCTTTGCGCCCTCCGAGCCGTACTTGAGCATCGTACCCATCGCGGTGTCGCCGTTGATATTTGCGTTTTCACGCTTGATGTCCGAGTCCTTTGCAGCCTTAAAGGTGAGGTCCTCGTAGGTCTTCATAAGCTT
>JAZSJI010000017.1:0-33141 GCA_045534235.1 Candidatus Flemingiibacterium sp. | reverse complement strand
GATGAGGCAAAGAAGATCGTTGCAAACGGCGTTAAGTACTACGTTGAGGTTTCCAATATGCCTACCACCAACGAGGGTGGTGCATATTTCAAGGCAAACGGCGTAGTAGTTGCTCCGTCTAAGGCAGTTAACGCAGGCGGCGTATCCGTTTCCGGTCTTGAAATGAGCCAGAACTCTATGCGCTACAGCTGGACCGCTGAAGAGGTTGACGCTAAGCTCAAGCAGATTATGACGAATATCTACAATAGCTCCGTTAAGGCTGCTAAGGAATACGGCATGGAAGGCGACCTCGTTGCAGGCGCTAATATCGCAGGCTTCCTTAAGGTTGCAGAGGCTATGAAGGCTCAGGGTATTGCATATTAATTTTTGATATAGCAAAAGATAAAGCTCAAGCGAAACGCTTGAGCTTTGTTTTTTTATATTTTTTCGCGCCCCATTTTACCACCACCGCTTGAAATTCCCATTCATATAAATGCAGATAGCGTAGATAATAATATCAGAGCCGGGCGGAAACGTCAAGGCTCAATTAACAGACACGTATCGCCCGGCATTATTTTATGACGGTTTCGTGAAACATCGCGAAAAAAGCGACACGGTCGATAATATAGATATTTCTTAATTTTTAAGGAGAAACAACTATGTCTACTAACAAGATCGTAGTTCCCGAGGCTAAGGCAGCTCTCGAGCAGTTCAAGATGGAAGCAGCCAGCGAGGTTGGCGTAAACTTAAAGCAGGGCTACAACGGCGAGCTCACCTCCCGTCAGGCAGGTTCTATCGGCGGTCAGATGGTTAAGAACGTTAAACCCGTACGAAATATGAGATTTGAGAGAAAAAGCAGGATAGCAAACTGGCATACGGTTGAGGTGAGGTATACATACAATCTTACGGTCTGACGTAAAATCTATTTCGGGTATTTCTCTTGACAAATGCGATTTTTTATGATAAAATAAAGTATACTTTATATTTTCTTATTTCAAAAGAGGTGGAAACATGGCATACATCGCCCGTGAGGTTGAGCGAAAATTCTTAAAAATGAACAGTTTTTTCAAGGCTATACTTGTAACCGGCGCAAGGCAGGTCGGCAAGACCACTATGCTGAAGCATTTGGCCGAGGGAACGGATAGGACGTACGTTTCCCTTGACAACGCAATGGCAAGGGAGCTTGCAAAGAGTGATCCGGTACTATTCTTCCAAACTTACAAGCCTCCGATTCTGATTGACGAGGTACAGAAAGCCCCTGAACTGTTAGATCAAATAAAAATCCTCTGCGATGAAACAGAGGAAAAGGGACTAATTTGGTTGACCGGCTCACAGCAATACGGAATGATGAAAAAGGTGCGTGAGACGCTTGCTGGAAGAATTGGTATACTTGAGCTGTACAGCCTTTCGCAGAGGGAGAAGAACGGACTTGTTTTCGACGAGGAGCTTGATTTCTCGCTTGATACTCTGAAAAAAAGACAACGGTTAGTGCCGAAGAATGATGTGGTAAATGTATTCAACCACATATGGGAGGGCGGTATGCCTGCGGTGCTCGGTATTGATGACGAGCTTCGTCAGGAGTACTATAACTCCTATATCGACACATATCTGATGCGTGACGTAGCCGAGGCAGGTGGAATTACGGACACAGTTAGATTCAGAAAATTCTTGTCAGGTTGTGCCGCACTTGTGTCCGAGCAGGTCAGATACACAACTTTGGCGGAGTCTGCAGATATATCTGAGCCAACAGCGAAAGAATGGCTGCGTGTGCTCGAGGGATTCCACATAGTATATTTACTCCCGCCGTACTCTAACAATGAGCTGAAAAGGCTCTCAAAAACGCCAAAGCTCTATTTCTGCGACACAGGTTTGTGTGCATACTTGTCGATGTGGTTGACACCGGATGTGCTGATGCAAGGCGCGGCAAGCGGACACTTCTACGAGAATTATGTAGTCATGGAGCTTGTGAAAAATTATGCCTACTCGAAGGCAAAAGCTAATATCACATACTACCGCGACTCCAATGCGAAAGAGATCGATGTTTTCATCGAGGAGAACAACGTCATTCATCCGCTTGAGATAAAGAAATCGGCAAGTCCCGACAAGCGCGAGGTGAAGAAGTACGAGCTTCTCGACAAAGCGCAGTTGAGTCGTGGCAACGGTGGCATCGTATGTATGTGTGAGGAGCCGATTCCGATTGACGAGCGAAGCTGCTTTATTCCGAGCAATTTGATATGAGTTACTATGGTGTTAATATATTTTATAAAAGCTATCTGAAATCAACATAGCAAGGGCAGACCATAATTATTAATTAATATAATAGTCTATTGAATTATTGCAAATCCTCCCAATTATTCTGTAAGAATGGTATAATGCTTGGATAAAATAAATCCAACAAGCTATAATTAAACTGAAAAGAAGTGAAATAATCAAACCGTCATGAAATGATGCTAAATGTTTGTTGATAGTCTTACCCAAGCAACAAAAGCGTAAATTTTCATACAAAATACAACTATTGATTGGTGTGCGAATTTCAAACATTCTCATAGGAGAAGTTGTACGGAATAGTAATGCGCGCCAAGTAGCAGAACTATTTCCAGTAATAACGTCAACAATCCCCCTCTTTTTGATAGTATGTAGACCATAGATCAACTAACAATTCTGAAAAATGTGTCTACTGTTTTCAAACAAATACTTTTAAATTCTATTTATAAATATTATATAAAAAATAATTATGCAAAGGGAAATAGGGTATTGCGAGTTTTAGCTTGCAATACCCTATTTCTATGTAATTTTATTACATAATTGTGTCAGCCGCAAGCCACTCAGACTCAGGTCTACACACCAATCTTGCATCCAAATATGCCCATTCTAACGGAAGTACTGTGTGAATGTGATAAACGACTTCACCGTCGATTTCGTGCATTGATGCAATCATAGCACGATCAGGACGATTTGCATCGCAAAAAGAAACCGGCAAAAGGAAACACGGTTCTTCTCTCTCGGGATTATAGCAAGGCACTACAGCGCGCCAATTCCATGACAATCTACGAATAGCTTTTGAGATTACACGATCAAGCATATCGTACAACTCTTGATATACTTGTGTAATCTCGTCATCCGCCTTGTCTTTGCTATCATAAACAGGTCTAAGAAAATCTCGTATTTCTTTGAATTTTTGTCCATCGTTTGTTTCTGAGTTTAGGATATTTTGAAATCTTTCCGAACTATACGAAGCACGCCGATAGAACTCTAACGGAAGTCTATCACACCGCTGAATCAGAATGTGAGTATCATCGAACCCTGGCATTGTAGGTTGGTTGTTATCGTTAAAATCCAATTCCCAAACAGTAGCACTACGGGCTTCAAAAAATTGAGGAGGGGGTGGGAGAGGGTGAATGTTTATTTTTAACGTTTTTCCGTCTCCACCTCGATCAGACAAAACAAAGTTTTTAAGTCGATATTGTGGAGTAAAAACAAGTGGATGCCTATCTGCAGGGTGTTCGATTTTTTCATAGAATGCATATATATATTTATATGTGCTCTTATCAGGCAAGCCTGTATTAAACGCCGCATATTTTTGATCTTTACTAAATCCGATGGCTCCATTACTCCATTGGTGTGCAAAAATGTAATTTAGATAATTTCTCAATATGCTATAATCATCTCGCTCACCAAATGACCACTTTTCTTCAAGAGTTTGGTTGGATATACAAGTATATACATCTTCCCATTCAAAATCAGACCATAATTCCAACCAGTCTTTTTTATCGTATATTTCGATTGGAGCATTTTCATAAGTGATATAGTCGTAATACCAACCATATCCTTTTATTCCTCTATGATAAGAACAACTCAAATATAACTCTTTAGCACCATCTAAATAATATCCGGTTGGTGCGAATAACTTATCTGCATTATCCCCGACAGATATATATCCATTCTCAATCCAGATTAAGGAATTATCGTCCATGCATCTTTGTTCAATTCTTTCGATAACAGTTTTAGCCTCTATATCTGTAGGAAGATTAGGAATAAACTCTTTCAAATTCGATAAAATATCGTACCAATCAGCATTGATTATATCAAACACAGACCCACCTATAATTTGCCCATTATATAGGATACGATCGCAATACCATTCGGTTTTGTCGGATTCAAAATTTTTAGTACAGTATAGATAAATTTTACCACCATCTTTTACAATTCCAGAAAAAAAGAGCAATGTTTCATTATCGCTGTCAAACTCAAAATCGCTATCAGATAAATTGGCATATGTTGAGATTATCTTATCTCTCAATGCATCTGTGAATGACGCATCCCATTCATCAAATCCTTCCAAAATATTAATAAAAGCACCTTTTAGAACTGATAATTTTAGGTAAACAAACTTCCAAAAATCTCCATAACTATGGTTGTTCTGTTTAAATAATTGATTATCAAATTCTATACTTTCTCCTTTAAAACGAATGCGTTTAGGGAACACCACGTTGTTTTGGTTGGGCTTTTTTAATTCAAATTCCACCTCATCATCAACACAAACATCATCAATTGTAATGTCTTTGTTTATCCAATTGCCACCATTAAAAAGAAACGTTCGCTGATCTTCTGTTTCAATTACTCCTTTAATACCGTGTATATCGTCGGCCTTAACCCACAGAATTTTTCCGTTAAGAATTGTTTGTGATTCAAAATTTGAAATGGGAGCATAATTTTCTTCGTTTTCTTTTTCGGTTGTGCTTGATTCGAATACCATTTTGGGGCGAACATAGCAAACAGGAGGCTTGCCTTCTTCAATATAATCCTTGAAATCAAGAATGTCGGTAAACTCATTAAGAAAAGAACGAAGTTTTTGGAAGCCATACGTCTTATACTGAATTCCAATTGCATTTAGCGGAGCTCCAATTTTAGCGAACTCAACCCAATCAGAAGCATCGTTTTGCAAATCTGTTATTATATTTAAAATTTTCTGAGAAATCGTATTTTTATCATTAATCATAGTATAGTCTCCCTATATACATTTTGAGCGGATGTGTACATTTCAAAAAATTTACTTCTTAGTTCTGTAGGGGAAAGAATTTCTGCGTCTCTTCCAAATTTAAAAAAGTAGAATTCTGCTTGCGCCGTGGTACATTGAAAAAGAAAAACATTGTTTGGTCTTCTTTCCATTAATGGAGGACGCAAATGCGATTGTCGTTGATATTTTAGGATTCCTTCTTCAGTTAATCTTATTAGGATATCAGCTTCTTTGCCAACCATGAATTGCACTCCGCGAGAAGAAATAAATTTCGAAAGAATCCCTTGTAAATCAATGCTTAAAAAGGCACTTTTACTCAATTCAACTTTGACTGATTCTAACGTTGCGATTCTAAATGAACACGGTCTTAAATCGTTTTCATCAAAACCATAACGCCGACTATAGCCAACAAGGTAATTAGCAATTGACAATGGATCAGATAGGATTTTATATGGAAATACGTTATATATTTTCCCGTCCTTGGTCTCAACACGCAATTGCTTTTTCTTTTCAATTGCTTCATTTATGGAATCCATAAATGGGCGATAATAAATATATTCTCGATTAACATATGGAAGTCGTGCATATTCTTCGATAACACACTTGATATATTTTCCGCGACTTTGATAGTAGGATTCTTCAGTACACTCTGACAGATTCTCTGTTAAATAATTAAAGTTATTTTTGTTAAGCCAAAATTTAAACGGAACCCCTTTATCGTATGATGTGACTTTTTCCAAAAGACTGATTTCTTTTTGACGAATTAATTTTTTAATTAACAGTTTCTTTGTCCTATCGTTATCGGGAATATCTGAGAATAATTGTTGGAGTTCACCTTGTAATTTGTTCAGTGTTAGTGATATGGATACATCTGCTTGCTGATAATAATTTTCAAAAACTCGATTAATAAAACCAGATAGCGTTTTTTCTTCAAAAGCAAACATATCGTTTTGAACAACATTAAAAGCAGGCGCGCTAAGATTTAAATGTTGCTTGTTAGTTTCACCGCCAACTTCCTTGGTAGCAGAAAAAGCCATTATATCCCTCCTCTATGATGTATATTATACCACACAATTTTAAAAAAGTCCATATGTACGGAACCAATTTTGCGCATTTTTTTTAAAAAACTTGCAAAACCGGAACAATAAAAATTATAGATTGTCCGTTTCGCTTGAATCAAGGTTGTGATATAATTATCTTGCAAACCAAAACAAACCAAGGAGGAAACATTATGCTTGCTTTGATTGGGACGGTAATAATTGCCGCAGGTAAAGTTATCGAAATTGTTTTGAAAAAGTAATTAATTTTAAGGAGGAACAAACAATGATTATTTCCATGCTCACCGCAGCAACAACTGCAAAATTACTTATGGCTGCAAAGATTGCAGTCGCAGTAGGCACGGTATTTATTGCCGCTCAAAGAGTGGTAGATGATGCAAAGAGAAAGAAAAAACAGCATTGATATTGGAAAGGAGATAATAGCAATGAGTATTTTGAATGTTTTTAATCTCGCGTTGAGTTTTGCATCTTCAGTTATGCGGGATGATAACGGTAATCCATACAGAGATGATGACGGAGGATGGATCCCAAACAACGAGTACGAAATCGACGGCACTGTTTATGCAACCGATGACAATGGCAGTATCTATAGTGCAGACGGACAGTATTATCCTGATGATTCCTTTGAACTTGATGGTGTACCTTTTACCACGGATGAAGACGGAAATCTGAATGAATAATGCAAAAAAGCTTTGAAAGGAGGACAATGTAAATATGGGACGGATAGTTTATACAAGATATTGCCCCAAATGTCATGGATCGGGAGATATGCCATGCCCGGCTTGTGGAGGCGACGGTTACAATTATTTCGGAGGACAGTGTGACCGCTGTTACGGAACGGGCGAAGTTACTTGCGACAAATGCGGCGGCAGCGGTGATATAGAAGTCGAAGACGACGAGTAGGCACAACGTAACTTATGGTTGCCACCTAACAAAGGCAACTGCAATATAGAAATTCAAGGGCAAAATTGCCGGAAAGGACATATTTATGAACACCAACACAACCGTAAACAACATGAGCGAAACCGATCGAACTAAATGTCACGCGATTATTCACACTGCAAGTGTTGCCTCTGGGGCTGTAGGAGCAGGACTCTGCTGGCTTCCTATGAGTGATGCGCCGCTGATTTCTGCCGCGCAGATCACGATGGCAATCAGTCTCGACAAAGTCTTCGGTATCAAATTAAGCAAATCCGCTGCCAAAGCGGCTGTTGCAACTGCCGCGGCTACCGCTGCCGGACGCGCAGTATCACAACTCGCAACCTTCTGGATCCCGTTCGCTAATCTTGCTATCAACGCAAGCACAGCCGTGGGGTTGACTGAATTTGTCGGATGGACGCTTGCGGTGGATTTTGCCAAGCAGGCTGCCGTGTAATGAGGAGGAGAGAAATGATTCTGCCTCCTGAACGCCGTTGTCCGCCGACAACACCGATACTCTTGTTGGTGTTGTCGGGCATAATACCCATGGAATTAAAAAAGGGGAATAAATCTGATGATACAAAGAATATTCTCAAAACCGTTGTTTAAGTATACATTAATTGCTGCAAGTATTGCGGCTTCTGCGATGTCTGCGCTGCCGCTGTTGAGCGTATATTCCGGCGGTACAGAAAGCGGTACATTTATTATTCGCGGATTCAATCTGATGGAATTCTGCGCATGGGGCGTGGTTCCGATGATTGCACCATTGTTGATTTCGGTAATTTTGTTTGGCCATCAATCCAAGGCGGCGCAGGAAATTAAACTTATTACACTGCTTGTTGGAAATACAGTTGCGTATGTTCACGGGTTTAATGCTACAAGAGCATGGATTAGTGAGATCGGTGGGCGGATAACCGCATATCATCCAGGTATGATTATTTTACCGATTGCATTGATAGTGGTATTGGCGATTGCAAAAGTATTCACTAGTTTTCAGAACAGCATTAGGATGGCAACAAGACATATTATTACAATATACAGTTCATCCAAAAAATAAAGGGGGCATAACTATGGCAGTAATGCTTTCAAAATTTGATGAAATTACAGGAATTTGTACATACAGGACATCAAAAGGAACCTATGTACAGCTTAATAACGGAATGACGGGATTTATTTTGAATGCATTCCTGCGCAAAGGTCTGGCCGTTCTTTGCTCTGTTATGTACATAAAGGAAGATGAAAATTTCCTTTTCCTTCGTCTCGATTCCGTTGACTATGATGCAGTAGCCTAAATTTTGTTAAAGGAGGAATTATGTATGCGTATTTTGATGTGCAGAAGTCCCACAAAAAATCAAATTAACTTAAAACAAACAGAATTTAATTTTCAAAAATAAAACCATTTTTAAAGGAGATTTTAATATGTTTTGGAAGAACTATACGGCATGGGATAACAGCGATAGAACGGATGTGTATAATAAAAACGACGAAAAAATCGCCACTCACGTAGACCGCTACGACTGGTCCGGCAATTATAAAGGCACAGACGTATACGACAGTAGCGACAGAAAAGTCGGGAGCTATTACCGAGATGACGAGTAACAGATATTTATCTTGACACCATAAAGAAGCTATGTTAAAATTTTATATAAGGAGATAAATTTATGAAAAAAAACATTTCTCTCATGATTGTTTTTACTATGCTGATTTCTATGTTTTCCATTTTCGCACTCCAAGTATCAGCAGCAACTACATACGACTGTATGAAAACGCGTATCATAACGGTCAAAACAGAAAAGGTTAGCTGGTATCAATCAGACCCATATATCACGTTTGAGTGTAAAAGCGATGCTTTACCCATGATTTCTCACGATGCTCCTCTGATGAGTCTTAAGATAGAGGATAAAACGACCGGAACAACCTCATGGGCACGTATTTCAGGCACCGGAAAGTATATCTCAAGTAAGCTCAAGTTGGAAGGTGGACGCACTTATAAAATAACTGTAAGCTACCTGTACAACGCCAAGGAAAACAAAGATAAATTGTCCCCTGCTGTTGGCTACACATGGAATACTGGTAAATGGAGTATCAAAAGCATGAGCAAAGTAAGCTCGTATAATATCCAGTAATTACAAAAAAGCATTGTGCGGTGTACACACCGCACAATGCTAACAGATAACACGAAAAATTTATAGGGGATTATTTTTGAAATGAATAAAGGAGATTTAAAAATATGACACACATTGAACTCAAAGAAAAACTGATCGAAGTTGGTATACCGGAAGACCGGGCTAGAGCATTTTCTAACGGATTCAGACACGGATTTGCAGAATACACTTTTGAGGAAGGTTATGAACCTACAGATGAAAATTTTAAGGTGCTGAATGAATATTATAAAATTTTCTATGTACGTGATAACATTGAAATTTCAGACCATACCATAAAGAGTATACTTTCGCTCCCCTATGAGCAACTTTCGTCTGTAAAAGAACTAATTTGCAAGCTTACGGGAAAAAGCCGCGATGAGGTTGAAGAACTCTACAAAGAAGATCACAACATTTATGGTCTCGATACCTATGAAACAAAATACATATACGAGCTGATTTGCCCTTTCTTCCAAGATGACAGCGAGCGATTGTGGCAGGTTTTTAAGCGGGCAATCATGACCGGAATGTTTAACGTTGAGTGTGTCATTACTGCGATTGTTGAAGCCGTAGGTGAAGAACATGCCTCTGAAGTCCTATACGAAAGCACCGTCAACGGATATTTGTTTTTGACAAGCGAATACCTTGATCAGCCTGAAGCTATCAAGACCCTAAGAAGTCAATTCGATTCGGCAACAACCGTAAAAGTGCTTAAGGAGCATCCGGAATATCTTTTTCTATTCAAACACGAAGATTTTGTAGAATTTTCGGAGCAAAAGGAAAAGCGAGAACGAGAAGTTCAGGCTATTATAGATGAATATAAATAACTGTTTGCCCGCGTTTTACGAAACAATTTCACTTCACACAAGGAGTTTATATGAACAAAAATAAAATATCAGTTTTAGGATATATATTTTTAAACATTATAACATCGCTTCTGTTTTTCTATATATCATTTTCATTTTACACATTACAAATATCAAGAGCTTCCGATCTGCCACTTTTAAGTGCAGTATGGATTACAGTGGCGGTATACTATGCTACGTTCATAGTATGCTTAATACTTAACGTGAAAAATCATCGTAATTATTTTAGTGTAGCATACAATTTGCTAATTCCCTATTCCATACTTAATTCCGTCGTTTTGTTCTGCTACACCGGAACAGCTACATTTTGGTGTATTGCTATTTCTGTTATTCTGCCAGTGTTTGTTTTTCTGATAGAGCGTATAGCGGACAAGCTACCTCTTAATTCTCTTTCGAAAATTTTCAACGCCAAAACGGAGCTTGACCCGAAGCAAGATGAACCTCTGCAAGAAAGCAACCATAATAAGGAATCACTTTCTAATAAAATACGCTTCATCGTTGCGCCGTTCTTTGCGATTTTTCTAATTTCAACTGTAGCAGCTTTGGGCTACTTAGGTGTGTATCAAAGCCACTATTATACCTATGAACATAACGACATATATTATTCTGAAAAAAGCATGTCTGCTGAAGAAATTGAGATTTTTTCAAAAATTGAGCGTCGAACTTGGAAAAACTTGAGTCTTGGTGAAAAAATCGATGTTTTGCAAAAGGTGGCTAACAGAGAGGCAGAAAGACTTGGCATACCGCATCCCCCAAAAGTAGAAACCGAAGAGCTGTATAACAAATTATACAATGTGAATTTCAGCTCTGAAACCAACACAGTTGAGCTTGATCTAAATATGGTGAAACATGGGAATGACGGCTACAACGCGGTAAGGGCTCTTGCCCACGGGGTATTCTATGCCTACGAAGATGCTAAAACCAAGCTCGTAGAGTACTTTGACAGTCAAGCCGAAGATATTTCTACATATTCCAACTTGATAAATTTTGAGGAGAACAAAGTAAATAACCTATTTTCATTTGAACGCAATGCCAAAGCTTATTCTGAACTAATTGTCGCCGAGTTTAGACGAATGATTCCTTAAGTGTGGAAATCGGACAGATTCCGTGGCTTCACTCTTACAAAATACGATTGCAAGGAATTGACACTCATTGTATATTATCACTCTTTGATTCTTGCCTCATATTCATCGATTCCAACCTTGCCTGCAATAGCAGCATTGCGAAACTCAATAGCCCAATCCGACCAGGTCAGAAACTCTGACTTGGTCATTTTCTTTTTCATCATACGGGCGTAGTGAGCCTTGTATGCACGGTTGTATGCAAGCCATATCGGATCACTCTTACACTTTTCCTCATACTTCTTGTGTGCACCGACGTTACGGCAGGTCTTAGCGCCCAGCGAATCAATCGGACGTTCACAAAACTCGTAATACCGCCCAGAAGCGAGAAGAAAATACTGTCCGCAATGCTCACATTTCTTTGGAATATACCCAGAACGAAGTCCACGGAAGAAATCATAGTATAGGTACTCACCAAGGCTGTCAAACGTGCACATATCACACCATAACAGTTTACCGTCTCGCTCAATTGTTTTGTATTCGAACTGCATCGTTCCCCTCGGTCGAAGCGATTTTGTATCACGTGCCTTTGTGTATTTGTCAAAAGCTTCAGCGATCTCTTCATCGTTGAGAAACCGACCTTTAGTATGGATATACTTCTCCAAGAACACACCGTATGTCTGCTTCATTGATATAAGCAATTCAAGGAAAGAAATATACGGGTCAATCAGCGCATGTAAATCATTATTGAGAAGCTCAATTCCGTTTATTTCATCAATAGAATAATCTCCGTCATGCCAATACGGAACAAAATTATGCATATCATAATCGCCTTCCATATGATCATCGATTATATAATATTGATTGTTCGCAATTCTCCTGCCAGCATAAATTTCTTCAAGTCGTTCAAGGGCTTCATCGTCATCGCGTTCATGATATTCCTCGTCATATTCTTCATCGAGGGTGTCAATGATGTCATCTTCGGGAACTCCTGCTCTCCGGAGTAATTCTTTGTTCGTAATAACCTCTCTATCGCCGCCCATATCCAGTGACGAATCAAATAAATCGCGGTGGCGCATAAGAACGTGGGTAAGATCATCATAATCAAGCTCCTCGTCCTTCAATGTATAGCGGTAGATCGGTAAGTCATAGAGCATACCTTTGATCCCGTTCAGTATTCTCTGTACTTCATGTACATTTGTATCATAATACTCCCATGCGTTGTAATTGCCATCCTGATTAAACAGCAGCAGATCAAGCAATCTTTTCAGTGTCCGGCATTTTTCCTCAATCTTCCCCGTATCGCGTCCGATAAGTTCAGTAAGAACTTCTCCAGTGCGATAAGTATGTTCTCCGTCAATGATGCACAGAATTCCGTTATAGTATGCAGTTATTTCAAAAGGATTTGTTTTCATAATTTTGTGAACTTTCTGTAAATGTTGATTTAGTAGATAACGAAATAGATAATTATAGAGATAGTATACATCATCTATTGACTTTTGTCAAGAGGCAAGTTATAATATTACCACGTCACAAACATCCGTTCTTTCGATTTGCGCTGCAAATCGAACACACTATCAGGAGGTGATCCCATGACACAAACACGCACAAATTTCTTCATGGTCGCGAACGAGATCTTCTCGTTCTCGCTGACAACAAAAGCCATCGCAGTATACTGCTGCCTCTGCCGGCACGCGGATGTAAATACACATACCTGCTTCCCGAGCCGCAAAACCATTGCGAAGGAATGCTCGCTTGGTGTATCTTCCGTCGACCGTGCCGTCGACGAGCTCTGTCAGCATGGACTGATCTGCAAGATACATCGGCGAAGTAAAGACGGCGGCAAGATGTCCAACTACTACACGCTTGCCGATCTGATCACGCACTCGCGGACGGTGGATGACACCGGATAGACGTGTGGGTAGCTTCACCATGGAGTAGTAACAAGACCCATAGAGCAAGACTCAACTACAGATATATAAACTGAAGAATAACATAGTGATAGGCGCCTCGCTGTGTTTTCCTTTCAGCGTATATATAAAATCAAATTCAAAAACGAAAGGACAACTTTATGAAAAACGTATCTACAAAAAACAACGCAGCCGAAATCAACAACGCAACAAGAAAGGATAACAAATCTATGAAAAACAACAATATCACTCTTACCGAAAACGATCTCCGCATCTGCTCTGCCATCCTCAAAGCTCTTAACGACTATCACGCACAGAGAACACATGATGAAGATTTCTCTTCAGCTTACAGTACATCCGACAAGTGCCGCCGTGAAGAAGTCATGGAACGCTACGAGTACATCGAAGAACAGAAAGCACTTCTCCGTGAAGCACTAGAAGAACAGGACGAAGAATTTGACTTCTTTGCATATCTCGATGAGCACAAGATCACAAACCCGCGTCTCCGTAAAATGCTTGAGCACGAGCTTGAGGCTTATTGGGACGAGGTTGCATACGCTAACGAAAGCGCCAAAGCATAATTCCGTCCCGTATTGGCAAGTTTCGCCTTTGACAGTCAGCAGCAGAAACGCTGAGCGTTTCTGCCGGGAAAATACAGCTCGCCACCCATTGAGGGTGCCGTTTTGTGTGCTGGCGCACACAAAAACGCTGTATTTTCCCCCTCCTTCGTGAGGGCAATCTGCCAAGGCAATGGGCTAAGCCCAAACCCCTATGAGAGAAACGGAGGAACAAAATTGCCCAAACAAAAACAAAACCGCACCGAGAAGGTGACCATCCGTCTCACCCCGGACG
Source organism: Candidatus Flemingiibacterium sp. (assembly GCA_045534235.1). Classification (GTDB taxonomy): domain Bacteria; phylum Bacillota; class Clostridia; order Oscillospirales; family CAG-272; genus Flemingiibacterium. The sequence continues at coordinate 19,339 of JAZSJI010000017.1, read as the reverse complement.
AGCTTGAACGCCTGCGCAAACTCTCCTACGGCAGCTATCGGCTGATGGCGGACTACTGCCGCGACTGCATCTTCGGTCGGGAAATCACCGTCATCCCCGGCTTCGACGAGGCGGCGGAACAGCTTCGTCGCATCGGTACGAACCTCAATCAGCTCACCCGACTGGCGAATTTGCGTGAAATTTCCGTGGTGGATCTTGGCGAAACCAGAGCGGAGATTGCAAAAATTTATGATACGCTCCGCATCGCAAAGAAGGGCAGTGCATGAATGGCAATCGTCAAAATGATCCCGTCGTCGAGTCCGCTGAAGAACATTTTCAATTACGTTCTCAATAAAGAGAAGACCGCTCCGCATTTAATCAGCGGTAAGGACTGCATGGCGGAGAGTACACAGGCAGAGTTTGAGATCGTGAAATCCCGTTTCAACAAAGTCGGCGGGCGGAATTACTATCACGTCATCCAGTCCTTTGCGCCGGAAGACGACCTAACGCCGGAGGAGGCACACGACATCGGCATGGAGCTCGCAAGCTTCTTCAACTCCTTTCAAGTGCTCGTTGTCACGCACACCGACCGCGGTCATCTGCACAATCACCTCGTCGTCAATTCCGTGTCCCATGCTGACGGCAAGAAGATGCACACCTCACGGGATGATCTTCTGCGAATGAAAACCTACTCCAATAAGCTCTGCGCCAGACGCGGTCTGTCTACAACCGAAGCCAAGAGCGGTTGGTATCGATTCGACAAGTGGAAGGACGAGCTTGTCCGCGTGGCTTTGATGGCGATGGCTCTTGCGGAAACGCGGGAGGCTTTCATCGAGTACATGGTGAACCACGGCTACGGAGTCAAGTGGATTCCCGACCACAAGTACATCACCTTCACCACGCCCGAAGGCAAGCGAGTGCGCGACAACAAGCTGTTCGATGAGCTCCTGCTCAAAGGCAACCTCGAACTTTACTTCGCTATGGGCGGGTGCGGCTCGGTGATGGGGCCAGATTACTGGAATTATCAAACGCCGGCGCACGATGAAAATGCAAAGGAAACGGTCACCACGGGATTGCTCAACCTCATCGGCGACCTGCTCTGCCATGAGGAAGACGGCGGTTACACGCCGCGACCGCTTACCGAAATGGACAAATGGGAGAAGGAAAGGCTCGAAAAGATTCTCGGCAAGGGATTTCAAATGAAGCGTACTTATACTACTGCACGAAGGAAGACTACGAACAGTCGGCGGGACTGTCCATGTGAGTTGCTAAATCTTTGTAACTTTGCACGGTTCTCGCTGGATGTAAGACACAGAAAATGATATGATTAAGGAGGACGGAATAATTTTACACAAACAGACAAAAATAAATATACAAACGAAAACCGAGGTGATGTGATGGTCAAAGACAAAAGCGGCAACGAAAAAGCGCGCCTATTAGCGGAGTCCATATGGCTTAACTATTTCAATCGCTACCTCTTTGAGCATGGGACTATATCCGAAAAAGAATTCGGACGCATGAGCGAAAAAATCCCCGAACGAAAAGCAAGATCGGAACGCGATCACGCCACGTCTTAAGGCGCATGGAAGTGTCAAGCACCGAGGTACTGCACACTTCCGATACATATTTCGGCAAAATTCGTTTTCTACTTGCTTTTTACATTCGCTTGTGATATAATATTTATATAGATAATGATACAGCGAACTATGAAAGGATAAAATCCTATGGACATACTTAACATCCGCGCGCTGCTGCGGACAAAATCAATATACGAAATCCCACTTCGCGTGACGTTTTACGCACGAGTATCCTCGGACAGCGATGAGCAGTTGAACTCCCTCGACAACCAGATCGCATACTACGAAAATTTCATCAAAAAGAATGAAAAATGGACTTTCGTCACCGGCTACATCGACGAGGGACTTTCGGGAATCTCGACAAAGAAGCGTAAGCACTTCAACGAAATGATTGCTGATGCAAAGGACGGTCAGTTTGACCTTATCATCACCAAGGAAATCTCCCGATTCGCCCGTAATACACTCGACTCTCTGCAATACACGCGCGAGCTTCTCGGATGGGGCGTGGGCGTGTTCTTCCAAAACGATAATATCAACACACTCGATGAGGACGCGGAGCTTCGCCTCACTATCATGTCATCGATCGCGCAGGACGAGCTTCGCAAGCTTTCGTCCCGTGTAAAATTCGGTCACCAACAAGCGATCAAATCAAACGTCGTCCTCGGCAACAGCCGCATCTTTGGCTACCAAAAGGACGACAAACGCCTCGTCATCGATGAAACCCAAGCCCCCATGGTACGCGATCTGTTCCGCCTGTACGCCACGGGCGAGTACAGCATGAAGCAGCTCGAAACGCTGTTCTACGAGCAAGGCTATCGCAACTACAACGGCAACAAAATCGCTCACACCACCATGTCAAACATCATATCCAACCCCAAATACAAGGGCTATTACGTGGGCAACAAGGTAAAAATCGTGGATATGTTCACCAAGAAGCAAAAATTCCTGCCGCCCGAGGAATGGGTGATGTTCAAGGACGAAACCGGCGAAATTGTACCTGCAATCGTCACCGATGAGCTATGGGGCAAGGCAAACGAAGTCCTCGCCCGTCGAAGCGAGGATGTGAAGAACCGCCAGGGAATCTGCAACCACGCAAATCTCCTCACGGGCAAGCTTTACTGCACGCACTGCGGACAGTCCTACTACCGCCGCGAATCTAAGGACAAGCACGGCAACGTAAACTCCAAATGGGTCTGCTCCGGCAAGATCAACAACGGCGCGGACTCCTGCCCATCCTTCCCGATTTACGAATCGGAGATCAAGCCGATCTTGTTCGATGTATTCAGCGAAACAAGGGTGGACGTGGAAGCACTTCTTGCGGAATACACAGAGATGTTCAAATCCATGGAAGCCGATGACGAAACCGCAAAGCAGATCGCCGAGCAAAAGCGCATCATTGAGCTTGCCGAGCAAAAGAAAAACAAGCTCCTTGAGCTTGTCACAATCGGTTCTGTTACAGCGGCTAACTTCAAATCCATGACCGACGCCTGTGACCGCGAAATCGAAGAAGCTGGCGAAGCCATCGCCGAGCTTGAAAAGCAGATGTTTACTAAAGAGGAATACAAAAAGCACATCGCAGACGTGAAAGCGCGCCTCGATGCCGCGGTCAAAGATGCGTCAACAGGCATCATCTCCCCCGAATTTGTGGCACAGTATATCGACAAAATCACGGTCACAATAACCGACGATGATACAGCGAACTTAAATATCAAGATTTTTACGGGGAAAAACACACAAAAATGGCTTCAAAAGCTGGCTGAACATCACCGCGGTCGTACGGGTCACACGATGAAGAAGATGATCGAAAAGTACGAGAACGACCTCAAGGCAGGCAAATAAGTACTCGGACTAAAAGCGGCTGTCCCACTTTTTAGTGGGACAGTCCCTTTTTATTTTACAATTTTCTCCAAAACATATTGACAACCGCGGATAATTCTGCTATTATCAAGGTGGTTGCCTCATTATAAATATAGTGAGCGGTTATAAATTGAGTCAAATGGGCTAAAGGAGTAATTTGTATGAAGGCGCAGGTTTTAGTAAACAAAAACTTTATCATCGACAAGGTCGACGACCGCATTTACGGCTCGATGATTGAACATATCGGACGCGACGTGTACGGTGGACTTTACGAGCCAACTCACGAAACGGCTGACGACATGGGATTCCGCAAAGATGTTATCGACATCGTCAAGGAAATGGACCTTGCTCTCATTCGCTATCCCGGCGGAAACTTCGTTTCGCAGTACAACTGGGAGGACGGCACGGGTGATAAATCAAAGCGTCCGAAGAAGATGGAAATCGCTTTCCAGACTATTGAAACTAACGAGGTTGGCATCGATGAGTTTCAGGAATGGACGAAGCGCGTCGGCTCGACCGTTATGCACGCGGTAAACCTCGGATCGCGCGGTGCTGACGAGGCTCGCAACCTCGTTGAATACTGCAATGCCGACACCGATACATACTACGCGAATATGCGCCGTGCAAACGGCTTTGAAAAGCCGTTCGGCTTCAAGGTGTGGTGCCTTGGTAACGAAATGGGCGGTAAATCGCAGATATTCCGTAAAACCGCAGACGAGTACGGCAGACTTGCGCGCACCTGCGCGAGAGCTATGAAGGCAGTCGACCCGAGTATCGAGCTTGTAGTTTGCGGCAGCTCCTGCATCGGCATGGAGCATTTCGGCAACTGGGAAACCACTCTGCTTGACTACACATATCAGTTTGTAGACTACATTTCGCTCCATCAGTATTTCCAAAATCTTTCGAACAACACCGCAAAATTCCTCGGCAAGTCGCTCGAGCTTGACAGATTTATAAAATCCGTTGTCGGTCTTTGCGATCTTGAGCGTCAAAAGCTTCAGCGCAAAAACGTCATCAACATCGCCTTTGACGAGTGGAACGTTATGAACGTACCCATGGAGATCCCCGAGGACGGAATGTGGATAACCGGATCGCCGAGAATCGAACAGACCTACAACTTCGAGGATGCCCTCGTTGTCGGATGTATGATGATGACCTTCCAGAACAACTGCGACAGAGTTAAGATAACCTGTTTCAACACACTTATCAACTGCATTGCTCCGATAATGACCGAGACCGGCGGTCCTGCGTGGGTACAGACCATCTTCTATCCGTTCCTTTACGCATCAAAAAACGGTCGCGGCGTTGCGGCAAAGCCGATAGTAAAATGCGACAAGTATACCGAAGGGGATATAGCAGATATTCCATATCTTGAAACATCGGTTATTTTCAATGATGACAAGCGTGAGCTTGTTGTGTTTGCAGTAAACCGCTCGCTTACCGAGGAAATGGAACTCGATATGGTCATCGAGGATTTCGGCGAATATAAGCTCGTCGAGCACGTTGAGCTTTACAGCGACGATCTCAAGGCGACCAACACCAAGGATCACGCAAGCGTTCTTCCCCAAAATGTTGAAATCGGCGATAAGGTTATACTCAAAAAGCACTCTTGGAATATGCTCAAATATAAATATTAAGCCCCATGCGACTGCCAAACGGCAGTCGCTTTTTACTTGACAAACGCACGCGGATACTGTATAATTAAATCATAAAAAGCGAAAGGATAATGGCTATGAATTTCTATAAACTCGCACGTTCACTTCGCAAGCCGCTCGCATTCATACTCGCACTCTTTATGCTCACCGCACTGTTTGGCTGCAGTATGGGAGATATCGCTGACGGCCTTGAGCTTGCAGGTGATATAATCGACATAATCGGCGAAGTCGAATCGCCTACATCCGACGCAACCGATACTACAGACACCGCCGTGCCCGACACCGAGGACGATACGAACGCGGACACCACACCAACCATTGCCGAGGACGGGTATTACTACTCAAAGGACGACGTCGCGCTTTACATACACACTTACGGCAAGCTGCCCGAGAACTTTATCACAAAGAGCGAGGCCGAGGACCTCGGTTGGGAGGGCGGCTCGGTTGAGCGCTACCTTGAGGGCGCGGCGATCGGCGGCGATAAATTCGGCAACCGCGAGGGACTGCTTCCCAAAGCAAGCGGCCGCGTTTACTACGAATGTGACATAGACACAAACGGCAAGGATTCGCGCGGCGCAAAGCGCATCGTATTTTCAAACGACGGACTTATCTACTACACGCCCGACCATTATGAGAGCTTCACGCTACTCTACGGCGAGGAATAGGAGAAGCAAATGAAAATAATACCTCTTGATGCATCAAACTTCACCGATAAAGAAAGCTCGCACGAATACCTTGCAAGCGCGCTGCGTTTCCCTGCCTACTACGGTCGCAACCTCGACGCGCTCGCGGATATGCTCTCCGAGCTCCCACGCGACACGGGAGTTATATTCCACGCGTCCGACGATTACGGCTACTACTCCGAGGACATCATCGAAACGTTCATTGAGGTTCTCGGGGATACGCGCATTTTGATAATATAAAGAGCCAATAAAAACATCTAGTCCCTAAACAACAGATATGCACAGTATGTTACAATGCGATTACGTTAGTAACAGCCACACTCTGTTTTTAATCATTTGTCCATTTTTTATTAAAATCTAGGAGTACATAAAATGAATGATAAAGTAAGAGAGTTTTTAACTGAAAAGAAAGTTGCCGAACAAAAACGATACGAGAAAGAAAAACAAAAAGTTTTAATTGAATTAGGGCTATTCGAAAAAGTGTATTCCCCAGACAACAGCCGTAACGATGAATTCTCCATTGGCGAATGGGATGCCACAATTTCTAAAACAAGGTATTACAAAATAGTTCCAATAGGAATCACAGATGAAGAATATGCAGAAGTAAAAAAATATTCAAAAAGGCCCAATACATACGAAAAGCCACTAATTTCCACAGCATTAGCAGTTATAGCTTGGATTATATTGATTGGCGGACTCATTGCGGGAATCTCTTTAGGAATAACAATTGACCGTGGATATTATAGTACCGACATTGAATTTTCCTTAGTCACCGCTATAACATATTGGTTTCCCTCATTAGTAAGTGGAACCCTGCTTTTGGGATTTGCAGAAGCAATAAATCTGTTAAATTCTATCAACATGAAGTAATATATTTTCCCTGATCAGTGTTCGTATATATTAATTTTCGATTCATGATTTTTACGGTTTATGTTATCGTGTAAGGGATACGCGCATTTTGATAATATAAAATAGCGGACGGCATAAGCCGTCCGTGATTTATTTTGTGAGATCAATAGAGCGTATCGCCTCACGCAGGTGAAGCACGTACGACGGTGATACAGACAGCTCGTCAATACCCATACGAATGAATTGCTCGGTAAGCGTGGTATCTGCGGCAAGCTCGCCGCAGATGCCTATCCACTTGCCACACGAGTGCGCGCATTTTGCCGCGTACTCGATAAGGCGAAGTACCGCCTCGTGATGAGTGTCACAGAACGCCTCGAGCGCGGGATTTTGGCGGTCGCACGCGAGCGTGTACTGCGTCAGATCGTTAGTGCCGACGCTGAAAAAGTCCACCATCGGCGCAAGTCTGTCCGCAATAATCGCCGACGCAGGCGTTTCTATCATAATGCCAAGCTCAACGCGCGGCGATATTGGTAATCCCTCGCGCGAGAGCTCCTCACGCACGTCGCGGCAGATCTCAAGCACCTGTGCGACCTCGCTCTCGCTCGTTATCATCGGGAACATTATCCCAAGCTCGCCGTACACCGATGCGCGGTAGAGCGCACGAAGCTGTGTTCTGAATATCTCGGGGCGCGTCAAACAAATGCGTATCGCGCGAAGCCCGAGCGCAGGATTTTCTTCTTTTTTTAGTCCAAAATATCCAACCTGCTTGTCAGCACCTATATCGAGCGTTCGGATTATGACCTTCTTGCCCGCCATAGACTCAAGCACGCGCTTGTATACGGCAAACTGCTCCTCCTCGCTCGGCTCGCGAGTGTTTTCGAGATACAGAAACTCGCTGCGAAACAGCCCGATGCCGCCCGCGTCATTTAGCAGCACCTCACCGATATTCTCCACGCCGCCGATGTTTGCATACACGTTTATGCGCGTGCCGTCAAGCGTCACGTTCCCCTTACCGCGTAGGGCTTCAAGCAGCTTTTTGGCAGATATATCGGCCTCCTGCTTTTTTCTCGCTTCCGAAATGGCCGCTTCGTCGGGAGATAGCGTTACCTCGCCCGTGGAGCCGTTTACTATCGCCACGTCTCCGTCGCGCACCGCCGCCAAAAACGCATCACCAACGCCAATAACGGCAGGAATGTTCATACCACGCGCGAGTATCGCCGTATGCGAGTTTGACGAGCCGTGTGCACTCACGAACGCGAGCACGCGGCTTTTATCAAGCGCTACAGTTTCACTTGGCGCCAAATCGTCGGCACAGATAATAAGCTTTTCGTCGGACACGCAAGCACCCTTGTCAGTTTCGCCCGACAAAATCCGTATAAGCCTATCGGATATGTCACGCACGTCCGCGGCACGCGCCTGCATATACGCGTCCTCCATAGCCGAAAACATCGCCGCGAAATTGTCCGCACTCAAAGCAACAGCATACTCGGCGTTTATCTGTTGGCGCTCTATCATACCCGTGACCGAATCTGTGAAGTCCTCGTCCGCGAGCATCATTTTGTGAATTTCAAATATCTGTGCACCCGCCTCGCCAACCTCGACGAGCGCTATTTCGTAAAGCCTCTCAAGCTCGCGTACTGCCTCTGCGATAGCTTTTTCAAAGCGTCTGCGTTCCGAAGCCGCATCGGTAACGTGCTCGCGTGTCACCTTCGCTGCTTTACGGCGGAGCACCGATATTTTTCCGATCGCGATAGCGCCGCAGACGCCCTTGCCGCAAAATGTCCGCATTTTCCCTCCTACAGATTGGTCTTAAAAAACTCCTCGAGTGCCACGATAGCCGCTTCCTCGTTATCTCCCTCAACGCTTACGGTAACGGTGTTACCGCATTTCACGCCAAGCCCCATAACGGAAAAGAGCTTGCACGCGTCGGCACTCTTGCCGTCCTTTTCAATCGTAACCTTACAGCCCGTCGCCTTTGCGGCATTTACAAGCAGTCCCGCAGGGCGAGCGTGTATACCCACCTCGTCGCGGATGGTGTAATTAAAGCTTCTCATTATACCTTCTCCTTCGGTGTAAGTCGCAGGAAGTCCGCACCCACGCGTGTATCGCCGCCGATTATAGTTTCAATCTTCGCGTAGTCGTCGCTGTTGCAGATGACAACGGGCGAGGTCAGCTTATACCCCTCGTTTTTGATCGCCTTCATATCAAACGACAAAAGCAGATCTCCGCGCTTCACGCTCTGTCCGTCGCTTACGTGCGAGGTGAAATATTTGCCGCCGAGCTTAACTGTATCAATGCCGACGTGCAGAAGTATCTCCGCGCCGCATTCACACTTTATATTGACCGCGTGGCGCGTGTCAAACACGCTCACAACAGCCCCGTCACACGGCGAGTACAGCTTGCCCTCGCTCGGCTCGATAGCCGCGCCGTCACCGAGCATACGCGCCGAGAACACCTCGTCTGCGACTGCCCCAAGCGGTACTACCCTGCCCGTCATAGGTGCGACAAGCGTCACGCCCGAAACAGCACAGCCTTGCGAATTCTTGCCGCCATTCTCACCCGTATGAGCGGCAATTATCTGCTCAACGCGCGCCGCGTCCGGAGAGTCGAGGAAATCCTCTAAATTTGACTTTATGACCGACACCTGCGGTCCGTATATCACCTGAACGCCCTCGCCCTTTCGGATAACGCCCGACGCGCCGCTTCGTTTAAGATGCGTTTCACTGACGTGTGCGGGATTTTTGACGGTTACTCGCAGGCGCGTTGCACAGCAGTCGATGTCGGCGATGTTCCCCTTGCCGCCAAGACCGTGCAGTATAAGCGCCGAGGTAATATCGCCCGATGCACCCGTATCACGCGCCGCCTTGCGCGCTTCGACGTCTTTGCGTGTATAAAGCTTTGTTTCCTCGTCGTCAGCCTCGCGTCCGGGCGTTTTTAAGTTGAGCTTGCGTATCATTATTCCAAAGAGGAAGTAGTAAACCACCGCATAGACAAGACCTATTATAACTATCCAAAGCCAATTTGTCTTCGCGTTGCCTTGAAGAATACCGAACAGTGTCAGGTCTATAAGACCGCCCGAGAAGGTCATACCAACGCCGACGTTAAAGATATGCATAAGCATATAGGAAAGTCCCGCGAGGATACAGTGGATAACGTAAAGTATCGGCGACACGAAAAGGAACGTGAACTCGATAGGCTCGGTGATACCCGTAAGCATCGCGGTAAGCGCGGCGGAAAGAAGAAGACCGCCGACTATCTTGCGCTTTTCGGGCCGTGCGGTGCGGTACATAGCGAGTGCCGCCGCAGGCAGACCGAATATCATAAACGGGAATTTACCCGACATAAATCTCGTCGCGGATACCGAGAACTGCTCGGTGGATTTCGATGCAAGCTCGGCGAAGAAGATATTCTGTGCGCCCTGTATAAGGTTGCCGTCTATCACCATAGAGCCGCCGACCTCTGTCTGCCAGAACGGCATATAGAAAACGTGGTGCAGGCCGAACGGTATGAGCGCGCGCTCGATGATACCGTAAATCCACGTGCCCGCATAGCCCGACGCCAAAACGAGATTACCGAGGCTTGCTATCCAGCCCTGAACGATTGGCCATACGAAATACATCAAAACGCCGACGAGCAGATATACAAGGCTCGATATTATCGGCACGAACCGCGTACCGCCAAAGAAAGAGAGTACCTGCGGCAGCTTTATCTTATAGAAGCGATTATGAAGCGCCGCCACGCCAAGTCCGACGATGATACCGCCGAAAACACCCATTTGCAGAGTGGGAATACCGAGCGCCGTCGTGGTGGAGTTTTCCGCCATTGACTCAACGCCGCCGTGTGCCATAATGAGCGCAGAGATTGCGGTGTGCATAATAAGATACGCGATAGCTCCCGACAGTGCCGCGACCTCTTTTTCCTTTTTCGCCATACCGATAGCGACACCGATTGCGAACAAAAGCGCGAGATTATCAAACACCGCGCTGCCCGTTTTCGCCATTATATCGAGGATAGTATAAAGTATACCGCCCTCGTAGATAATGCCGCCGAGCTTATAGGTTTCGATTGTTGTTGCGTTCGTGAACGAGCTTCCGATACCAAGTAAAAGTCCCGCTATCGGAAGAAGCGCTATCGGAAGCATAAACGAGCGGCCGACACGCTGCAGAACGCCAAAAATTTTTGATTTCATTGTTAAACTCCTAAAAAAAGTTATTGCGTTTTTTATTATGGACGGCTCTGCCTAAAATATTACATAACGTAAAAAAATAATGGAGCCGCAAATGCGGCTCCACTAAAATCTATTATTTAACTTCAATAACCGTTACAGGCTTGTTCTTCTTTTTTGCATAGTCGGCAGTGTATTTGCTTCCCTTCGACGCTCCGTCCCATATAACAATCACCTCGTCGGCAAGCTCGACCATCTCCTCGTCACGCTTCAGCGGTGCGCCTCTGTGGTATTTGGGATAATTAGGCTTTATAATTATCTTCTCAAGCCCATGCTCGTCGGCATATTTTTCTGCGAGTGTGTCGATGCCCTTCGCGCCGCCGCTTATAATGACGGTCGCCTCGGGCGGTATGTGCTGTGCAAGGTTAAAATCGGTAATGCCTCGCGAGCCTGCGATTAAAAGTTTCATAGTTTATTACACTCCTTACATATATAGTAATATAATTATACAATCTAATACCATAATTGTCAAGTGGATATATATTTATTAAAATATATATTGAAAGGATGTGATATTATGATTAGATTGACCGTAAAGGAGTTTCTTGATAGTCACAACATCACCAGATACGAGTTATCAAAGCGAACAGGGGTACATTTTCAAATAATAGACGGCTACTACAAAAACAAAATAGTTCGCTACGACAGCTATATTTTAAATAAGATATGCGAGGCACTTGACTGCGACATCTCGGATATTATCGAGTACACGAAGGACTAAAAGCACCGCGAATGCGAAATGCATTCGCGGTTTTCCTTTGCTTATTTTTTGCGGAACAGCTCCATTATCATTTTGACAAGCTCCTTGCTGTCCGTTTTATCAGTCACCCTCTCGGCAACGTCCTTTACCTTGCTGATAAGCTCACCTGAAAGCTGCGACTCTGCAACCTTCGTCACCCAGTTGATATCCTCGACGCTCTTGTTGCCAAGGTATATCTGCTCAAACGCGTAAATACTCGCCTCGCCGATAGCGGCAACTATCACACCCGCGATAACTGCGTTGAGAACACCCACGGCAATGTTGATTCCGGGTATCGCCTTGAGCGCACTGATAAGCGCTCTCGCCCCAACGCTGACCGTTCCAACCTCGACGATAGAGTTAAGAAATCTCTTTGACTCCTCGTTATTCTGAATACCGTATATTCTCGCAAGCGTGTTTATCTCGGCAAGCTCGATAGGCGAGAGGATGAGCGCATCGGCAAAGGGTATCGGCACAGCACCGACGACCACCGCCGCGCTCGTCGCAACACCGACCACGCTGTGCGCAAACGCACGGCATCGCGTCAGGTTGAAGTTATGTATGTCGACCGACGCCGCCTTGATGCCCTCCGGCATAAGCTCGTTGGTCGCGCTGATAAGCTCGGTTATCCCCTCGGGCGGTGCGTACGCGGTATCGTTGAGCGCATACGTCGCGGCAACGACGGGAAATACGCCGCGCAGGTTCTTGGAATAGCGCTTTTCTCTTGCAAAAGCGTTATGCACCATTTCGATATTGCGCTCACGCTCGGGTACGGAATAAGATTTTGTAATAGTGACTATGACGGGCACGTTTTCCCACATAGCCGTCGCGCTCGAGAGGTCTTTTATCGTTTGCGCGAAAAGCTTGCTCGACGTACCGTCAACGCAGAACCATATCACGTTTATCTGACCGTTTCCGTCCTTGGCGCTCGCCTTTGACCACGCCTTCACCGCGTTTATCGCTCTGTATTTTTTCAAAAGCGACGGCTCAAAGCCGAGTGTATCGATAATACGAAACGGTATCTTATCGCTCTCGTATATCTCGAGCTTTTGTGTTGTTCCCTCGATACCCCAGCCCGTTTTTGCCGCGTCCTTACCGAGCACGGCGTTGATGAGTGTGGATTTGCCGACACCCGAGTTTCCTATAACGAGTACGTTTCCCTTTACGGGGGCGGTGGGGATAAGCGCGGACTCATTTTCCTTGATGACCTCGCTTGGAAGTTTGTTTTCCTGCATTTGTTGTATCCTCCGTTTTCATAAAATATTAAAGCATAAATCCTGCTTTAAATACGCCTTGTAATTTTCGCGAGGGGATTAATTGCCGTTTTCTATAAATTCGCGTATCTGCCGCTCGGTTTCAAGCAGCTCCGTGCGAAATCCGCTTGCGGACACGCGTATCGCGCCGTTTCCGAGAATGATAAGCTGCTCCTCGTAGTCCGCCGTCGCCACGCGTACGCGGTGATTCTTCGACAGCTCGTGCGACACACGCTCGATATAGGTGTCGGCGGTTTCCGCTTCCTTTGTGTAGACCACAGTAATGTTGTTGACACGCTCGATGTCCTCGCCGTGACGCTTTACTTTGTATGCGTCGAAAACGAGTATCACCTCGCAGTCGCGCACACCGCGGTAGTTGCACATACGGTCGATAAGCTTGTTTCGTGCAATATCGAGTCCCTTTTCGGATAGAGCGCGAAGGTCGTCCCATGCGTGGATTATGTTGTAGCCGTCGACAAGCAGATACTCGCTGCCGCTGTACGCACTGCGCGTACGCGGCGGCGTTTTTTTCTTCACAGCCGGCACAGCCATTTTCGGCTCGCGCTCGTTGTACCGCCGTCTTTTAATCGGACCGTACGTGCGCTCGAAGATGCGTATAAGCTCCTCGCTGTCCGCGACGGTACGCATATAACGCTCCACGCGCGTTTCAGGTTCTTCCTCGCCGTCGTCAAGCTCCACGCCCGACTCGAGATGCTTGTGCCCGTATACCTCGTCCCATTTGACGACAAATCCCGCGCCGTGCTCGCAGAACACCGAATCCGCGGTATTTTCAAGGTCGCGGTCGGCATCGTACTCTGTCTCGGCAATTACCGTCTCGGTGTCGGTACACTCCTCATATCCGCGCGGCGAGGTCATTATCTTACCCTCGCCCTTGGTGTAGGAAATAAGCTCGCGGTGATAGCCGCGCATTTTCGATACGGGAGCACTACCCGTAAGGCAGGTGTACTCGGGTGTAACCTCCGGCTCGCCGAGTCTGCCGCCCATCTGTATGATGTCGGTCATCGCGCGACCAACGCATTCAGAGGGGACTTCGATGCGAAAATCGTACCACGGCTCAAGCAGTACGCTCTCTGACGTGCGCAGTCCGTGACGCACCGCGCGCCACGTCGCCTCGCGAAAGTCGCCGCCCTCCGTATGCTTAAGGTGCGCGCGTCCTGCGATAAGCGTTATTTTCATATCCGTTATCGGCGAGCCTGTGAGCACGCCGATATGCGTTTTTTCGTAAAGATGCGATAGAACAAGGCGCTTGTAATGTCCTTCAAGCTCGCATTCGGGATCAACGGCGAATTTAAGTCCCTCTCCGCGCGGCAGCGGCTCAAGCAGCAGCTGCACCTCCGCGTAGTGGCGAAGCGGCTCATAGTGACCGATGCCGACATTTGCGGCACGCACCGTTTCCTTATAGGAAATACTGCCGTCGCTGAAGGCAACGTCCATTGAGTACCGCTCGGCGATTATACGCGAAAGCACCTCAAGCTGTACCTCGCCCATAATGCCGAAATATATCTCGCCGCGTCGCTCGCTGTACATGATACGAAGCGACGGCTCTTCCTCTTCAAGTTGACGGAATTTTGAGAGCGCGGTGTGTGCGTCGACACCGCTCGGCAAGTCAACGCGGTAGGAAAGCACCGGTTCAAGATGTGCCGCGCCCGAATCTTTTTCGGCTCCGAGTCCCTGTCCTGGGTATGCCGACGAAAGCCCAGTAATTGCGCAAACTGTGCCCGCCGGCGCTTCGTTTACGGTTCTATATTTTTCACCCGAATAAACGCGTATCGCGTTTACCTTTTCGCTCCACGGCGTTCCGTCGGGGAGCACACCCGAAAGGGTGTCCTTGACCTTGAGCGTGCCGCCGGTTATTTTAACGTGTGCTAGTTTGTCCGTCTTGTCCTGCGTTATCTTGTAAACGCGCGCGCCGAATGTGTCGCCGTATTCGGGCATTTTTACGTAGCGTACAAGCCCGTCAAGCAGAAGATTAACGCCCTCGCCCTTCAGCGCCGAGCCGAAAAAGCAGGGGAACAGTCGTCTTGCCGCCACCGTCCTGCGGATGTCCGCATCCGAGAACTCCTCGCCGGACAGGTAGCTTTCCATAAGTCGCTCGTCGCACATAGCAAGCTCGTCCGCGAAGCTCTCGAGTGTCATCGCGCAGAAATCCACACATCCATCGCCGAGCTTGTATTTAAGCTCCGCCATTAAATCGCGGTGAGAAAGCGCGGTGACGTCCATTTTGTTTATAAATATGACCGTCGGTATTTTGTAGCTTTCAAGCAGTCGCCACAGCGTTACGGTGTGGCTCTGCACGCCCTCCGTGCCGCTGACGACGAGCACCGCCGCGTCGATAACGCGAAGCACGCGCTCGGTTTCGGGCGAAAAGTCCACGTGTCCCGGCGTGTCGAGAAGATTGAACTCAATCTCTCCGCGTGTGAACGTCGCACCGCTTGAAAATATGGTAATTCCGCGGTCGCGCTCGATAGCGTTCGTGTCAAGATGCGAGCTTCCCTTGTTGACGCTTCCGAGCGTGTGAAGCACGCCCGTTTTGTAAAGTATAGACTCCGAAAGCGTGGTCTTGCCCGAGTCAACGTGGGCGATTATTCCGACGGTGAGGCGCTTTAATGCTCCCATTTTCCGCTCGTGTCCTTTTCTCCGTTGTAAACGCTCATAAAGTCCGTGTAATTCTTCTTTAAGAGTTTCGGTATGTCAAGCTCATACGGGCATTTTTTCGCGCACGCCCTGCACTCCGTGCAGTTTTCGATCTTCTTTACCTCATTCACCCAACGCTCGTTTACCCAATCGGACGCCGGCGCGCGGCGTATCATAAGCGAGATTCGCGCACACTGCCATATCGTGATGCCCTGCGGACACGGCATACAGTATCCGCAGCCGCGGCAAAAGTCAAATCCCATTTCTGCCTTTTCGGCTTCGATGCGAGCCTTCATTTCCTCGTCGAAGGTAGGCTCATCGTGCATCAGCGAGAGCCACTGGTCAAGCTCATACCCGTGCTGTACACCCCATATCGGCACTACGTTATCAAACTGCGAGATATACGCATACGCGAGGCGGTAATCGGTGATAAGACCGCCTGCAAGCGCCTTCATCGCGATAAAGCCGACGTTATGCTCGGCACAGAGGTTTACGAGGTCAACCTCGCGCTGCCCCGACAGGTACGAAAGCGGAAACTGCATCGTTTCGTAAAGCCCCGACTTAACGCACTCCTCGGCAACGCCGATCTTATGGCAGGTGATACCGATATGGCGTATCATTCCCTGACGCTTCAAGTCCTCCATACACTCGTACATACCCGTGCCGTCGCCGGGCGCATAGCACTTGTCAGCGCAGTGGAACTGATATATGTCAACGTAATCGCTCCGAAGATTTTTAAGCGAGGTTTCTATCTGACGCTTTACCTCGTCGGGCGTTTTCGCACCCGTTTTGGTCGCGATAGCAACCTTGTCGCGTACGTCGTGGAGCGCGATGCCGCACTTTATCTCGCTGTCCGAGTAAGCGCGCGCCGTATCAAAAAAGGTCATACCACCCTCATAGGCGCGGCGGACGATATTCACCGCGGTGTCGGTGTCATCGCGCTGTATCGGAAGCGCGCCGAACGCGTTTTGAGGTGTTTTAATGCCGGTAGAGCCGAGAGTTATCGTTTTCATCTTAAAAATCTCCTTGATAGTGTTTATATAATGATTATATCACACATAAAACGGTGTGTCAATAAAAAACGCCCTGCTGTAATGCAGAGCGTTACTGCTATTTGTCACTTATCGCGCTTCTTTTTTATTCGCAATCCCTCAACGATTCCCGCGCTTTTATTCTTGCCCGTATATTTGGTGTAAAAGTATCCGAACACAGAAAAGACCACCGCTCCGATAAAGTTTACGAACATATCCTTCATCGTGTCATAAAGCCCAATGTCAAGATAACCGCCAATTCCAAGCGGCTGACCGTTGACTACCGTTTCGGTGATGCCGCCAATTTTCACGGCATCGTTTGTCGCTTCGGGATTAAGCATCACCGATGAGATCGCGCCTACAACGGCATCCTTTTGCATATCCGTCTCTAAAAGAAGGTCCGCTCCAAACTCAAAAAACTCCCACAAAACACCGATCGTCATAGAGAAGCAAAACGCCGTGAGCGCAACGAAAAGCGGCGACAGATCAAAGCGTATACGCTCGCTTCGGTTGAGTATATCAATAAGCGAGAGTCCCACTGCCGCGGCAAGGAAGCCCGTCGTTATATGGAGCATCGTATCCCATATGGGATATTTCACGTAGTAATCGCTGACCTCGCCGAGTATCTCTGCGGAAAAGATGAAGATAAGCACTATCTTTTCAAGCAGCGACGGAAGCTCTATCTGAAACGTCTTGGAAATAAACGGTGGGAGCAAAAACAGCGCCAGCGTCAAAACGCACATAAAGGTGTGCTCGTAATTACCGAGCACCACCGAGCGCACACCGATTGCAATAACTATCGTACGCAGGATAATAAACAGTATAAAGGTAGATTTGCTTCGTTTAAACTCGTTTGTCAGTTGTCTGAAAAAGCCTTCTTTTTTCGTTCGTTCTTTTTTCATAACACAATGACACGTCACCACGGGCACTAACGTACCCGTGGTGAGATAGATTTATTCGGTAATTGTCGTATTTGCGGCGGTGTCAGCCTTCTCTGTGCCGAGGTACTCGGGAAGCTTCATACCTGCCATATCGAACATCTCGTTCATCGGAGGGATAGCCTTCATCATACCCGACACAAAGTTTGCGGTCGCGGTCTTACCGTCAGCGCCCGTGCTTCCGCCGTCCCAGACGGTAACCTTGTCGATCTTAAGGTTCTTGATAGCCTCAACCTGGACCTTGGTGATCTCCTCAAGCTTGTCGGCAACCATAAGACGGATAGCGTCGTTTGACTCGCCGCCGGCGGATTTAACGATCTCTGCAAAGCCCTCTGCCTGCTTGATAAGCATCTCGCGCATACCGTTTGCCTCTGCCTGCATCTTCATAAGAGTAGCATCAGCCTCACCCTTTGCCTGACGTCTGATCTTTTCAGCCTCAGCCTCTGCCTTAAGCTCGATCTGCTTCTTTTCGATCTCAGCCTTTACAAGGATATCCGCCTCGAGTGTTGCCTGCTCAAGCGAAGCACGCGCAAGCTCGGCTGCCTTCTGCGCGGCGTAAGCCTCCTCGAGAGCCTTTGCTTCTTGAATTTTCTCGGCTGCGGTAGCACGCTTCAGAGCCTCTGCCTCACGCTCACGGCGTACTGCATCGGACTCTGCGACCTGAACCTTAGCCTCGTTTTCGCCCTTGATAGCCTCGGAGTTTGCGATAGATACGTTGATACGCTGGTCACGCTCTGCGTTAGCCGAACCGATAGCACCCTCGCGGTCTGCCTGTGCGACAGATATCTTCGCGTCGTTGATAGCCTTTGCAGCCGCTTCCTTACCGAGAGCCACGATGTATCCGCTCTCGTCGGTGATGTCGGTTACGTTTACGTTGATAAGGCGCAGACCTATCTTCTTAAGCTCGGTCTCCACGTTTCTCGAAACTGCTTCAAGGAACTTATCGCGGTCGTTGTTGATTTCCTCGATCTCCATCGTTGCAACAACAAGACGAAGCTGACCGAAGATAATATCCTTTGCAAGCTCCTGAATGTCGTCGAGCTTGAGGCCCAGCATACGCTCTGCCGCATTCTGCATAACGCCCGCCTCGGTGGAGATACCAACGGTAAAGCGCGAGGGAACGTCAACGCGGATATTCTGCTTTGAGAGCGCGTTGCGAAGGTCTACGTTTATGGACATAGGCGTTAAGTCGAGGAACTCGACAGCCTGAATAACGGGCCAGATAAACGCCGCGCCGCCGTGGATACACTTTGCGGAGCGAGAGGTACCGTCGGCGTTGTTGCCGACCTTACCGTAGATGACCATAACCTTATCGGACGGGCACTTTCTGTAGCGCGACGCAATAACAACGAGCGTCGTTACGACAAGAAGCGCGAGTACGCAAACAAGAATAAGAAGGTTAGAAGTGTTTGGCATAATATTTTCTCCTTTTAAAATTATTTTACAACCCTTTCGACTACGACAAGTCCGGATTCATCTACGGAAACGACTCTTACAGCCTCTCCCGTCTTAAAAGCGTTCTCGCCGCCCGAAATGGCGTCAATTTCGATAAGTCTATCCTGCACGTTAATGGTGATCTTTCCTCTGCCCTCTCCCTTCGGCGGAATGGGTATGTATACCTCACCCGTTTTGCCTATAGCGTAGCCGAGCTGAATATTGCCGTTCGACTGAAGCTTCAGGACCGCCTTCATAAGATACGCGATGCCGAAAAGCGCCGCCACGCCGCATATTACCGCGAGCAGTATCGCGAGCGCAGGGTTAAGTCCCAGATCGACGAATACAACGCCTGCCCAGCCGCCCACCGAAAACATCGCAACGATGCCGCGAACGGTAAAAAGCGTCAAACCATCGTCTCCCGACGCCGCCTCGGAAATATCGACACCGTCCGTATCAACGTC
>JAZSJI010000176.1:0-13768 GCA_045534235.1 Candidatus Flemingiibacterium sp. | reverse complement strand
TATATCTCGCGCATAAAGTCAAGCTCGATTCCGAATATATCGTATTTTGAAAGCATCTCGCCGATGTAGCCGAGGATAGCGTTCTTGTAGCGAGGATATCTGAAATTAAAGAGGTTGCCGTAGTAGCCGTAGCGCTTGGTGACGGTATGTCCCGCCGCCTTTTCCTCGTAGAACATATCCGAGTGTAAAAACGAGGTGGGATCGTCCGGAAAATGCGAGTCGTTCATACGGAAGGTCAGCCACGGTCTTATACCCTTCTTATTCATCTCGTCGATGAATATCTGCACGCCGTCAAAGCCGTACTCGGTATACGCCCTGTAAAGATTTTCAAACTCGGGATAGTTTACCTCGTGACCGTTTTCAATCTTTTGAAGATACTTTTCTCCGCGCCACATAAACGAGTTATTCGGCACCATAGCCGTCTGCTCGAGCATACCGAGCATAACGTCTGTAACGGCTCCCTCATACTGCGAAATATAAGCCGCGAAGTTAGCGTTACACTCCTCGAGAGAATCGCCCTTTACAACGTATATCCAGTTGGGATCGCGGTTTACCATAACCGCGTTGTCATACCATTTCTTTTCCATATCAGTTGCCGCCTTTAATTATTCCTTTGACTCTATCGTGAGCCTTATAAAATACACAGTTCCGTTGCCCTTAAGCTCGAGTATCGCGGGGCCGTCTGTAGAGATGCCCGTAAGGTCAAGCTCAAGCGGCGTGTGCTCGGTGAGATTTACCGTTTCCTTGCCCTTCGGCGCGATAAGCGGCTCTACCTCGTTTGCCTCACTCGCGCGAACGTCGCCGATCTGCGCGAAGGTAAACTTCACGCCCTCGAAGTCAATGAGAAGCGTAACCTTATCGGTCGGCTTTACCTTGCCTATCTCAAGCGGGAACGCCGTCGTGCCGACAAATCTGTGCGGAAGCGGATTGTACGCCTCTGTCTTGTACGCGGCACAGTCCTGCTGGGTTACGATAAAATCGCGTCTTCCCTTTGTTGCATTATCGCGGTTTATCTCCCAAGCGGCGCGGTTGCGTTCTCTGTTATATTCGTGATTATTAAGGTAGATGCCGTCAGCACCCTGTGCATAGAACGCCGCGGCGTACGCCTTGGAGCTTTCGGCGGAGTTCACACTGCCCTTTACGCCGAACGTTTCGATACCGCCGATAAGCGCGACGTCATCGCCGAGAAGCTTACGCCATTTTCTTATCGGAATAGCGCTGTCGGTGGGAGCGATATGCGGTGTGGTAACCACAACGTCAACCAGCCCCTCGTCGACCATCTGCTTTATATCAAAGCCGAAGATATAAGCGTCCTCGGGATCGCGGCAGGTGCGAATGGATATCTTAATATCGTGAGCGAGGCGAGCCTCATTCTTCTTTGCGTGCGCCTTGACCTCGCGCATAAAGTCGAGCATTATCTCCTGAATACCCTCGGGGCGTCCGAGGTAATCAAAGCAGACGATCTCTCGCATAAAGTCAAGCTCGATGCCGAACATATCGTACTTGTCGAGCACCTCTTTTATGTATCCGAGGACAGCGTTTCTGTATCGCGGGTATCTGAAGTCAAAAAGCTGTGCGTAGTATCCGTGGCGGTCGCCGACGAGATGCCCTGCATCCCTTTCCTCGTAGTACATATCCGAGCGAAGGAAGGACGTCGGGTTCTCCATAAAATGCGTGTCGTTCATACGGAAGGACAGCCACGGTCTGATGCCCTTTTTATTCATCTGCTCGATGAATATCTGAACGCCGTCAACGCCGTACTCGGTGTACGCCTTGTAAAGGCGCTCGAGCTGCGGGTAGTTTACCTCTTGCCCGTCCTCAACCTTCTGTAAATACTTCTCGCCGCGCCACATAAACGACTTCGACGGAATGATCGCCGTCTGCTCGAATATACCGAGCATCATATCGGTGATCGCACCGCCGTAGAACGAGAATACGCTCTCGCCCTCCTCACGCGTGGTAAAGCCGTACCAGTTTGGGTCGCGGTTTACCATCACCGCGTTATCGTACCATTTTTTCTGCTCCATAAAGGACCTCCGCTATCTTATTTTGCGTCGATGATTATCTTGATGTAGTGGACCGTTCCCTTGCCCTCGAAGGATACCGTCACATCCCCCTCGGTATCAAAGCCGCCGATGTCGTAAATGTACGGCGAAAACTCGGTAACGGGGAAAGGCTCGGGGTCACGTACCTTTCTACCGGTGACGTGCTCTGCTATAGTACCCACCGCGCCCTTCGTGTTACCAAGGCTCACGCTCGGCGCGCACTCGCCCTCAAAGTCGATGAGCACGGACACACTGTCGCTCGCCTTTACCTTGCCTATCTTAAGTGCAAGCTCTGCCGTTCCGTCAAGCTCTATCGGGAGCGGCTTGTAGCGATTTTCGGGATAAGCCGAGATGTCCTGGAAGGTAACGACGAACTCGCGCGTACCCTCAACACAGCTCTCACGGGTAATATTCCAGCAAGCGTTGTTGCGTTCGGTATTGTATTCGTGATTGTTAAAGTATATGCCGTCAGCGCCCTCGGCGTAGAATGCCGCCGCGTACGCTTTTGCGTACTCGGGCTTGTTGAGCGTGGACTTTAAGTTAAGCGTTTCTATACCTGCAATAACTGCCGCCTTGTCGCCGACGAGCTTTTTCCACTCGGCAACGGGTATACCGCTGTCGCAGGCAGTCCATCTCGGCGTCGGGATAACGACGTCAACAAGTCCCTCATCTACCATCGTCTTGATGTCAAAGCCGAACTGGTACGCGTCAACGGGCGAGCGGCTCGTTCTTATCGAAAGCATAACGGGATGACCGACCCTCTCTGCCGCCGCGTCGACAAGTGCGCGTACGGAGCGGATATAGTCGAGCATAATCTCTTGAATCCCCGTATCATTAAGGTAGTCAAAGCAGTATATCTCGCGCATAAAGTCAAGCTCGAAGCCGAAGATGTCGTATTTTTCGAGCAGCTCGCGCATATATCCGAGCAGCGCGGTGCGGTAGCGAGGATACTTAAAATCATACGCGGTCTTGTAGTAGCCGTACGGCTGACCGACCATATGCCCTGCCTCTTTTTCCTCGTAGAACATCTGCGTGCGGTGTACGTCAGTCGGCTGACCGCCCTTATGTACGTCGTTCATACGGATGCTAAGCCACGGTCTGATACCCTTTTCGCGCATAAGGTCAATAAAGATCTGAACGCCGTCAACGCCGTACTTTTTGTAGCAGTTATAAAGCATATGCGTCTTGCGCTCGTAGTCGACCTCCTCGCCGTTTTCGGTCTTCTGGAAGCACTTGTCGCCTCTCCACTCAAACGACTCGGACGGAACTATCGTATTCTGCTCGAATACGCACAGCATAACGTCCGTTATGTTGCCGCCGAAATCCTTAAAATAATGCTTCACCGTTTCTTTGCAGGTTTCCAGAGAAGTATCATCAATTGAACCGTACCAGTTAGGATCGCGGTTTACCATGACCGCGTTATCATACCATTTTTTGTTTTCCATTATAACCTCATAATTACTGTGCATCTATTGAAAGTCTGATGTAGTGGATATAGCTTCTTCCCTTAAAGTAGAGCGATATCTTGCTGTCTGTTTCAATTCCCGTGAACTCGTATTCGATAGGATAGTGAGTCGTCGCAACGACCGTCTTGTCGCCACTCGAGGGAATCTCTACGGGCTCAACTATCTTGCCCGGCGTACCCTCAACGCCGTTTATAAACGCCGTCGGTATCTCGTCCACCTCGTGGTCAATAAGAAGCGTTAGCTTATCGCTCGCCTTAATTTTACCGACTTCAAGCGGGAAGGACGTGGTGACGAAAATTCTGTGCGGAAGCGGCTTGTACGCCGTCGCCTTATACGCCGCGATGTCCTGATAGGTCACGACGAAATCGCGTCTGCCCTCAAGGCAGGTGTCGAAGCTCGTTTCCCACGATGCGCGGTTACGCTCGGTGTAATTCTCGTGATTGTTAAAATAGATACCGTCAGCACCCTGCGCCATATACGCGGCCGCGTAGGCCTTTGCGTTTTCGGGAGTGTTGATCGCACGGACTGCGGGGCTGCCGCAAAGGGTTTCGATGCCGCCCATAAGCGCGACCTTGTCGCCGAGCAGCTTCTTCCACTTTCTTATCGGGATCGCGCTGTCGGTCGTGGACCATCTCGCCGTAGGAACGACAACGTCGATAAGCCCCTCGTCGACCATAGTCTTAATATCAAAGCCGAAGATATATGCGTCCTCGGGATCGCGGCAGGTACGTATCGAGAGCTTCACGTCGTGTCCGACTCGCTTTTCTGCCGCAAGTGCCATACGCTTAACCTCGCGAACAAAATCGAGCATTATCTCCTGAATACCGTCGGGATCTCCGAGGTAGTCAAAGCAGTAAATATCGCGCATAAAGTCAAGCTCAAGGCCGAATATATCGTATTTATCAAGTATCTCGCCGATGAATCCGAGAAGCGCCTCTCTGTAGCGCACACTCTTCTTAAAGTTAAACGCAGTCGCAAAGTAGCCGTACTCCTCGCCGATCATCTCGCCCGCAGCCTTTGCCTCGTAGTAAAGATCGGAGCGCAGGAACGAGGTTTCGTCGCCGCCAAAGTGTACGTCGTTCATACGAAGCGTTATCCACGGTCTGATGCCAAGCTCGTGCATCTTATCAATGAATATCTGCACGC
Source organism: Candidatus Flemingiibacterium sp. (assembly GCA_045534235.1). Taxonomy (GTDB): domain Bacteria; phylum Bacillota; class Clostridia; order Oscillospirales; family CAG-272; genus Flemingiibacterium. The sequence continues at coordinate 9,111 of JAZSJI010000176.1, read as the reverse complement.
CGTCAACGCCGTACTCGGCGTACGACTTGTATACGCCCTCAAGATTTGAGTAATCCACCTCGTGGCCGTTTTCTACCTTCTGCAAATACTTCTCTCCGCGCCACGTAAGATATTTCGACGGCATTGTGGTCGTCTGCTCGAGCACGCCGAGCAGAACGTCGGTTATCTTGCCCTCAAACTTCGAGAAAAACTCCTCGAAATCCTTTTGACACGCTTCCTTCGAAGCCGGATTTGCACGGTACATCCAGTTGGGATCGCGGTTTACCATTACCGCGCCCTCATACCATTTCTTCTCGTTCATAACAATCTCCATTCCGCCGCCGTGGCGGCGGCACAAATACTATATGAAATTCAAATGCGTTTGCCCTGCAAACAAAATGGTAGGGCACATTTTTAATTTGAATTTCGGTGCGTGAACGGTTATTATGCGGCTACGCTAAATAAACCTTCACGCCAATCACCTCAATCTGCGTCTATCGTAAGTCTGATGTAGTGTATCATTCCGCTTCCTACAAAGCGAAGCGCTATCTTGCTGTCGGTTTCAAATCCCGAAAGATCAAATTCGACGGGTGTATGCTCGGTCGCATTCAGCCACTGATCCTTGTTCTGCGTGGGCAGCACGAGCTCGTCGGCCACCTTGCCTTCTCGAAGTCCAGTACAGCCGATCGCGGCGCGCGGGAGCTTTTCGCCCTCAAAGTCAATAAGAAGCGTTACCTTGTCGGTCGCCTTTACCTTACCTATCTCAAGCGGAAGCGCCGTGTTGCCGCCGATCTTCATCGGGAGCGGCTTGTACGCCTCGGATTTATGCGGCGCGCAGTCCTGCTCGGTAACGACGAAGTAGCGTCGACCGATAAGGCAGTTGTCGCGGTTGACCGTCCACGAAAGGCGGTTGCGGTCGTTGAACATTTCGTGATTGTTAAAGTAGATGCCGTCAGCACCCTGCGCATAGAACGCCGCCGCGTACGCCTTGGCGTTCTCCCACGTGTTGTAGGTCTGCTTAAAGTTGTGGCTCTCGATACCGCCTATAATGCCGACACTGTCGCCGAGAAGTGCCTTCCACTTTCTTATCGGAATACCGCTGTCTGTAGGCGACCATCTCGGGCTCGGTACGACGATGTCGATAAGCCCCTCGTCCGCCATTTTCTTAATGTCGAAGCCAAACGTGTACGCGTCCTCGGGATCGCGGCAGGTACGAATGGATATCTTGAGATCGTGTCCGACACGCTTTTCCGCTTCCTTCGCCATACGCTTGACCTCGCGCATAAAGTCCATAATGACATCCTGAATTCCGTCAGGCTCACCGAGATAATCGAAGCAGTATATCTCGCGCATAAAGTCCATCTCGATGCCGAACATATCGTATTTATCAAGTATCTCGCCGATAAATCCAAGCAACGCCTCTCTGTAGCGCACACTCTTCTTAAAGTCGAACGCATTGCCGTAGTAGCCGTAGTGCGCGCCGATGTTGTGACCCGCCTTCACTTCCTCGTAGAACATATCCGAATGCAAAAACGAGGTTTCGTCATACGGGAAATGCACGTCATTGACGCGAAGGGTTATCCACGGACGCTTGCCGAGCTTTTTAACCTGATCGATAAAGATCTGCACGCCGTCAACGCCGTACTCGGTGTACGCCTTGTACATATTCTCGAATTCGGGATAGTTCACCTCGTGACCGTTCTCTACCTTCTGCAGAAACTTCTCGCCGCGCCACATAAGGTACTTCGACGGCATAGTGGTCGTCTGCTCAAGTACGCCAAGCAGTATATCGGTAGAGTTGCCCTCGTACTTCGAGAAAAAGCTCTCGAGTACGCTTCTGCATACCTCGGGCGAGTCGCCCTTTGCGCGATACATCCAGTTTGGATCGCGGTTTACCATTACCGCGTTGTCATACCATTTCTTCTCTGCCATAATAAGCCTCCGATTTTTAATCGATTATTTACCTGCAAGCTCCTCGCATTTTTTCATCCAAGCGACTTTTTCCTCGTTAAACCATCTTTCAGGCTCTGACATAAGCAGATCATACGTCGCATCGCTTGCTTCCTTGGCATTTGTAAGCCAGAGCGTAGCATCACCGAGCACGTACTCTTTAACGTATCCGCGAGCCACAAGCTCATCGTACATATCGCCCTGCGAGGAGTAGAACGTCCAAAATCCCTTGGGATGAGTTTCGAAGGTCATAACGTCCTTCGTCATTTCCTTGTAGTCCTCCTCACTCTTAAGCATACCGAGGAAGTGCTCCATAACGCGTGTTTCGACCATATGCTTGAATGTAAACGAGCCCATCCAGACGCCAAAGCCAAGTACCTTTACGTTAAGGTCGTACATCTTACGCCACGGCGACGAATCCGCGAACGCGTACTCGCCGTACGGGCAGATATGCGGACCGAACCACTTGTGTTGATATATAAGCTCGTACGCGAGCTTGCCGCGCGCCGCAACGGAGTGGGTTTCCTGATTGGAGCGGTACACGAACGGAAGCTTGCGGAAGTATTCCGTGAGATAACCCGTGTCGGACGGCTTATCCATATACCACGTTTTGTAGGAGTTCTCGAAATCGACCTGCGAGAAGGTAGGCATTACGAGCGTACCCGTCTTGCCTATGATGCCCTCGATAGCGTCGATAACGGTCTGCGCGCTGCCCTCGATCTTGCCAACCTTTGAGAGCGCGGAGTGGACGAGCAGCGTATCGCCCTCGGTTATGCCAAGCGCGAGGAGTGCCTTTATGATATCGTCTTTCGTTACGATTGACCTTTCTTTGATTGCTTCCATATCAGTGTGTCCTCCGTGTTTTGCGAGCAAAATATATAATATATATTAATTATATTATATAACTTCAAGTTCACCCAATTATAACACACCCAAAAGGATATTACAACCAATAAAAAGCCTTGTTTACAAAAACGTAACATTTATAAAAAATCAACAAAAACCCGTACGGTCCGCCGCACACTTCTCGGTAGTTTCGCCTTGTTTTTTAACGAACAATTTTAGCGAAATATATTGACAAAACGGCACTACTATGGTATAATAATATGGTCCAAATGCGTTGGACTCTCTCGGGATGTAGCGCAGTTGGGGACGTTTCCGAGCGCCGCCTGTGGCGGATCAAGCGAGGAATAAGGAGTGGCAGTCGTCGCTGAGTGCAAGCGTGAGCGAAGCACGATGCGGTAACGACAACAGGAAGCGCGCCGTAGGCGGCACCACTCTTCTGGTAACGCGCGAAATAACATTTACCCCCATTTCGGGATGTAGCGCAGTTGGTAGCGCGCCTGCTTTGGGAGCAGGATGTCGCAGGTTCGAGTCCTGTCATTCCGACCAAGGAAAATTAGTGGAGTGCTTGTCGCTCCAATAATTTTCCTCTGTCAGAACGGTCGGCGAGAAGCTCGGTTCAAGGACGCACGAGCACAATCGCCCACCGCACGCAAAATCGTCCTTGTGTAGTTGCGCTCGCGCAACTACTGCAGGTCTCATCAAATCCGCCTCGCGGCGCGACCCAATCCTGTCATTCCGACACCGCACAACTTCATACTTGGAAGCATAGCTCAGCTGGTTAGAGTACTTGCTTGACATGCAAGGGGTCACTGGTTCGATTCCAGTTGTTTCCACCACAAAAAGCACCGTTTTCACGGTGCTTTTTCTTTGCTTATGCAGCGCAAAAAAGGGCTGACCTTATCGGTCAGCCCTTCCCTGTTTTGTATAAATTATCTGCTTACGCTGATGCCGACGACGCCCATAATAACCTCGTTGGCAATAGCCTCGATCTTGATGCTCGCAAGCTCCTTTGTAGGATCGATTCTTACTCTCTTAACACTCGCGTGCGTGGTGTCGTTAAAGTAGAACACCTCCGACTCCGTAGTAAGCGCGGAGGAGAGCCAGTCGTCGATAGCCTGCGGATAGTACATAGGCGTATCACTCGTGGTGCCGTCCTTATATTCAACGGTTACGCGTACGTTTTCAACGCCTTCGTGGAGGTTGAACGTGCTTGCAATGAAGCAAATCGCGATCTCCTGTCCCTTACCCTCAAGGTCTACCGTAATAGCTGTCGGGAAACGGTCGAATATCGAAATGCCTACAATGTTTTCGCCCTCGGCAGGTGTCGCAAACGGAATACCTGAAGGCGACGTTACCGTACCACCCGAATTTCTGAAGAACGAATCGTTGATGATTGTCACAAGCTTGCCGTTTGCATCTCTTACCTTACCCTCCTGCGGTGCACAGTGCGAGTAGCGACCGTTTCTGAAGAGGCTCATAGAGTAGTTCTTCGGACGAGGCCAGAGATAATCCTGTCTGTGTACCTCAGCCATATTGCAGTTGAAGAACTTGCTGATATCAACGGTTTCAAAAGGCTTTTCTTCAAGCTCGGGAAGGATAACATCCTCCACGATGATATCGTAGTCAGCCGCGAGCCAAGCGTTATACTCGCCGTTCTTTACGCGTACAAAGAGCGTGTGGTCGCCGGCAACGTTCTTTGCCTTTGCATAGACCTTGTTGCCCACGATCTTGATATCCTCGAGAGCCTCGGATACGTCGAACACCTCTGCGATATCGCCGCCCTCAAGTACGAAGGAGAGCTTATTGCCTGCAATAACGCTGTCCTGACTTATGAGTGTCGGAAGCGCGGTAGTGCCGTGCATTACGCGAAGCTGGAATCTGCCGACCTTATCGGTTTCGATCATAATAAAGCTGTTGTTGGGAGCAGCTACGATCTCGTACTGTACAGGCTCGCCGTCGATGAATACTGCCTCAATGTCAGAGGCGCGCATAGGAATTCTGATCTGCTTCTTCTCAGTTCTGTCTGTGTGGATGGTGAAGATCTCCTGGTTACCCTTTCTGCTGTAGTCAAGGGAGATGTCAGCAAGCACAAGACTTGCGTGATCCCACTCGTTCGGGAAGCCGGGCTGGATCTGCATAATATTATCAAGATTCTTGATTCTGATACCGAACAGACCTTCAACAACAAGACGCAGATAAGTGCTCGATACGTCGGAGAAGTCCATATCGCCGAGATCGTTTGTACCCATCGGGGACTGAACGTGAGGTGCCATACCGGGGTTTCTGCCGGTGAAGTAGCAATCAGAAATACCGTCGAGTATCTTCTTACCGCCGTCCTTAAGGCCGAGCTTGTAGTATACGAGCGCAAGATGTGCATTCTCCTGCGGGAAAATACCGCACTGCGAATACTTCTTGGGCAGCCAGTTAGACGAATAGCAAAGTCTTCCATTCGAGCCGGGAGTGGTTGTGCTCTTGAGATGGTTTTCCGTAAACTTAAGCGTTCTGTACGCCTTGAAGTCGTCGATCATCTCGGAGTCCATAACGTGATATACGGTAGGAAGCTCTACAGACGGGTGGAGCATACAGTGACCGATGGTATCGAGCGATTCAGCAATAACGCCCTCGTTTGGCATCCAAAGCTTCTCGTTAAGCGCCTTCTTGATCTTTTCCGCGCGCTCTGCGAAGCGTTCGCCGTCACGACCGAGCTTCTTTGCAATCTTGGAAAGAATAAGGTTTGCACGGTAGTTGTATGCAGTGGACTGCGCACAGCCTGCTCCGTTATAGTTATGACCGTCGGAGATCCAGGTATTAAGCTGGTTCTGATAAAGTCCTGTGCCGTCGGGATCGTAAATTCTCGTCTCAAAGTCTGCCATCGAGCACATATCGTCAAAGTACTTTTCGGCAAGCTCGAGATTACCCGACCACTCAATATAATAAAGCATCATGTCGAGAGCACATTCCTGCATATTGTACGGACCGAATCTGGGCTTTCCAACCTCACCGGGCTTATTTGCGAAGTATGCGGGAAGCTGACCAACCGCATTCTCAAGCTTGTGGTATCTTCCGTCGCCGTAGCTCTGAACGGGACCGTCGTCGTACCAAACGCGCTCCTTGCTTATATCGCCGCGCTTGATGTAAGAAAGCCACATTGCCATCGTCGTTTCAACTCTCTCGCCCCAGCCGAGCACGGTAGGAGCATACCAGTTTCTCCATCCGAGAAACGGCGTGTGGTAAGCGAACGAGCCGTGGTGGAAGGAGTCCTTATGCCAGGATGCGTCCATTGCCATAACGGTAGGAGCAACCGTGAGGTCGAGAGTCTTTTCAGGAGTTGCAACGTCGATACAAGCGTACTTCTGATATATCTGCTGCTTTATGTAAGCGATGGGATTCTTCATCGCAAGATACTTGTCAAGCGTTGCCTCATCGGAATCGTAGACAACGAGAACGTAACCGTCGAGGGTTTCACCCGGTTTGATTGCATACGAGATCTTTACAACACCCTCGTCCTCGTTTTCGGGATCACTTCCGAGGAACATACCAACGTATGGCTCGGACATAGCCTTTGCGGAGCCGAGCTCGAAGTTAGCGTCAAAGCTTGTTGCAACTCGAACGTTTCTGCCGTCCTCCTTCTGGGTAACGCACGCGCGGTTCTTACCGAGTTCAATAACGTTACCTTTTGCGTCTGCAGCGGTAAACTCGCGCTGCGGAACGCCCTTGTATTCAAATCGACCGCAGCGTGCACGCTCTGCAACACCGCCGAAGCCCGCTACAAAGAAAACGTGCTGGTCGGTAGTTATTCTGTAATGAACGAGGTATCCGTCGTCAGGAAGAAGCGGATACGCTTCAATATTCACGCGAACATCCGGGAACCACGCGGACATCTGCGAGAGCTTGTACTCCATCCAGCCGTTCTTGAATTCTGCAAGAACGTCCTCCGAGTCGTGGAACCAGCGCGACGTTGTGTCTATATCCGTTGAATACCAGAACGGCGAGCGCTTACCGCGGGTTATAGCAAGGCCGCTGTGAAGCTGACCGCACTTATCGTAGAAGCACACGTCGTTCTTTATCCAATCGGACGTTGCTCCGAGGAACTTTGGAACGTCACCTGCAAGGGTGAAAAAGCGTGCCGAGCGATCGTCATTTTTGTGAGAGCCATAGAGTGTTCTGTTGAAGAACTCCGAGCTTGCGCTTATCTGAAAACCGCTTTCTGTGGGTGTATAATGAGTATTTGGCTTCATAAAACCCCTCCTGTGATCGATCTATATGCAATAGATAATATTTTGAAGATTTTTCTCGTATAAACTTGACAAATCCCCGACTTTATTATACAATATTATTAAAAAAACCGCTATTATTATTTTACGATTTTATAGCATAATTTTACGGTGATTTAAATGAACAGAATAGAACTCTACGAAAAAAGTCGGCACACCGATTCGGGCATTACGTTTATCCCATCAGATGAACCGAGCCTATTCCCTCTGCATTGGCACGAGCACATAGAATTTCAGTTTATACTCAGGGGCAGCTTAACTGTCAGATGCGTCGGTCACATTCTTGAGCTTAAAACGAACGACTGTCTTATTATCAATGCCAACGAACTGCACGAAGGCATTGAAGAACACGATTGTGAATGCTTTAAGTTCAAGCTTCATCCCTCTTTTTTCAATCAAAAGCATTACATTTTCGACAACGTCATTCACGATGACACTGCGACCGCGCTTATGCACAAGATCATCGAGCTGTCGCAAAACGACGACGATGCGTCCATATATACCGTTAAGGGATATATCTTCCATTTGATCGGGCACCTTTGCAAAAAATACGCCACAAATGTTCCGGCACCGGGTGTTCTGCAGCAAAGCAATGAAAAATTCCAAAAAATGAACTACGTTGCAAGCTATATGCACTCCAACTATGCAACCAAGATCAAAGCCGAAGCCCTTGCCAAAATGACACATTATACGTATTCATATTTTTCGTCTGCGTTCAAGGAAGTTTTCGGCGTACCGCTGACGAAGTATTTGCTTACCATTCGCATCAACAAATCCTCCGCCCTTCTCGCGACGACCGATATGAATATAACGGAAATCGCCACGTGCTGCGGCTTTTCGGACACAAATTACTTCGCAAGAACATTTAAAAAAGAAACAGGGCTTTCCCCGTCGGAATATAGGAAAAAGCTTCAAATTTAAGAATAAAAACAAAATTTCACCCCTCAGTACGCAAACTGTGGGGTGAAATTTTATTTTATAGAACGTTCGATTCCAAGGCTTCGGTTAGTCCCACTCTTCTTCAGTAGGAGGAAGAATGCTGCCATCATTGCTGATATCCTCAGGTTCAGTGGTATCCTCGGGACCTGCGGTGGTGGTATCTTCAGGTTCAGTGGTATCCTCGGGGCCTGCGGTGGTATCCTTGGGTTCAGTTACTACTGTGGTAGTTGCTTCAGTCTTGCCATCATCGCTGATGTCAATCGCCTTCTCATAATCCTCGTCAGTAAATACACCCTCTGCAATAAGGCTCTCTGCAAGTGTCATATCCTTACCAACAAGCTCTGCCTCAAGCGCATTCCAGAAAATGCTTACAGCGTCACCGCGATTAAATTCTTCATAAGCAGACGCCTTCTCAACAAGGCCTATAGTCTTTGCAAGCTCATAAGGGTTGTTCCATACAAACTGTGCATTTTCACCAAGATCGGTATAACCGAGTGCACGGAGAGTAAAGGTAAGGAACATATAGTCGGTAAGCGGTGCGGTAGGTGCAAACTCAGTCGCACTGACACCCATCGTTATTTTGTTTTCATATACGTATCCAACATATCCTCTTTCCCAACCCACAAGGTCAGTAAATGGAATATCGTACTTATCTGCATTAGCGGTAGCCTCATCAACCTTGCCGTACATTCTCACAATAAGGGTTGCACCCTCTGCTCTGGTAAGACTCTTGTCAAGCTCATAGCCATTACCTGTACCGAGGAACAGGCCGAGCGAATTAAGTGCATCCGCCGCATGATTCTGTTCCGGTGTGTATGCCGTTGCGGAAACTATCGCACCGACAGCAACAGCTACAGCAGCAACCAAACTTACAGTTCTCTTTTTCATAATTTTCTCCTTTTTTATTGTGTATATTTTCGTGTCAAAACATTTATATTAAGTTCCGACCTCGGGCATAGGTCCGAGTAAATCGGGCCCATGCCCCGGGCCGGAGCCCGGGATTTTAGCAATTAGCCATTAACTTTAGCCTGATAAGCTACGATCGCAGCGTTGAGAGACTTCATAGACTCTGCAACAGCCTTTGCAAGCAGATTGTCTGCAGTCGGAGCCTTTTCAAGTGCCG
>JAZSJI010000004.1:0-11036 GCA_045534235.1 Candidatus Flemingiibacterium sp. | reverse complement strand
CGTCTTGTAGCCAAGGATAACGCCGTCCTTTTCGTAGGTTTTGATCATATCCTTAATGTCGCCGACCTCTTTGTCGAGCATTACGGCGAGCTGTTCGGGTGTGAGTCTGCTGTCGTTTTCAAGCAGAGATAAAAGTTCGTTGTTCTTTTCCATAATTGTACCTCGATTATTTCTTATTTTTAACGCGTGTCATTATCTTATCGTACGACAGTCCGTACTTGTCAGCGATGTCGCGCGCATACGATTTTCCGTCGGGCTTTGCACGCGTTATCTCAAACGAGCGCTCCGCTCCGTTTATTCCCGCGACGAGCGTATCTATCGGCACACCGCCCTCTGCGGCGCACTTTGCGTTTATCTCGTCAATCTGCGCCGACAGCTCGTGCAGATGCGTTGAAAACAGACAGCGACAGCCGACTATCGAGAGTCCTGTCAGCACCTCGGACGCGATATACGATGCCTCATACGAGCCCGTCGAGCTGAACGACTCGTCAAGCAAAACGAGGCTGTGCTTATCTACCTTGTCGAAGATCTCGTTAAGACGGGCACATTCCTCTCCAAGTCTTCCCTTTTCTATTGTGTCGCCGCCATCGTTCGGGAAATGCGTGAATATCGCGCCTACTGGCGATATTTTCGCGCTGTCGGCAGGCACGGGGAGCCCGAGCTGTGCGAGTGCCTGAACGACACCAACCGCGCAGGTGATAACCGATTTACCGCCGCGGTTCGGACCCGTGAGGACGTATATCTTTGCCTTGTCGTCAAACGAGATATCATTTTCAACCATCGGCGCGTCAACTCGGAGTGCGACGACGGGATTGTATATGCCGAGCGCGGTAAACTCGCGTGCGTGTGCGTCGCATATTTCGGGCACGGCGAGCGAAAGTCCGCGGCTCTTCAAGGCAAGCAGCATATGCTGCGCCTTGGTCAGAAACTCTATTTCGGGCATTATCCGAAGCAGAAAATCCGTATTCGAGAGCACGTAGCTCTGTACGAGCGCACGCCAAGCGCGCACGTCCGCCTTGAAGATGTCGTTCATCGCGTTGTTGAAGGCGTTTGTGAAGGCAATCTTCGCGTTGTCAGTGTGTGCGTGGGTATACGGAACGAGCGGCGCGATGCAGGTATAGTCGCCGTCCTTAAAGTCCATACGCAGTATCTTGTCGATGATCTTTCCGCTCTTAAACTGCTCCGCGTTAAGGCTTATAACGCCTGCGTCCGTCGGGCGGAACTCGGAGTCGAGATTTACGCCGATCGTGACGGATTTAACGTCGTGCACCTTTGCGGTAAGCTCGCCGAGCTTTTTGTTGAGGTCGTGGTAATAGTCGCTCTCGGAAAGCTCCGTGACAGTTTCGGTGAGCCGCTTCAACGCACTCGACTTGACGTTGCCGCGCACGCTCTGGAAACCCTTTGCAAGACGCGCAACGATGTCTATGTAAAGCTCGATCTCAGTGATGCTGTAGAGGTAATTCTTCGCCACCTCGGTTTCACTCTTGATCGCACGAAGCTCGATTATATCGTTAAGCAGCGTAAGCACACTCTTAAGCGTATCGACTATCGTTGGATTGTTAAGAAGGTCGTCTATAATAGCAAGACGGTACTCGATAGTAGCCTTGTCAGACGTGAAATAGTCAGACAGCGGCGAGTTTTTGAGATCGATGAGGTAATCAAGTCCAAGCTCGGCTATGACCTCGTCGGAGATATTGACGCGCTCCCCTGCTATTTCGTCTGCGTTAGGATATAAAAGACTGAAGGTTGAATCAAGCATATTTTAATCCGTCCTTTAAAGTTCAATTTGTGTGAGTCTACCGCCCCTTACAACGCACTGTGACTTAAATCCAAGAGAACGAAGTGCCGCAGCCGCTTCCTCTATTCCCTTGCCGATGTCTTCTGCAAGATGTGCGTCGGAGCCAAACGTGATAAGCTCGCCGCCGCATTCTTTGTAGAGCGCCGCAAGCTCGTAGCCCGGCATAGTAATGCTGTTGCGGCGAAGGCCCGATGTGTTTATCTCAAGCGCGATGCCCGAGGCGATAAGCTTACCGAAAATACGTGCGAAATCATCCTTGTACGCCTCATATTCAAACGGCACGCCCGAGAGCGCGAGGTAACGCTGGATGTACGTTATATGCGCAAGCGTCGAAAATCCGCCAAAGTCCACAATCTCCTCGGTTTCCGAGAGCATACGGCGCATAAGGTACGTTCTCTGCTCCTTACACATACGGCCAAGCTGCAGCAGCGAAAAATCCGGGTATCCGCGAAGGTTATGCAGCGAGCCAATGACAAAATCGTAGCCCATTTTATCAAGCGCCTCTCGTGCTTCCACGGGCTTTGCGTGTGCCTGTCCAAGCTCGACACCGTAATTTATGTGTATCTTGCCGGCATACTTTTCCTTCGCCTCGAGAATGGATGCTTTTGCGCCCTCTATGTCAAATTTCGGGTATATCCCCTCGATATCGTCGTCAATATCGTAGTGGTCGCAAAGCGATATTTCCGCAATGCCGCGTGCTATCGCGGTTTCGGCTATCACGTTTATGTCAGATTCGCTGTCAAACGAGTATTTCGTATGTATATGTGAGTCGTGAATGTACATTTTCCCGTAAATCCTTTCGCCGTTTATCAAAAGCGCAATAAAATATTTCGAATGTGCGATCAAATACATATCCATTTCATATTTTATCACATTTTCTCTGCAAGTACAAGGGGAAACGGATATTTTTTTCAAAATGTTATTGTTTTTTTTCTAAATATATGATATTATATATGTGATATTATTTTGTATGTTACATATACAGAAAGGGTTAGCACTATGAAAAAGTTTATGGACGAGGATTTCCTTCTCGAAACAGACGTCGCAAAGGCGCTGTATCACAATTATGCGGCAAAGCTGCCGATAATCGACTACCACTGCCACGTTCCGCCAAAGGACATCGCAGAGGATAAGGTTTACAACAACATAACCGAGCTTTGGCTTGGCGGCGACCACTACAAGTGGCGTGCAATGCGCTGCTGCGGTACCGACGAGGAGTACATCACAGGCTCGGCTTCCGACTACGATAAGTTCAGAGCGTACTGCAAGTGTATGCCGAAGCTCATCGGCAATCCCCTCTACCATTGGTCGCATCTTGAGCTTAAGCGCTACTTCGACTGCGACCTCATCATCAATGAGGAAAACTGCGACGAGATCTGGTCTATCTGCAATGCGAAGCTCCGCACTCCCGAGATGAGCGTACGCAACATCATCAAGGGCTCGGGCGTTGAAACGCTCTGCACCACCGACGATCCTATCGACTCGCTCGAGTGGCACAAGATGCTTCGCGACGACAAATCCTTCGACGTTAAGGTGCTCCCTGCCTTCCGTCCCGACAAGGCTCTCGCTGTAGACAAGCCCGGCTTTGCCTCCTACATCGCCAAGCTCTCCGAGGTTTCGGGCGTTAACGTAACCGACGCTGACTCCTTAAAGCTTGCTCTTATGAAGCGTCTTGACGTATTCTGCGATCTTGGCTGTAAGACGGCTGACCACGCGCTCGACGGCTATATGATCTTCGCAGAGGCTTCTAACTACGAGCTTAACGAAATCTTTAAGAAGGCGCTCGCCACCGACGGCACAGGCCTTACCGCAGAAGAGATTGCAAAGATCCGCACCGAGATCATCGCGTTCCTTGGCGCACAGTACAAGTGTCGCGGACTCGTTATGCAGATACATTTCGGCGTAATGCGCAATCAGAACACCCGTATGTTCAAGAAGCTTGGCCCCGACACCGGCTACGACACCATCGGCAACTACGACATGATAGCTCCTCTCTCCAGACTACTTGATAAGATGGAGCAGAACGCAAAGCTTCCCCGCACTATTCTCTACTCAATAAGTCCCAGCGACAACGCGGCTGTCGGCACTCTCTGCGGATGCTTTGAGTCCTCGGGCGACGGCAAGCCGCTCGTTATGCAGGGCTCTGCTTGGTGGTTCAACGATAATCTCGAGGGTATGCGCCGTCAGATGATCGACCTTGCTAACCTTAACGCACTCGGCTGCTTTATGGGTATGCTCACCGACTCGCGCTCGTTCATTTCCTACACTCGTCACGAGTACTTCCGCCGCATTCTCTGCGACCTCTTTGGCAAGTGGGTGGAAAACGGCGAATATCCCGACGACGTTGACGCTCTCGCAGAGCTTGTAGTCGACATCTGCTACAACAACACCAAGAGCTACTTCGGCTTCTGATAATGGATAAGCAGACAAAAAAGAAGCGTATGATAACGGCCATCGTTTTCGTGCTCGCGATTTCTGTTGTCGGACTTATATTCCTTTTCCTTGAGGACCGCATAGACAGCGTCGAGCCGAAAGGCACCGATGAAACAACTATCCGACCTCTCCTCGCTATCCCAAAATGGGACGAGAACATATACGAGGACGAGGAGTGGCTTGACAAAAACCGCTTTATAACGTACGTTGACGGCGGTATGTCCGTCGCACTGACCGACGGCGTTTACGACGGCTACGGTATTTGCGTCGACTTTATGGCGCTCTACTTCGAAGCGCTGATGCAAGGCAACGCCGAGGCGCTGTGCGGCTTCTACGCTGATGAATATTTTGACACCAATTATAAGTGGGACGAAATCACGATGCAGCGCATATACGATATGAAGCTCGAGCACATTGACACGGCGAGCACAGCGAGCGAAACGGTCTACGTTTACAAGGTGTCCTACAAGATAATGAAAAATGACGGCACGTTCCGCAACGACGTAAAGAGCGACGCCGAGCGTCCCGAGTTTTACACTATCGTGGACGACGGGCACGATATAAAGATAACCGACGTTTCGTATAGCTACGATCCATAAGAAAAGCACCCGTAAGGCTTTACCTTACGGGTGTAATTTTACGCTTTTTTCTTGCCGTCCATAAGACGCCAGAGCTGCGGAACTGCGCTGAGAGCGACAGTACCTACCATTGTGAATATCGCCTCGGGAAGCATATACGCGCCGTTGTACGCGAGCGAATAGAGCCATACGTTGTTCCACTCCTCAGGCATACTCGACTCCCAAATAGTAACGCCGGTGATGTAGTGACAGAGCATACGCAGAGCGACGGCTAAAAGCACGCCAAGGCAGAGACCAACTCTTCCCTTGCCCTTAAAGAAGCCCGTTACGCCGAGAAGCGTGAAGGCAACTATGTAGTCAAAGAGAATACATACGATAAGGACGGTAGGCGTGAGTCCCCAAGCGAAGCATTTGCTTGTGAGAAGCTGTATCACCGAGTAAACAAACGCGGTGCCAAAGCCCCATTTCGGGCCGTGGAGAAGTCCTGCAAGGCATACGGGGAGCATCGAGAGGATGGTTACAGAGCCTCCGAGAGGTGCTTCGTAGAGCACCAAAAAGCTAAGCACAGTAGACATCGCGACAAGTATCGCGCACTGTACGAGCGTGTGAACGCTGCGGTTTTTCATTTTGAAAAAACCTCCTACAAAAAATTCTCCAAACAAATAACCTTGTTCGGAGAATTAGTGACGTGTGAGAAGCCGCGGCAAAGCCGCAAACTTATCGCGATATCCCTACGCCGGAATTACCCGTACAGGTTCAGAGGGTTCGGTCTTTGACCGTCTCAGCTAAAGCCGCGTCCGTGCACTGACGAGCCTTTCGCACCCCTGTGTCGATTATTCTATTGGAGTAAATACATTATAGCACACAAAATTTGCGCTGTCAAGACTAATTCTTGTATTTTTCGAGATATTCTGCGAAGGTTTCCTCGGGAACGAGTCTGCCGCCCGTTGCCCACGCTATCTGTGTCGCGTTTTCAAGGACGTCTGATGCGAGTCCGTGCGCCTCGCAGTACGCTTTTGAGCGGCCGTATTCAAGGAGTCTGCGAGGACCTTCAAACGCAGCACAGCTCGACGGCTCTATTTTAATATCTTCGCTGTTATAAAGCATACGAAGATAATCGTACAAAACGTCATCGTTTACGGTAAATTCGCCCGACACGTGATTTGTTACAAGACGTGTTACGTATCCCGACGGGCTTGCGCACGCAAGACCGTCTGCCTCGGTGTTTCCGACGAGACCGTAGTCGTGGACGTTCGCCTTCTCGTGCTTCTGCGTTGCGATACCAAGAAGCACCGACGGATATAGCGTCGGCTCAACGAAGAAGCAATGTGCATTGTCGCCGAAAACGCGCTTGAGTCCGTAGCAAATACCGCCCGGTGCTCCGCCTACACCTGCAGGAACGTATACGATGAGCGGATGGCCTTCGTCAACCGATATTCCCTTTTCGTCGAGCTGAGCCTTCAGGCGAATAGCCGCGACGGCGTAGCCGAGGAAAAGGTCCTTCGAGTATTCGTCGTCAACGAAGTAGCTGTACGGATCGTTTTTGGAGCTTTTTCTGCCCTGCGCGACGGCGAACGAGTAGTCGTCGTCATACTCGAGCACCTCGACGCCGTGCGAGCGAAGCAGCTCCTTCTTCCACTCTTTTGCATCTGCGGACATATGTATCGTCACCTTAAAGCCGAGTGCGGCGCTCATAATACCGATAGACATACCGAGGTTGCCCGTCGAGCCGACCTGCATTTTATACTGCGACAAAAACTCGCGCATTTCGGGCGTCGCGAACTTCTCGTAGTTTTCCGAGAGGGTTATTTTGCCGTGCTCCAGCGCAAGATCCTCCGCGTGCTTTAACACCTCGTAGATACCGCCGCGAGCCTTTATAGAGCCGGCGATAGCTAAGTGGCTATCCATTTTGAGATAGAGCCTGCCGGGTATCTGACAGCCGTATTTGCTCTCAAGTGCGTTTTTCATCGCGTCGATCTCACGAAGAGGCGACTCGATAATACCGTTATTTCCGGCGGTTTCGGGGAACGCCTTCTTTATAAACGGCGCAAAGCGCAAAAGACGAGCCTCTGCATCCAGAAGATCGCTTTCGGGTAAAACAAGGTCGAGTATAGCCTTTGTCACCTCAAACGGACGGTAATATGGGTTTATCCACGCGGTTTGTTTGCCGGCGGACACTTCTTTTATCGCGAGTTTATTTTCGTTCATAGCGCGCTCCTCAAAATTATTTACACTCATTATAGCATATTGCCGATTATTTTGTCAATTGAATAATCGGCAATTATTATTGCTTTTTTTGCACGTTCGTTACATATACGAACTCGTCAAAGCTCGCAAATCCAAGCTCGCGAAGTGCGGCTATAGAGCGCTGTGTGTCCTCTTTTGTATTAAACTCGGGTATCAGCGGCACGCGTACAGTCACGCGCTCGGCGTACGGCGCAAGGTGCGCGAGCGCACGCTTCATCTTTTCGGCAGATTTGCCCGTGTATGCTGTGTAAATAGCGTCGTTCATATCCTTTATGTCAACGATGTATTCGTCGATAAGCCCGTCGAGCGTCGCGAGCTTGTCTACATCTACCGCGAGGCAGGTTTCGAGCGTGAAGCGCCAATTTGCGCCCTTCTCGCGCGCGTACAGAATAAATTCGCGGATAAACTGTGCCTGAAGTAGCGGCTCACCGCCGCCGAATACCACGCCGCCGCCCGTCGCCTCGAAATAGAGCTCGTCGACGGCGAGAAGGTCGTACAGCGTCTCAACCGTGTACTCAAGCGGTGCGGGCTTCTTGCACTGCGGATTTAGGCAGTATTTGCACTCAAGCGGACAGCCCGCGCCGCCCACAAGCGTGGTTACGCCGACGCCGTCGCGTCCGATACGGTGACGCGACACGCCGATTGATTTGAACGTCACTCTGCGTCCTCGCTGTCGGTATACAGCGGCATACCGCCCTGTATAAGCTCTTCATCCATTACCTCGCCCGGTATTTCTACAATATCGCCCTCAAGCACATCGGTGATGATCTCGTCGGTATTGCTGTCGATCGAGCCTGTTTCGGTATATTCACTCGTATCCTTCGGCATAAGTCCGTCGACCTCCTCGACTCTCATATCGCCCTGAAGTGTATCGTTAATGCCAACGCGCGCGGCTATCTCGTCAATTATGTCGCAGGATGCGGTGTTAAGCGCGACAAGACCTGCGGATATGCCTGCCACGGCTACCTTAAAGCCACGCTTTCTGCGCTCTGCGAGCTTACGCTCAAGATATTTCACCTCCGCCTCGCAACGCGGACAAGTCCCCTTACAGTCGCCCTTGTGAGTACATTCCGGGATTTCGAGAGGGATATCGTTCGCCTTTGCAATATCTGTGCGAATTTCCTTTAAAATCTTGCATTTTTCCTTGCCGTTCATAAGTGTACCTCCTATATGTGGTACTCTTTTGACGCACAAAAATCAAAAAAGTTCCAAGAAAAAGCGAAAAGACCGCGAAAAAATTTCGCGGTCTTTTAAGTGTACGATTATTCCTCGTCGCCGCAGCAATCGCAGCAGTCGCAATCATCGTCCTCGCACTCGCAGTCGAACTTCTCGTTGCAAGCGGGGCAAGTGATCTCGTCGGGATCAACGGTCTCGTCGAAGTATACCTTCTCGCCGCAAGCGGGGCAAGTAACCTCGTAGAAAACCTCATCGTCGTCGCAGTCGCAATCACAGCAGTCGCAATCGTCGTCGCAATCGTCGCAGTCGCAGTAATCGTCATCCTCGCAGCAGCACTCGTCGAAGTCGTCCTCGAGGTCGTAAACCTCCTCCTCAAGCTCGCCAAGGTCGTGGTCAAGCTCGTCGAGGTATGCGTAGTGAGTTTCGAGCTCTGCCTCGAGAGCGTCGATCTTATCAGCCATATCGGAAACAAGCTCGAGAAGCTTTAAGGTAAGCGTATCATCAACCTTGTTACCGTCAGCAAGGCCCTTTAAGTATGCAGCCTTTTCAGTAAGTGTCATGGTTATATTCTCCTTATAACTAAATATTCAGCGAGTATAATGCAAACTTACGCGCGCTCGAGATATTCACCGGTTCTGGTGTCGATGCGGAGCTTGTCGCCGATGTTGATGAAGAGCGGAACCTTGATGGTTGCGCCGGTCTCGAGAGTTGCAGGCTTGGTTGCGCCCTGTGCAGTGTCGCCCTTGAAGCCGGGCTCGGTGTCAGCAACGTCGAGCTCAACGAACATAGGAGGCTCGATAGCGAAGATGTTGCCCTTGTAGGAAACGATCTTGCACATCATCTCTTCCTTAACGAAACGGAAGTTGTCGCCAAGCTTTGCAGCCTCAACGGGAACCATATCGAAGGTTTCCATATCCATAAAGTAGTAAAGGTCGCCATCGTTGTAGGAATACTGCATTTCCTTTCTCTCAACTATAGCGTTCTCAAACTTATCGGTAGGGTTAAAGGTGCGCTCGGTCACAGCACCGGTGATGACATTCTTCATCTTGGTTCTAACGAAAGCCGCGCCCTTACCCGGCTTAACGTGCTGGAATTCCACTACCTGCAGAACCTGACCGTCCATTTCAAATGTGATACCGTTCTTAAAATCTCCGGCTACTACCATTTTGTAAATCCTCCAAAATATAAATAAATTTATGTCAGAGCCGCCTTTTGGGCATAACTCGGGCATTTATATGCTTGCATATATTTTACACCATTTCTGCTATTATTTCAATAGTTTTTGCGCTCAAAAGCTACATATTTACAAATTGTTCATTTTTATCTCCCCTGCCGCCCAAATATGCGTGACGTGACGCTTGACAAACGGTTAATAATGGTATATAATATTCTATATTGTATTTAGCTTTTTTGAAAGGAAAACACCTATGAAGATAACACCCGTTAAAGGCACCGCTGACTACCTGCCCCGTGAGGTATTAGTGCGTGACTATTTGCAGTCGACTATACTCGAAACCTACCGCTCGTGCGGATTTGAGCGTATAACCACGCCCATAATCGAGGACATTGAAAACCTCGACAAGTCCGAGGGCGGCGAAAACTTAAACCTCATTTTCAAGATAATGAAGCGCGGTGAAAAGCTCGAGGAGGCACTCGCCGCAGGCGACGAAAAGGCTATCGCTGATATGGGACTTCGCTACGACCTCACCCTTCCTTTAACCCGTTATTATGCCAACAATCGCGCGAAGCTCCCCTCCCCCTTCAAGGTAATCCAGATCGACAAGGTTTACCGCGCAGAGCGTCCGCAAAAGGGCCGTATGCGCGAATTTATGCAGTGCGACATCGACATCATCGGAAGCGACTCCTACACCGCCGAGGTCGAGCTTATCTGCACCACGGCAAAGGCACTTCAGAGCATCGGCTTTGATAACTTTAAGATACGCATAAACGACCGCAGACTCCTGAAGGCTATCATTATGAGTGCAGGCTTTTGTGAGGCTGACTGCGACTCCGTTTGCATCTCGCTCGACAAGCTCGATAAGATCAACACTGACGGTGTACGCACCGAGCTTTGCGACAAGGGCTTCGATGCGACGTATGTAGACAAGCTTATGGCAGGCGTTGCAGCAAAGCCGTTCACGCTCGACACCGCCGAGGAGATATGCGGTGAGCTCGAGTGCATCACCAACCTTCGCCGTATAATGAGCCTTGCAAACGAGCTTTCAGGCGGCAAGTACGCCGTCGAATACGATATGACGCTCGTACGCGGTCAGGGCTACTACACGGGTACTGTTTTTGAAATATCCTGCCCCGAGTTCCGCGGCGCTGTCGGCGGCGGCGGACGTTACGACAATCTCATCGGCAAATTCCTTGGCGAGTCTATCCCTGCCGTTGGATTTTCTATCGGATTTGAGCGCATCGCGGGCATACTGCTTGACAAGAACTACGCAATCCCCACCGCAAAGCCGAAGCTCGCGGTCATTTACACCGAGGAAAGCTTCCCTGCCGCGCTCGCGCACGCAGAAGCTCTTCGCGAAAATTACGACGTGGCACTCCACGAGGCTCCCAAGAAGCTCGGCAAGCTCTTCGCTCGCCTTGAGGAAAGTGGATACGCCGGCTGTATCGTTGAGGGCAACGACGAGATAAAGTGGTTCGGAGATAGAGCTTAAACAACGAAAAAAGGTCGCTCATTTGAGCGACCTTTTGCTATGCCTTTTTAGGTAATTTTGTGTCATCGAGCTTTGAATATACGATCCGCTGTCCTGAATATAGGCTGTACTCTCCGGATAAAAGGTAGCTTATGA
>JAZSJI010000146.1:0-2041 GCA_045534235.1 Candidatus Flemingiibacterium sp. | reverse complement strand
CGCACGCCCATAACGTGACCGTAATACTGTATGAAATAGTTGAGCAGCATACGCACAGCGTAAAGAAGCAACAGTCCGACACCGAATATGACTATCATTCGATAGTTTTTGTTTGGGATAAGCTCGTTGAGCATAGTGCGCGTTATCATCGGGTAGAGTATGCCGATGAGCGCTACAGCAAGCGACGCCAGCATATCGAGCGTGAATATACGCATATGCGGCTTATAGTACGCTAAAAATCGTTTTAACATTTGTTCTTCCTCTGTTCTGTTATTCACAGTAAAATTATATATCAAAATCCACTTTTGGCGCAAGTGCGGCTTTGGTATCGTTACAAATTGTTTACAATCGTATGTACCTCGCCGCGTGCCGCGGCGAGGTCGAAAAATCCCCTTGACATACCTTTAAAATGTATGTTAAACTATATAATGGACAGATATGGTGCGACAGCACCGCAAAACGAAAGGATACCGCTATGCTTATCACCGACAAAGAATCCCTTTCGCATTTGAAAAAGCTTAATCAGCTCGCGCTCACCGAGGCAGAGGACACAGACACGCTCGCGTTTTTTGCCGCTCGAGATGCAAACGTCGCTAAACTGAACGAGATCGACACCGAAAACGTCGAGCCTATGGTGCACGTTATGCCCACAGTCGCCGCCGTGCGCGAGGACAAAGCAATAAAGCGCTTCACGCGTGACGAGCTTCAAGCCACCGCCCCAAAGTCACACGATGGCTACTTACAAGTGCCGCGTGTGGTTGAATAATCGGAGTACGTGAAATGAAGCTGTATATATCAAAAGCCGAAGCCGTCGGCACAAAGAAAGTCGTGCTCGACGATATGATACTCACCAAAAGCCTTCCCACCACCGCAGGCTCGCGGATGCTTGAGAATTATATAAGTCCCATCGACGCAAGCGTTGCCGAAAAGCTTAGTGCGGCAGGATACTCACTTGCAGGCAAGGCGAACGTCGGCGAGTTTGGCATCGACTTACTCGGCGAAACGTCGTTTTGCGGTGCCACCGTCGATGCAAGCGGCAGGCTTACGCTCGCATCCGCCGAAATAGTTAAATCGGGCGATGCCAAGGCAGCGATCGGACTTGACACAAACGGCGCACAGCGACGTGCGGCGGCACTTTCAAGCCTCGTTTGTGTAAAACCGACCTACGGCACCGTATCGCGCTACGGAACCGTCCCCGTCGCGTGCTCGGGTGAGTGCGTCGGCGTTATGGCGCGCACCGTTGCCGACTGTAAGGACGTACTCGCCGCTATCGTCGGTCACGATGAAAGGGACGGCACTTCCCTGCCCGAAGAAAAATGCGCGCTCGTCAAAAACGGCGCGGCAAGCCTTAAAAGGGTTGCAATTATAAAAACTCTCACCGAAAATATCGACGCCGACACCGCGGCTAAAATCGGCGCGGCAAGGGCGGCGCTCACCGCGGCAGGCGTTGCCGTCGACGAGATACGATGCGACGTGCTCTTGCACGCAAAAACCGCTTGGAGCGTGCTTATGTGCGCCGAGCTTTGCAACAATTTATCGCGCTACGACGGCGTAAAATACGGCTACCGAAGCAATAATTACACCACCGTCGGCGAGCTTTACACAAACAGCCGCACCGAGGCGTTCGGTGCTCTTGTAAAGGCCGCTATACTCTACGGCTCCGAAACGCTTTCGGAGAAAAATTACATTCCGGTTTACGACAAATCCCTGCGTATTCGCAGAGTGATAGTCGAGGCGCTCGCAGGGCTTCACCGTGAGTACGATGCGCTCATCCTTCCCGCGTGCTCGAAGAGCGCGTATACTATAGCAGACGTGTCGGCGAACAGATACGTCGCCTTTGACGAGGCACTTTACACCGCGCCTGCGTCTGTTTCGGGGCTTCCCTGCGTGGTTGCGGGAGGCGTACAGCTCATCGGCGCGCCCTTCACGGAAAACACGCTCTTTGAAGCGGCAAGGATAATCGTCGGGGGTGGCAAGTAATGAAGTACGAAACCGTCATCGGTCTTGAGGTCCATATCGAGCTTGCGACCGAGTCGAAGAT
>JAZSJI010000095.1:0-9247 GCA_045534235.1 Candidatus Flemingiibacterium sp. | reverse complement strand
GTAAAGGGCGCGGGCGGTATGCCGCTCGGGTCAAGCGGAAAGGGGCTTTTACTCCTTTCGGGCGGTATCGACAGCCCCGTTGCAGGTTATATGATAGCAAAGCGCGGTGTAACGCTCGAGGCGCTTCACTTCGAGAGCTTTCCATACACTTCCGAGCGCGCAAAGGAAAAGGTGCTTGAGCTTGCACGGCTTCTTTGCGAGTACACCACGCAGATAAAGGTGCACGTTATATCGCTCACGCATATTCAGGAGGAGCTTCGCCGCGCCTGCGACGAGGACTATTTCACTCTGCTCCTTCGCCGCTATATGATGACGCTTGCCGAACGCGTCGCAAGACGCAACCACTGTCACGCGCTCATCACGGGCGAAAGCCTTGCACAGGTTGCAAGTCAGACGATGCGAGCTATCGAGGTGACGGACAGCGCCGTGAATATGCCCGTTTACCGTCCGTGTATCGGCCTTGACAAGGAGGAGATAATCCAAATTTCAAGAAAAATCAACACGTTCGAAACGTCTATTTTGCCGTACGAGGACTGCTGTACGGTCTTCACACCTCGTCACCCCAAGACTCGCCCCGAGCTCGAGCGTGTACTCGAGGAGGAAAACAAGCTTGACTTCAAGGCTCTCTGCGACGAAGCATACGAAACGCTTAACACGTACGTTATCCGCATAGACGAGTGATTTTAAGTAGGCTAACCTATATGCGTTGCACCCAACGGCGGATTTTTAACAGCCGAGCCGAGAGGAGCGCAGGGGAGGGCGGAGCGGTGTGGTGAGTTCGCAAGCGAACTCACGCAGGTCGGCTTTGCCGTCCTGCAAGAGTGACAGCGCCTCCCTTGCTCGTTTCATCGAGTGCGATGAAACGAAACAATACGAAGGCAACTTCGAAAATATTTCTATTCTGTAAATTTACGCCCCAAACGGGGCGGATTTTTAATATATTTAATTAAATTTGTGCAATTCCTCTTGACAGACGGCTCAAATTTGTATAAAATATATGTGTATGTAATTAAAATATATACTGCCGTACTTGTGTTTTGTGATGGAAGATATGAGTACAGTTATAAAATAATTGCATTATTAAAACGAATTTAAAAATCAAAAGTTTACACAACAAGGAGGTGTTCTATCATTGACTGAAATTATAATCAGTGTTGTTATCACCGCAGTGGTGTGCTTACCGCTCGGTGTGGTTTTCGGTATAATTTACAGAAAAAAGGTTGGCGAGGCTGAGATCGGCTCCGCTGAAGAGCAGGCGCGTAAGATCATCGAGGACGGTGAGCGTACCGCCGAAAACAAGAAAAAAGAGGCGCTTATCGAAGCCAAGGAGGATATACTCCGCCAGCGCAACGAGGCAGAGCGCGAAATAAAGGAACGCCGCTCGGAGGTTTCCAGACTCGAGAGCCGCGTGGCAAAGAAGGAAGAGCAAATCGACAATAAGCTCGAGGCGCTTGAAACAAAGGAAGAAAACCTTAACAAGAAGCTTAAGGAGGTCGAGGCGACCAAGGAAGAGATCGAGCAGATCAAGGCAAAGCAGTTTGAAACGCTTGAAAAGGTTGCCGGACTTACCGCAGAGGAAGCAAAGGCGCAGATCGTTTCTCGTATTGACGACGAGGTCAAGCACGAAACCGCGCAGAAGCTTATCGAATACGAGGCACAGTTCAAGGAGGAGGCAGACCAGAAGGCGAGAAATATCCTTTCTCTTGCAATTCAGCGTTGTGCTTCCGAAAGCGTTACCGAGAATACGGTATCCGTCGTTGCTCTGCCGAGCGACGAAATGAAGGGACGCATCATCGGCCGCGAGGGACGTAATATTCACACTATCGAGGCAATGACGGGCGTTGACCTTATTATCGACGATACTCCCGAGGCTATTACCCTCTCGAGCTTTGATCCGGTACGCCGCGAGGTTGCGCGTATCGCGCTCGAAAAGCTCATCGCGGACGGACGTATTCATCCCGCTCGCATTGAGGAAATGGTTGAAAAGGCTCGCCGCGACGTTGACGCTATGATAAAGCAGGCAGGTGAGCGTGCTACTTACGAAACCGGTATTCACGGACTTAGCCTTGACCTTGTAAAGCTGCTTGGAAGACTTCGCTTCCGTACCAGCTACGGTCAGAACGTGCTCGATCACTCGATCGAGGTTTCCCTTCTCTCCGGTATGATTGCCGATGAGCTTGGTGTTGACAGCACTCTCGCAAAAAGAGCGGGTCTTCTCCACGACATCGGAAAGGCTCTCACCCAGGAGATCGAGGGCTCGCACGTACAGCTCGGTGTTGACATCTGTAAGAAGTTCAAGGAAAATAAGGACGTTATCCACGCAATCGAAGCGCACCACAACGACGTTGAGCCGCAGACCATCACTGCTATCATCGTTCAGGCAGCCGACGCTATTTCCGCGGCACGCCCCGGCGCAAGACGCGAGGATCTCGAAAACTACATCAAGCGTTTGCAGAAGCTTGAGGAAATTACCTACAGCTTCCCCGGCGTGGACAAGTCGTTTGCAATTCAGGCGGGCCGCGAGATCAGAATCGCTGTCAAGCCCGAGATCGTCAACGACGAGCAGATGGTACTTATGGCGCGCGATATCGTACAGAAGATCGAAGCAGAGCTTCAGTATCCCGGACAGATAAAGGTCCATATGATACGCGAGTCCCGCGCTATCGATTACGCGAAATAAGCAAAAGTAAATATCTGAAATCTCCGCGGCATCGCCGCGGAGATTTTTACGTTATTTTTGAATTTTCGCTCCGAAAATATTGCAAAATGCAGTATAAAACGTCGTGGATATGTGCGTTTATGATGAAATATGAAGAAATTTCACAATAGGTATTGCAAAATGCAAAATAGTGGTGTATAATAGTTTTTGCAAATATGTCGGATGAAGTATTCGGGAAAAAGCGCGCATTGCGACGCTTGCCGAAGGAGTAACGCTCTCAGGTAAAAGAACCGTGTACGGACGACGCTCTGGAGAAGCTCATTATTGGGTGCCGAAGGTGTTAAATGCTCTCAGGCAAAAGGACAGAGAAAAAATTTCTTTTTCTGCAATAGCAGTTTTTTTCTGCTATCCTCAATTTGTGCTTTCTTTGGAGTCAACTTGCGTTGGCTCCTTTTTTGTTTCCATTTTGAATCAAAAAATTGAAAGGACGGTTTATTAACAATGGAATGGATTACAAACATCAACAACGCGGTCAACAGCTTTGTCTGGGGTAAGGGTGTATATCTCTTGCTCGCAGTCGGTCTGCTTATGACCATCGCAACAGGACTCTTTCAGATTCTTCACGCAGGTCACTGGTTTAGTGAAACGATCGGTAAGATCTCGAAGAGAGATGTATCAGGTCATGTAAACGGCAAGTCGATCTCGCAGTTCCAAGCGCTTTGTACGGCTCTCGCGGCTACTATCGGTGTCGGTAACATCGCGGGTGTTGCGGCAGCTATCGTCGGCGGCGGTCCCGGTGCGGTATTCTGGATGTGGGTTGCAGCATTCCTCGGAATGATGACTAACTACTCCGAAAACGTGCTCGGTATCTACTTCCGCAGAAAGAATGCTAACGGCGAATGGTCCGGCGGCCCTATGTATTACCTTGAGGACGGACTTGGTAAGATGAAGTACGGCAAGTTCTTCGGTAAGCCTCTCGCGATTCTCTTCTGTATCTTCGCGATTCTCGCTTCCTTCGGTATCGGTGCTATGGGTCAGATCAATAAGATCGTTGTGAACATGGTTTCCGCATTCGAGATCAAGTCCCTTACCGCTATTGAGCTTTACGAGGGCGTATCTCTCTACCATCTTATTCTCGGCGTTGTTCTCGTTGTTATCGCAGCACTTATCATTCTTGGCGGTCTTAAGAGAATCGCGGGCTTTGCCGAAAAGGTAGTTCCGTTCATGGTTATTCTCTTCGTTATCGGAAGCGTATACATCATTTTTGCAAATGCAACTCAGGTTTCTGCGGCTATTGAGTCTATCTTCAGACATGCATTTACCGTTCCTGCGGCACTCGGCGGTGTCGGCGGTATCGTAGTAAAGGATATCGTAACACAGGGATGCAAGCGCGGTGTGTTCTCTAACGAAGCAGGTCTCGGTTCGTCTGTTATGGTACACTCGAACTCCAACGTTAAGGAGCCTGTACGTCAGGGCCTTTGGGGTATCTTCGAGGTATTTGCTGATACCATGATTGTTTGTACCATGACCGCACTTGTTGTACTTACCTCCATCGGCGTAGACAAATTCGACGTTGAGGGCGGCCTTGAGGGCATCAACGATGCAACTCTCGTTGCAAGTGCATTCGGTGCACAGTTCGGTGCAGTCGGTGAGGGCTTCATTGCAATTGCGATTCTTCTCTTCGCATTTACCACCGTACTTGGTTGGGACCACTACGGCTCCAAGGCTTGGGAATACCTCTTTGGCGCGAAGACCACTGTTCTTTACAGAGTAATTCACCTCGTAACCATTTTCCTCGGTGCAATTCTTACCTCTTCGCTTGCTTGGGACGTTTCGGATACCTTCAACGGCCTTATGATGATCCCCAACCTTATAGGTGTTCTTGCTTGCTCCGGTCTTGTTATTAAGATTACCAAGAACTACAGAGCACGCAAGCTTGCCGAAAACAAGGAAGATGTAGAGCCAATGCTTTCTGCATTCCCGGATATTCAGGCAGAGCAGGTTCAGGCTATGAAGGATGCGGGCGAGCTTTAATCGCCAATAAGCCAAAAACACGACTTCGAAAGAAGTCGTGTTTTTCTATACTTATTTTGCCGCTTCCCAAACGCGAAGAGTGCGCTTTACTGCACTATCGAATTGTTCGGGGGTTAAGGATTGCGGTCCGTCGCACAGCGCGTGTGCAGGATCGTTGTGTACCTCTATCATTAGTCCGTTGGCGCCGCAAGCGGCTGCCGCCATAGACATCGGCAGAACGAGGTTTGCCTTGCCGCACGCGTGACTCGGGTCGACGATAACGGGAAGATGCGACAGCTCGTGCAGTACAGACACCGCAGAAATGTCGAGCGTATTGCGCGTCTGCGTTTCGAAGGTGCGGATGCCGCGCTCACAAAAAATCACATTCTCGTTGCCGCCCGCCATAATGTACTCGGCACTCATAAGGAGTTCCTCGATGGTATTGGCAAGACCGCGCTTTAAAAGAATGGGCTTATCCGAGTGGCCGAGCTCCTTTAAAAGCTCGAAGTTTTGCATATTTCTCGCGCCGACCTGTATTACGTCGACATCGGCAAAAAGATCAAGGTGTGCGGCGTTCATTATCTCGGTGACGATAGGCATGCCGGTTGCCTTTTTTGCTTCAAGAAGGAGTTTGATACCGTCGTCGCGAAGTCCCTGGAAAGCGTAGGGCGAGGTGCGCGGCTTGAATGCGCCGCCGCGAAGCAGCTGTGCGCCCGATTTTTTGACCGCCTCTGCAACAGAGATTATCTGCTCCTCGCTCTCGATCGAGCACGGGCCCGCAATGAATACGAATTCCTCACCTATATTTATATCTCCGTTCGCGCTGTGGACGGTGACAACGCTGTCATCGGGATGGAACTTACGGTTGGCGTTTTTGTAAGGCTCGCTTATACGCTTGACGGCTTCGACTATTTCGAGGCCGGATACCGTGTCTATATTGATGCGGCTTGTATCACCTACGAGGCCGAGTATCGTCTGGAAATGTCCGCGCGTTTCGTGAACGCTCACGCCCTGCGACTTGAGTTTTTCCACAAGCTTTGCGAGTTTTTCTTCGCTTGCACCGGGTTTGATTACTACTACCATAATTTTTCTCCTTGTATGTTATTTTTATATTTGGAAACAAAAACTCCTCAGTGACTTTCACTGAGGAGTTAGTTTACGCTTTTCCGAAACAATTTCGGCGACACGTTCTTTTTCGCAGCAAAAATCACTATTACCTTTTCTTCGTAAAGTAAAAGTAATAGCAAAAGTATGCAAATGCGAAATTACGAGCGGTCATTTTAGGTTACCTCTTATTTGGAATGATACCCTATCGGTATCGGTTTAGTTCATTATATCACTAAAGCGTGGCGCTGTCAACGGTCAAATTCTACCAAAATTCAAGCTTCGATAAAGGCGCGCTTTGTGAGTTTATTCCACTTTCATACCTTCGAGCGTTGTAATAACCGAGCGAAGCTCCTCGATATACATTTTATCGAGCTCGGACAAACGGTAGGACTTTGGGTAAACTATCATATCCTTATAGTTATAGTCGGCGTCGGACACCTTCCTTTGCACAAGTCCGTATCGGTCGAGTATCTTCTGCGGAATGGTGGATACCCACATAAATGAACTTGGAATGTTCGAGAGCAGCTCCATCTGACTTCCGCGCTCGAAGACGTAAATGCGCTTGTTGGAGTTTTCGATATTTTCCATACGCTTGGCTTCGATTGTCGGGAGTGTAGGCACGGCGTTGTCGCTGTGGAGTATCTCGACGGAGTCTGCGAGGTCTGCGCACGTCAGCACGGGCTTATTTGCGAGAGGGTGGTCCTTCGACATAAGCGCGATGTACCTGAATTGCCACAAAAGCTCGCTTTTCAGCTCCTTCTCGCGAAGCAGGCGGGTGAAATATTGCTCAAACACGTCACGGTAACGGATTATCGCGAGATTGTAGTTCGACTGGACGATGTTTGATATAGCCTCGACGGAATTTGTTTCCTTATAGTATATTTCTATCTCCCGTTTCATATCAAGGCGCTTGACGAAATTGGTGAAGCCGTACGCCATATAGCTTCCGCGCGGAATGGAGATGCTGAAGGACTGCTTTTTGTCGTGGCTTTTGTTATAAATGTGCTCGAGCTCATCTATTTGTGCGAGAATTCGTTTAGCGTAAACGAGGAATTCCTCGCCCTTTTGCGTTGTTATTATACCCTTCGAGGTGCGCTTGAAAATTGTGATGCCAAGATTATCCTCGAGCTCGCGTATCGCCTTGCTTAAATTCGGCTGTCCCATAAAGAGGTTTTCGGCGGCTTGAGTGATAGAACCTGTTTTCGACACCTCGACGGCGTATTTCAGGTGCATAATATTCATAAGACTTGCCTTCGCCTTTCGTGATTATTTCGAAAAGTAGCTCTTGATCGCTTCGGTGATATAGATGGAAGCTTTTCCGTCGCCGTAGGGATTCTTTGCGCGTGCCATTCGGTCAAATTCTTCCTTATCGGTAAGAAGTATTTCAGCCTCGGCGACGACGCGCTCGAAATCTGTGCCGATCACCTTGACGGTGCCGGCTTCTGCCGCCTCGGGACGCTCGGTTTCGGTGCGAAGAACGAGCACGGGCTTGTGGAAGGACGGTGCCTCTTCCTGAATTCCGCCCGAGTCGGACATAATGAAATAGGATTTGGAGAGGAGATTGTGCATATCCGCAACGTCGACGGGATCGGTGAGTATAATTCTCGGGTGATTGTCGAGCAGAGGGAATACGACGTTACGAACTGCCGGACTTAAGTGAACGGGATAAATAAACTTGAGGTCGGGATGGCGCTCGGATAACTCGAGTATCGCACGGCAGATGTTCTCGATGCCGCCGTTTTGGTTTTCGCGGCGGTGAGCGGTTACGGTGATGATTTTTTCGCGCTCGAAGTCGATAGCACGCAAAGCTTCATTTTCAAAAACGTAATCCGGTTTTACGGTGTACTGAAACGCGTCGAGCGCGGTATTGCCCGTGACAAATACGTTTTTGGTGACGTTTTCGCGCTCAAGCTGTGCGCGGTTAAGCTCGGTGGGAGCGAAATGAAGCGTAGCTATTTTTGTGGTGAGGTTACGGTTTATCTCCTCCGGGAACGGAGAGTAGATATCGTAGGTGCGAAGACCTGCCTCAACGTGACCGACGGGTATCTGTGCGTAGAACGCTGCGAGTGCTGCGGCGAAGCTTGTCGTCGTGTCGCCGTGAACGAGCACGATGTCGGGTGCGGCGGATTTCATAACGTTCTCAAGACCGATGATAACGTCAGCGGTAATGCCGGTGAGGGTTTGTCCCTTCTTCATTATATTAAGGTCGTAATCAGGCTTGACGCCGAAAAAGTCGAGTGCATCGTCGAGCATTTCGCGATGCTGTGCGGTAACGCATACTATGCTTTCTATATCGTTGTCAGCCTCGAGCGCTTTGACGAGCGGACACATTTTGATTGCTTCGGGACGTGTTCCGAAGACGGACATAACCTTTATCATAGCTGTTCTCCTTGTTATTGCTGTGCCTTGTCAGGCGCGTTCTTTATTTCGGCTTCCAATTTGGTCATAACGTCTGCGTAGGCGATCTCAAAAAGCTCGCGTGCTCTGCTTTGCTGTCCGGAGAGGTCGAGATAAGCGAAAAGAGCTTCCATTCCTGTGGCGCGGCGATACTCGCGTGCAGATGCACTCTTGGGGATCGCAATACCGTTTGCGTTGCGTCCGCGCTTGTACACGTATTCTTCGTCTTCTGTCAGAATGGGGAGTATTTTGTCCATTCCGGCGCTTTGCGCTGTTGCGCGGACGAAATTAAGTGCCAGATGGGAAAGGGTGCCTCCGCTTGCAACACCGAGTGAAACAAGATATTTGCGCACGAGCACCTCAAGCACAGCATCGCCGAGGTAAGCAAGCGTTGCGCCATTTATAAGTTTTGGGTTCATAAACTGTCACTTCCGAAATGAAAATCAATATAATCATCAATATTATAACATATATTCGGAATATAATCAAGATGTTGTGCAAAAATACTTGCCACGGTGGGTTCTGC
The DNA here is from genome assembly GCA_045534235.1 of Candidatus Flemingiibacterium sp. GTDB lineage: Bacteria > Bacillota > Clostridia > Oscillospirales > CAG-272 > Flemingiibacterium. The sequence continues at coordinate 545 of JAZSJI010000095.1, read as the reverse complement.
GAAAAAAATGAAAAAAATTTAAAAAACCTCTTGACAAACTTTGCTTGATATGATATACTAATGAAGCTGTCCACTTGAGGGCTTGGAAAAAAGATTTGAAAAAACTTTGAAAAAGGGCTTGACAAGAGCGGGAAGACGTGATATAATAATCAGGTCGCCGCAAGAGCGACAGCAAAAGCAAGAGACAGAAATGGTCATTGAAAATTGAACAACAAGAGATTAGGAAGTACAAAGAGAAGTGAGGCATCGAGAGATGCTGTAATGGAAATTGGAAACGATAACTAAAGAAAAATCTCGACAATTCTTTTGAACACGAACAAAAGGTAAATTAAGTAAAAGAGCTAACAAACGATTAAGCTCTGAAATACGGTATCAAGCAGTGAAAAACAGAGACGTGTGTAACTCCTGCGTTATGCGGAGCTGCTACAGTGATGTATGCGGTGACGTCGGCAGATGAGAGAAGCAAACGGAAACGGAGTAGCTGCTTCATATACAATATTTTAGAGAGTTTGATCCTGGCTCAGGATGAACGCTGGCGGCGTGCA
>JAZSJI010000178.1:0-12599 GCA_045534235.1 Candidatus Flemingiibacterium sp. | reverse complement strand
TGCACGCCGCCAGCGTTCATCCTGAGCCAGGATCAAACTCTCTAAAATATTGTATATGAAGCAGCTACTCCGTTTCCGTTTGCTTCTCTCATCTGCCGACGTCACCGCATACATCACTGTAGCAGCTCCGCATAACGCAGGCGTTACACACGTCTCTGTTTTTCACTGCTTGATACCGTATTTCAGAGCTTAATCGTTTGTTAGCTCTTTTACTTAATTTACCTTTTGTTCGTGTTCAAAAGAATTGTCGAGATTTTCTTTAGTTATCGTTTCCAATTTCCACTTAGCATCTCTCGATGCCTCACTTCTCTTTGTACTTTCCTAAATCTCTTGTTGTTCAATTTTCAATGACCATTTCTGTCTTCGCTTTGCCGTCGCTTTTCGCGGCGACCTGATTATTATATCACGTCTCCGCTCCCTTGTCAATACCTTTTTCAAAACTTTTTTTCAATTTTTTTAAGGTGTCTCCCAAGTGGACAGCTTCATTAGTATACCATATCACTTTTTATTTGTCAACACCTTTTTCTTATTTTTTTCAACTTTATCAGCTTTATGCACATTTGTTTTCTTTTTTTTGAATTAAATGTGCAAATCGCACACAAACGCTTTATTTTAAAGAATTTCTCAAAAACTATTTATTTTGACGCAATTATCTGCTATAATATAAAAGGAAAGGATTTTGATATGACCTACCTTGATTTGATACGTTACCTAACCGGCTGCGGCGCAGACGCGCCCACGCATGAGGCCGCCGAGCTTGTACGCGTTTTTGCCGGCAAGGGGCGCGAATGGTGCCTCTTACACAAAACCGACGAATTACCCGAAGCCGTCGCAGACGCAGCAAAGGAACGTGCTGAGGGCATTCCGCTTCAATATATCACAGGTGAGGCGTGGTTTGGGGGCAACCGCTTTGAAGTTTCGCCCGACTGCCTTATTCCGCAGCCCGACACCGAGCACTGTGTAGCACTCGCGCTCAAACATCTCAAAAGCGGAGGACGATTGCTCGATATGTGTACGGGAAGCGGCTGTATCGCTATATCTATATTGAAGGAAAACACCACTGCCGTCGGTACGGCTGTCGATATTTCCGCGGCGGCACTCGATCTTGCAAAAAGGAACGCCGCCTCAAACGGCGTTGCCGACCGACTGACCGCACACGTTTTAGACGTGCTCACGGGCGACGTGCTCGCGCTCGTCAAAGATGCCGACGTTATCGTTTCAAACCCACCGTATATAAACACCGACGTGATCGACACGCTTTCAGACGAAGTAAAGCACGAACCGCGTATCGCTCTCGACGGCGGCGCAGACGGTATGATATTCTACCGACATTTTATAAACGTGCTTGCACCGAGTATGAAGCGCGATGCAGTGATGATACTCGAAATCGGCTACGATCAATCCGAGCGCATCACAGAGCTCTGCTGCGAAGCCAAACTCACCTGTGAGCTCCACCGCGACTTCAGCGGCAACGTACGCGTGGCAGTAGTCACCCGTAACGCTTCCGAGCATTTCGAATAGACTGTTATTACCTTTATATAAATTAGGAGAAAAATATGACAAAGCCCACCCTCCTCGTCCTCTTCGGCGGGAAATCCACCGAATATGAGGTTTCGCTCATTTCCGCACACTCCATACTTTCAAACGCGAACCGCGACAAATACGACGTCGTCACCGTCGGCATAACCAAGGGCGGCGACTGGTATCTCTACGACGGCGACATCGCGAGCATTAAGGACGGCTCGTGGTGCGCCAACGCGAGTACGCTCGCGAAGGCCGCGCTCTCCCCTTCGCCGTCAGACAGCGGTCTGTTCGTTTTCGATAACGGCGGCGCGAAGCTCGTACATATCGACGTGATCTTCCCCGTTATGCACGGCGCAAACGCCGAAGACGGTACACTTCAGGGACTTATGAAGCTGTCTGGCATACCCTTCGTTGGCTGTGGCTGTGCTACGTCCGCGATCGGCATGGATAAGGGCTACACCAAGCTCGTGCTCAATAATTTTGACATACCGCAGGCAAAATGCAAGATCGTACTGCGCGGCGACCTCGCAGACCGCGAGACTGTGCTCGACGAATGCGAAACACTCGGTAAATATCCGCTTTTCGTAAAGCCTGCGAACGCAGGCTCATCCGTCGGTGCTTCCAAGGCGACTGACCGCGCATCTCTCGATGCCGCGCTCACCCTTGCGGCAGAGCACGACAGCAAGATAATCGTTGAGGAGTACGTAAAGGGCAAGGAAATCGAGGTTGCGGTCATCGGCAACGGCAAATATACCGCCTCTACCTGCGGCCAGATCAACCCCGGAAGCGAATTCTACGACTACGACGCAAAATACAGCGCCGACAGTAATTCGTCGGCGATAATTCCGGCTGATATCAAGCCTGAAACCGCTGAAAAAGTACGCGAGTACGCCGTCAGGATTTGTTCGGCGCTCGGCGTGTCGGGACTTTCACGTGTGGACTTCTTCGTTTGCTCGAGATGCGGCAAGGAACGCATAATCTTCAACGAGATAAACACACTCCCCGGCTTTACGCAGATCAGTATGTACCCGAAGCTTTTGATGCACGACGGCAGAAGCTATCCCGAAATAATCGACAGCCTCATCGCACTCGCGATGACAAAGGAGGCATAAGCCTTGATTGGAATTTTCGACAGCGGTCTTGGTGGACTTTCCGCACTCAAGGAGGTGCGCCGCTTACTCCCGCACGAGGACATCGTATACTTTGGCGACACGGGACGCGTTCCCTACGGTACGCGCTCAAAGGAAACGATAATCAAATATTGCCTACAGGATCTGAAATTCCTTCTCTCGATGGGCGTTGACGCGGTAATGGTAGCGTGCGGAACGGCAAGCTCAAACGCACTCGACGCGCTTCGTATGAACGCTCCGGATCTTCCTACAGTCGGTGTCATCGACTCGGGTGCGCGCGCGGCGGCAAAGGCTACAAAGAGCAAAATCGTGGGTATTGCAGGCACCCCTTCCACGATCGGCAGCGGTGCGTTCGAAAAGAAGCTTCGCGAGATTGACGGCGGCATAAGCGCTATATCTGCCCCCTGCCCACTATTCGTACCGCTTGTTGAGAACGGCTTTGTCGAGGACGACAACGAAATAACGCTCCTCACAGTAAAAACACATCTTAAGAACATTATCGAAAGCGACGCCGACACGCTCATTCTCGGCTGTACGCATTATCCGATAATCGCAGGTGCGATCGCAAAGGTGCTCCCGGGCGTCAACCTTATCAACGTCGGCGCGGCGGCAGCGGAGGAGCTTCGCGATATTATCTCATCGCAAAGACAAGCGGACGAAAATCATATCGGAACCGTAAAATATTTCGTCAGCGACGAGCCTGCGGGATTCGAGCGTGTAGCCTCGATATTCCTCGATGAGGAAATACGCGACGCGGTTACGAGAATAGATATTGAAAACTATTAAAAACTACCTCACCTGATTTTTTCGGGTGAGGTTTCTTTTTTGTGCAAAAATATTGACAATTTCACAAAATTGTGGTACTATATATTATATATATCGAACATGGAGAATACAACTATGTCTAATTTTGCACCTGCGGTTGATAACGCAATAAAACTCATTGAAAAGCTTGCCGACGAAAAGGAGCCCGTTGGCGTATCCGAGCTTTCCCGCAAGCTCGGCATTAACAAAAATATGATATTCCGCATTTTAAACTCGCTCGAGGCAAGCGGTTGGGTACACTGCTCAAATCAGCCCGATAAGAAATATCAGTTAAGCCTTCGCCCCTTCAAGGTTGCAAGCAAGGCGCTCGGGACTATGTCGCTGTCAAACGTAGCGACACCGCTCGTTTACGACCTTTGGAAGCAGACGGGCGAGTGCACCTATCTCGCCATCAGAAACGGTGACAAGCTTATGTACATTCAGCACCTTGACGGCATCGGCAACGTCCGCGTGGCAGGTACAGTCGGCGGCACGTACGAGCTTTACTGCTCCGCTCCGGGCAAAATAATCCTCGCCTACAGCGACGCTGAGTTTATCGACGAATACACCTCTCGCAGACACAAGAAAAACACCGAAAACACGCTTACCGCGAAAAAAGACCTTCTTGTTGAGATCGGCCGCGTCAAAGCACAGGGCTTTGCGACGGACAACGAAGAATTCAGTAAGGGAATCCTTTGCGTTTCTGCACCGGTATTCGATTACACCGGCACGCTCGTCGGAGCGGTCGGCTGCTCGGTTTCGGCATTCAACCACACCCATGAAAGCCTTATGACTGAGGTAAAGCCGCTCGTCATCGCTACCGCAGAAAAAATATCCCTGAGCCTTGGGTATACAGAATAATTAATAAAAGCCATCGGCGATGCCGATGGCTTTTGCTTTAGAAAAAGTTAAAGCCAAGGCATAAGCCTTGGCTTTAATCTTTATAATTACTTAGACTTGCGCTTTCTAGCTGCTTCAGACTTCTTCTTACGCTTCACGCTGGGCTTTTCGTAATGCTCACGCTTACGAAGCTCGGAAAGAACTCCGGATCTTGCGCACTGTCTCTTAAATCTGCGAAGAGCGCTGTCGAGCGATTCATTCTCTTTTACTCTGACCTCTGCCATTCTTAAATTCCCTCCCTCCGCAAGTGCAACAGATAACGTATAGTCATCCGAGATAAACGATTCAGTATTTTTTTATCTCCGTAATATTATACTACAAAATACTCTCTATGTCAAGTGTTTATATAAAATTTGAGGAAATATTTTTTATTTATTCGCCGCCTCAAAAATCATCGGATTTTTACATATCGAGCTTTGAACGAACGGAGCTTGAGTATTCCCTTGGCGTGCGTCCAACAAGCTTTTTGAACACGCGGCAAAAATAGTGTATCGAGCTGAAACCCACTCTCGCGGAGATGTCAGTTATCGACAGCTCTCCCTCTCGCATAAGCTTTTTTGCTTTATCCACGCGAAGCTTGTTAATATAATTGAAGACAGTATCGCCGTACGCGGCGCGGAACTCGTCGCAAAGGGTGGTTTTGTTCGTTCCGAAAAGCAGACATATCTGCTCGAGAGTTATCTTCTGATTGTAGTGCTCGCATACGAAGCGGTGTACGCCCGCGATACCGTCAACGTCGGTCGCCGTGTCGGACGATGCCGCACCGTTTCTCATTGCGTCGCGTATGAGAAGTATGAGGAACGTTTCAAGTTTCATCTCTAAAAGCTGATCCGCGCCGAACGGCACAGCCTCTCGCTTGTGCATACGCTTTACGTTCGGCATATTGTAAGGCGGCGCGTAAACGCTCATACCCTCTGTAAGTATCTCCGCGAGCATTCGCTTTTGCGTCGGCGCAAGAATGATCGGAGTGCCCGAAACGCAGTGGAGCGCCTCGGTGTCACATTCAAACCCGATTATAATTACGTTCGGCGCATCGTCCTGCGAGCAGGTCAGCGAATGCACCTCGTTCGGACGGTGTATCAGAAGCTGACCGTCAGCGAGAGGCCCCGTATAGCTCTCGGAGTCCACGCTTATTGCGCCCTTGTCCACGTATATAAGCTCCGAAAAGTTGTGATGGTCCTCGCTCGTTTGGTATTGTGGCGTAAACTCAAAATAGTGAAGGTTTGCAATGCGCGTGACCTTCAGCGCTGTGTCAAATTCGTTAAGATAAAAATCCATAATATCACACGCCCTTCGGAAGCGCGGTTATCATATCACCCATAAACGATGCTTCATCGTAAAGCTCGACCTCGGTGGTGTGATTTACGGTATCGTAATTCACTATAGTCACGGACGCGTTTTTTACCCATTCGATATTCTGCATCTCTTCTATAGTCTTGCCCTGCCATTCACAGGCAAGAGCACGTATCGGGGTAGCGTGCGTCGCTATGAGAACGGTTTTGCCCTCGTTCTCCCCGGCAATACGCCACACCGCGCGGCGTATACGCTCAGAAAGCTCGCGTACACTTTCACCGCCGTCCGGACGCGAATTTCCAATGTCCGTCACCCACACGCGTATGGTTTCAGGAAAACGCTTCGGCAGCTCCTCAAACGGCATATTCTCCCACTCCCCCGCGTAAAGCTCACGAAGCTCGCGGTCGGGCTTTGGTACAAGCCCGTGCCCCTCGGCGACTATTTTGCCCGTTTCAAAGGCGCGAATGAGATCGCTTGCATAAGCTATGTCGATATGTGTATCCTTAAGATACTCCGCCGTTTTTTTCGCCTGCGCTATTCCAATTTCCGTAAGTGCGCCGTCAAAATGGCCGTAAAATCTCTTTTCAAGATTGCCGCTGCTCTGACCGTGACGCACGAATATCATTTTTGTCATATATTCAGCCCCCAAACTTTTGTGCTATAAATATTTTAGCACACATACAAAGCATTGTCAGGGCGGCAAATTGATAATATTTTACACAATATATATTGACAAAAGTGGGATATTGTGATACCATAAGGTGAAAATATATCCTCGCGAGGTATAAATTATGAAAAAATACGATCTTTGCGTAGTCGGCGGTGGACTTACAGGTGTTGCTGCAGCTGTAGTCGCAGCAAGACGCGGCCTTTCCACCATTCTCGTTGAGAAGAGCGGATGTCTTGGCGGAGCTATGGCAAACTGCCTTGTATACCCGTTTATGCAATACCGCACAAATACCGAAAACGGCGAAAAGCTGCTCGTTGACGGAATCTTCACCGAAATGCGCGAAAAATCCAAAACGGTAAAGGGCTTCGGCACTACATATAAATTCGACACCGAAGACTTCAAGTTCGCTCTCGATGATATGGTTCTCGAGGCAGGCGTTGACGTGCTCTTCCACGCCGCTCTTTTCGAAACGGTAAAGAACGGACGTAACATAGAAAAGATACGCCTAGCCGTAAAGTCGGGCGTTATGGAAGTCGAGGCAGACTTTTTCATAGACGCGTCGGGCGACGGCGACCTTTTCGCATTCGCGGGCTGCGAGTATCAGCTCGGACGCGAGGCTGACGGACTTTGCCAGCCTATGACCACCTGCTTTCGAATGACTAACGTAGACGTTGAAAAATTCGTCGAGGACAAGCCTCGACTCCAGGAGCTTTACAAGCAAGAAAAGGCAGCGGGCAAGATCAAAAATCCGCGCGAGGATCTTCTCATATTCTTAACTCCTACCGACAACGTGCTTCACTTCAACACCACCCGTATCGTAAAGCACGATCCCACCGATCCCATTGCCGTATCAAAGGCGGAGATCACCGCACGCGCTCAGATCCGTGAAATGGTAGCGTTCCTCAAGGAAAACTCCGAGGCGTTCAAAAACGCATCTATTTCCGACATCGCCGCAGACATCGGTGTTCGCGAGAGCCGTAAGCTCGTCGGCGAGCACGTACTTACCGTTGAGGAATTAAAGGCTTGCACAAAGTTTGACGATGCTATTGCGCTCGGCAACTATGACGTAGACATTCACAATCCCGAGGGCGCAGGAACGAGCCACTATATGTTCGCTCCCGGTGAATATTACTCCATTCCCTACCGCTCACTTCTCCCGAAGGAGCTTGACAATGTGCTCGTTGCAGGTCGCTGTCTCTCCGCGACTCACGAGGCACAGGCATCCGTCCGTATAATGCCGATATGCGCAGCTATGGGCGAGGCGGCAGGCGTTGCGCTTTCGGTTGCAAAGGCAAGCGGCAAAAACGCTCGCACCGTTGACGTTGCAACCGTTCGCGAGGAGCTTCGCAAGAACGGCGCGGCTATCGACTGATAATAACATAAAAAACTCGCACCCTTTCGGGTGCGAGTTTTATTTTTATTTTACTGGAAGTTTACGTCGTAGGTCATAACGCCCTTTGCCTCGCGCTTGCCTGCGAGAACCTCAAGTGCCGCATCGACGTTCTTTGCCGAAATGCCGCCCATAATGAGTCGGGGCATATGGGGAACCTCCTCAAGAGTAAATGGGTTACCGAAATGCACCATAGTGGAAATTCGGTTAGTTGCCTGCATTGCACGGAGAAGCGCGGTGATGCGGTGAGTAAAGTTGTCCGCGCCGGTGTATGCGGGAGCTTCCGCAAATGTGATGAAAATAACGTCATCGTAGCCGAGTGAATCCTGAAGCACGTTGCAGTTCATGTGGTTCGTCGGGAACTGATGTATCATACGAACATACGAGTTCGGGAAAAGCTCCATGATCTTATCGGAGATCTTGTTCGGGAAGTACCAAGCATTGGTGAAGGTGTCAACCGAAACCTTACCAAGGTCATTTATCTCGCTTTCATTATGCACAACGAGAACAAAGAAGTATCTCTTGGTCGTGTCGATAGCCGCAGAGAGTCCGGCATCGCACTTTGCAACAACAGAGTCAGTATTGATCTTGTTAAAGAGCTCGAGATCCTCGTCTGTGATCTCGTCATACTTTGCTTCCATCTCAAAGATCTTGTGCTGTGCCTCGAGAATACGGCGAACCGCCTCATCAAGACGCTCGTCAGTGATAATCCCCTCGTTGTAACAGTCAACAAGGTCGTTGTACGACTTGCGCGAGGAGAACCACGGAAGAACAAACTCATTACCCGCCGCGATGCACATACCCTTTGCTCGGGTGTCGCCGAATTTCGCCTTAATGCCCATCATATCGAGCGCATCGGTGATAGCAAAGCCATCGAAGCCCTGCTCGCGAATGATGCCGATGATCTTCTTGGAAAGCGAGGTGGGGTAAACGGGGTCAATCTTGGAAAATCCGGTGTGACCGGTCATAATACCGTCGAGAAGGTCTTCCTTCATAAGCTCGAGGTACGGATAGAGACAGTAGTCAAGGAGCTCTTCCTTGTTCTGTGTGGAAACTCTCTCCTGCATATGCGAGTCGAGCCGAAGCGGATTATCGCCGCCGGGATAATGCTTGCCAACGCGAAGCACACCGCCGTCGCGAAGTCCCTTCGCCTCTGCCTTTGCAAGTGCGGTTACCTTATATTTATCGCATCCGAGTGAGCGAATATTAGTACCGCAAGCGCCCCAAGCGTCCTGCATATCGAGAATAGGCGCGCAAACCACGTTGTAGCCCATTTTTCTCGCAGTGATCGCGGTTACCTTGCCGAAGGTATACGCGAGGTCTTCTCTGCCTGCCATACCGATTGCATTGTGTCTGCCGATGAGATTCTCGCCAAGACCGCTTTCAGCGTCGGTCATAATAAGTATCGGGTAATCTACCGTCGCTCTTACCTTGTCAACTACCTCTCTTGCTCTGGGAGTCGTGGGCGGTACCCAAACCGCACCGAGCGAGTGGTTTCTGATAAGATTAAGCGTATATTCAAGGTTATCATCGTAGCTGTCATAGTTATCCGTGGGCTTGAGCGGACGGATAATGCCTGCCATAACCATACCGAGCTTTTGGGATGTTGTAAGCTCTTCAAGCTTGAGTTCTTTCATTATTTTACCTCTTTTAGAAACAAAAGTACAAAAACATTGCCAAGTATATTGTATCACACCGATTTGTACCTGTCAAGATATAATTCGCCGAAAAATCGGAAATTACAACGATTTTTCGGCGAAATATTTTAAAGAACGCGCATAGCCGTAAACTTTTCGGAAAGTGTCACACCGATCTCGGTAAGGCTTACCTCGCCCGTGATAACCGCATAGCAGTCCTCGCTGTCCTCGATAACCTCTGCGTCGAGCATACACAGACAGTGGTTCGGCTTCTTATCAAAGCGCAGATACCATCGGGACTTAAGTCTGTCGGCAGGGAGTATCTCATCGTCCGAAAGGCGCTCCCACACGGGCGTATTGTGAATAGGATGCGAGAGATACGTCGCAATCTCGATAATATCGGAAACGACTGCGCTTGCAGTCGGGAGCTTGCCCGCTCCACGTCCGTAGAACATTACGTCATCGACAGCGTTGCCGTTGATAAGCACGCCGTTAAATACGTCGGAGATACCCGAGAGCGGATTCGAATGACGCACGAGCGTCGGTCCAACGCACGCGCACACCTTATCGCCCACGCGAACAGCCTTACCGATGAGCTTTATGGAAGCACCTATCTTCGCCGCGTTTGCAACGTCGCCAAGAGTTACGTTTCTGATACCCTCGGTCTTGATCTTTTCGGGAGGAACGAGCTTGCCGAGTGCGATAGCCGAGAGGATCGCAGTCTTGCGGCAGGTGTCGATGCCGTCGACGTCGGCGGAAGGATCGCGCTCTGCGTAGCCCTTCTCCTGTGCCTCTGCAAGTGCGGTGCCGAAGTCCTTATTCTCATTTATCATCTGTGTGAGGATATAGTTGGTAGTACCGTTGAGTATTCCGTTCACCTCGGTAATGTCGTTCGCCGTCAGACAGCTCGAAATCGGGTGGATTACGGGAATACCGCCGCCAACGCTCGCCTCAAAGAGATAGCGAACTCCGTTTTCCTTGGCGATAGCTAAAAGCTCGGGGCCGAAGGTCGCAACGACCTCCTTGTTTGAGGTAACCACGCTTTTGCCCGCCTTCATCGCCGCACTCGAAAACTCGAACGCAGGATGTGAGCCACCCATAAGCTCTGCACAGATCTTAACCTCGGGATCGTTTAATATTACGTTCACATCGTGAACTATCTTATCGGCAAACGGACTGTCGGGAAAATCGCGAAGGTCAAGAATATATTTAATGTTGATCTCCTCGCCCACACGCTCGGAAATAAGCTTTGCGTTCTGCGTCAGAACCTCTGCGGTTCCGCTGCCAACCACGCCGAAACCGAATATTGCTACGTTTATCATTATTGTTGTCCTTTGTATTTATATATTATGCTTTATACGTTGAATTGCCTTGCTATCAGGTCAGATAGCGCATTATTGCTCTTACGACCGAGTAATCGTCGTCAAACGGCGGATAGCGAAGCGGATTCAGATCCACGCTCGACGATGCGCTGAGGATAGCCTTTTCCGTCGTAAACGCGTTGAAGCCCTTTTTGCCGCGGAAGCGTCCGAGCGCGCTTACGCCCGTACCGCCGAACGCGAGATTCGGGTTAGCAAGCTGTACGATAGTGTCGTTGACACAGCCGCAGCCAAAATCAAGACTGCCGAGTACAAGCTTTCTCGTGTCTTTATCTCTCGTGAAAAGGTAAAGCGCGACCGGCTTCGGGCGCTTGCGAAGCGTGCTTATTACCGCGCCGATATCATCAAACTCGAAAACGGGGAGTATCGGACCGAAGATCTCCTCGGACAGGAGCTTCGAATTCTTATCGACGTTCTCCATAAGAGTAAGCGAAATGCGGCCGGTGTCAGCGTTTGCCTTACCGCCCATAATGACGTCGCCGTCCTCGAGATAGCTTCTGAGACGGTCGAAGTGCATACGATTGATGATCTTCGGATACATACTGTTATCACACGGATCATCGCTGCAGAACTTATCGTGATACTCCTTAATATAGTTAAGAAGCTCGTCCTTGACCGAGCTCTCTACGAAGAGATAGTCGGGAGCGATGGTAGTCTGACCGGAATTTATAAGCTTGCCGGTAACTATTCTTCTTGCCGCGAGCTTAAGGTTTGCCGTCTTGTCAACGATGCAGGGACTCTTGCCGCCAAGCTCGAGCACAACGGGTGTAAGCTGTGCTGCCGCCGCCTTCATTACTATACGCGCAACAGCTGCGCTGCCGTTATAGTATACAAGACCGAACTGCTCGCTGCGGATAGCCTTGATTGCCTCGAAGCTGTCCATATACGTTGCAATATACTCGCGCTCGAAGTAACGGTCGATAAGCTCGCACAGAAGCGCGCTCGTATTAGGCGCGTGCTCGGAAAGCTTGAGTATGGTGCAGTTACCTGCCGCGATAGAGGAAATGAGCGGCATCATCGCAAGCTGGAAGGGATAATTCCAGGGCGAGAATATCATAACGAGTCCGCGAGGCGCGGGCTTCTTATAGCTTGCCGACGGGAACATATAGAACGGAGTGGGTACGACCTTCGGAGCGTTCCACGCCTTCAGGTGACGAAGGGTGTAGTTTATCTCCTGATCGACCATACCGATCTCGGTGAGGTAGCCCTCCGCATTCGACTTGCCAAGGTCGGCACGAAGTGCCTCGAGGATAAGCCCCTCATTGTCGCGGATCATTATTTTAAGATTTATGAGGAGCTGACGGCGGAAGGAAAGATCGCGAGTCTTCCCCGTTTGGTAAAACTCACGCTGCGCAGTTATGATCTTATGGAGATCGGACGCCATAGTGCCAACACCGTGCGACTTTGTTTTTTTATATTTATTCGATGTGCTCATTATAATCCTCCGTGGCAAAATGAGTAGCATTTGGGTATACTTTTGCTTATACTAATATTATATACCATAAAATACAAAAAAAGCAACCCCCTAAGCCATATTTAATTATTAAAAAGCGGTAAATTGTGCGAAAGCAGCGCCGTGCTTAAAAAATCTTATCAAAAAACCTCTTGACAAAGCTTTTTTTGGGGTGTATAATGTTATAAAGGCTGAACGGATATGCTTTCGTTTGACGGTTTCAGAGAGGGGCGCAGTGCTGTGAGCGTCCTACCGGGTACGAGTAGCCAAGACCGCCGTTTATTTAAAGCTTCGCGCAGGAAATGGCGCGACGGTGCCGCCGTTATACGGACACGCGGTATGAGCCGCGTTACAGAGTGAAAAGATCGGGTGGAACCGTGGGAATTATCTCACCCCGAGGGTATGATTTTATTATTATG
>JAZSJI010000005.1:0-5466 GCA_045534235.1 Candidatus Flemingiibacterium sp. | reverse complement strand
AGCGACATCCTGCCAGTTCTTTGCGGCTGCACGAATCATTGTCGGACCACCGATGTCGATGTTTTCGATAGCATCCTCACGGGTTACGTTCGGCTTAAGGATGGTGTCTTTGAAAGCGTAGAGATTGATCGCAACGATGTCGATGGGAGTAACGCCGAGCTTTTCGATCTGTGCCATATGCTCGGGGTTGCTTCTCATTGCGAGAATACCTGCGTGGATCATCGGGTGAAGCGTCTTAACACGTCCGTCAAGGCACTCCGGGAAGCCGGTGATGTCGGAAACCTGCGTTACAGGGATGCCTGCCTCGTTGATTACCTTCCAAGTACCGCCGGTGGAAAGGATCTCGTAGCCAAGCGCGTCAAGCTCGCGAGCGAACTCAACGACGCCGGTTTTGTCGGTTAAGCTGATTATTGCGCGTTTTTTCATAGTATGCACCTCGTATGTGTTTATTTATATATTATTATATCAGAAAATGTCTACAAGGTCAAGTGTCAAACTTACTAATATAGATAATTTTAGGCGCGAATTTTTTATCGTTTAAGAAGGACGCGGTCGCTTTTTGAAAAAAGCTCCGCAAAAACTTTAAATGACGCTATCGCTTCACAGAGTGTTTGGCTAAACGGCACCCACGCTCTCGGTAGTCGGGGACCTCGTCGGCACCCGTGCCGACACCCCAACGACCGTTTTGCGATAATCTTTTATCTTGCTATATCTTTAGCATTACATCAAATAGTATCTATGTGAAACAAAAGCACCGCCTTGCAAAAGCAAGGCGGTGTAATTTTTAGAAATCGACCTCGTCGGTAGGCTTGTTTGCGAACACGCGCTTGATCCAGCGCTGATATACCTCGTCAAAGAGGCAGGAATCAAGCACGGTGTGAAGCTCGGGCTCGTGTTCAAAATGGAACGACGTAAACGCCTTCGTCTGCGCTTCGATCTTCGCCTCATCCTCGCTGCAGTAGCAACGGATAAGCTCTGCGTACATCTTGCAGTACTCTGCGTGGTAAGACAGATAATACCACGACGCGTCCTTATCCTTGTTCGGCTCGATATGCGACTTGACAAAGTCGTCAACGAGCGCGTCGATAGCGTCCATACGAGCGAGTGCAGTCTTGTGCGCCTCGGGCTTTTCGTTGCGCATAAACTTCGCGTCGAAAAGCTCGGAGATCTTCGCAAGATAAGCTTCAACTGCAGGTCCGTCCTCGCCGAACATATCAGCGTAGTACTCACGGGAGATGTCCTCGAACTTCGAGTTCTTGTCCCAAAGTCCTCTCGCCATAGCGTACACAGGAAGCGCGGTCGGGAACGCAAGGCGCATCTCCTGACAGCTTATATAGCCGGTAAAGCCGAGCTGATCGAGCGTGGTAACGTCGCGGTGGAGCGTTTTCGCGCAGGACGTGTAGCCGGGATCGAGATAGTGGTCCCACATAAGATGGTAGTCGAATATAGTGTTCTCCGCATCGACTACCTCACGCCACTTTTCAAGAAGCGCGATGTTAAGACCGAGATCACGCGGCATTTCGATCTTATTATGTACGTACGGTGGAATCTCAACGTTCTTATCCATAGGCGTATCAACGAACGCCGCAGAATAGGTACGCGTGATCGGCGCGAACTGTATCATAACGCGGTCGGGATTGTTGATGCGCTCTTTGATAGGCGGCCACATCGTGTTTACGTAAATATCGAACACGAGCTTGGTGTCGAGCCCTGCCGCAGTAAGCTTTGCGTCCATATCGTTAAAGATCATAACGTACCAGTCGGACGGAGTAAGCTTCGAGCATTCCTCGCACTCACAGTAGTTGTTTACGCCGTCTGCGAGCGAGATGCAGAGATAATCGACCGTGGGATTCTTCTTCACGTATTCAACCACCGCGTCTGCCATTATTTCTCTTACCCTGGGGTTTGAGTAACAAAGATGTGTGAAGGCGATCTTGTCGTTGAAAAGCTTTCGTTCGCCGTTTACCTCGGCAAAATAGCTTCTTATCTCGGGAGTGATAAGCGGCGAATCGTCGCCCTTGAAGGTGGTGTCAAAGCCGAACGGATCATACGTAAAGCCGTGACCGACACCGTAGTAAATGATGCCGCGCTTTGCCATTTCCTCCTCCACGCGACGCTTTATGTGGTAGGACTCCTCGACCGAAAGCGGCTCGGGGCCACGGTGAGGGTTATGCAGATGCGTGTACCAACGGTCAAAGAACGGTGTGGGGCTCATAAACTGAATGTAATACTCGTTAAGTCCGACTCTCGGCATCCACTCGATCATATTGAAAATATGCTCGTACGCAACAGCGCCCTCGATGCAGATGCAGCGGTGCGGATAGGACGGAGTTTCGTCAACATTTACAGAGATAGCCGCTGTGTCGAGCCGCTTTTTCGGGATAACCTCGCCGTCAGCGCCCGGGCGAACCCAAGCACAGCCAAGCTCGTGTAAAAAGCGGTATACGGCGATGAGCACTGCTCTGTTGTTAGCGCCCGTGATAACGCCTGCGCCGTCGTTTACGTCGATAAGTATACGGTCCTCGAATTTATCTTCCTTTACAATAGGCGTAAGTCCTACCCAAATTACGCCCGTTACCGATGCGTCGTACTCCTCGTACGTGCGCTGGTCGATAAGCAGGCTCTTGTCCATAAGCTTAAGGCAGCGCGCAAGCTCGTCCACAGCGTAGGACACGGTCTGATGCGTGCCGATTTTTGCAAGTGTGATTGTTGTCATTTGTATCTCCTCCAGGAATTATGTATCTATAAAAAGTATATAATTTCCCGTTCTAAAATTCAAGTAACAAATCAACTGTATTTATGAAGAAATCAACTGCCGACAAGTCGGCAGTTGATTTTAAATATGTTTTAGAAGTCGACCTCATCGGTGGGCTTGTTCGCGAATACGCGCTTGATCCAGCGCTGATACACCTCGTCGAAATAGAAATTGTCGAGCACGGTATGCGTTTCGGGTTCTATACTGAAATGATATGCAGTAAACGCCTTCGTCTTTTCTTCCATCTGCGCCTCGTCGCCCGATATGTAGGCACGGATAAGCGCGGTATAGTGCTTGCAGTAATCGGTGTGATACCAAAGGTATTTCCACGAAGCGTTAACCTCCTTATTTGGCTCGATGTGCGACGCCTTAAACTCGTCAACGAGCGCGTCGATAGCGTCCATACGCGCGGGGGCTGTTTTATGTGCCTCGGGCTTTTCGTTGCGCATAAACACGGGGTCGAAAAGCTCGGAAATCTTCTGAAGATATGCTTCTACTGCGGGACCGTCCTCGCCGAATGCCGCTGCGTAATAGTCGCGCGACACATCCTCGAACTTCGAGTTCTTGTCCCAAAGTCCTGCCGCGAGTGCATATACGGGCAGGCAGGTCGGGAATGCGGCTCTCTGCTCCTGACAGCTGAAGTAGCCGATAAAGTCGAGCTTGTCAAGTCCTACAGCGTCCGCGTGAAGAATCTTCGCGCAGATTGCGTATCCGGGATCGAGATAGTGGTCCCACATCATCTGATAGTCGAATATCGTCGACTTTGTGCCAAGCCAACGCTTCCACTGCCAATAAAGTGCAACGAGCGTTTCAACGTCACGCGGCATACTTAATTTATTGCGCTCGTACGGCGGAAGGGTTACCGCATCGGGATCCACACTGACCTCGTAAAGCGGCTTCGAATACGTACGGCTCGAGGGCGAAAGGTTGAAAACAAATCGGTCGGGGTTATTAAGCTTGACCTTTTCGGGCGGCCAAAGCGTATCAACGTATGCGGAAAATCCGATCTTAACGTCCATTCCCTCTGCGGTAAGTCTTTCGTCAAGCTCGTTGAGTATTGTGAGCACCCAGTCGGACGGGCGCATCTTTACACACTCGTCACATTCACACCAGTTGTTCATACCGTCTGCAAGACCGAAGCGAAGCAGCTTAATAGACGGATGATCCTTACAGTACTGTATTGCGTGATCGATCATCATCCCGCGAACCTTGGGGTTTGAGTAGCAAAGATGAGTAAAGTTTACCCTACCGTTAAAGAGCTGGCGCTTACCGTTTGTCTGTGCCATACACTCATAGAATTCGGGTGTGATACGCGGATCGTCCGGATCGGTATGGATCTCGTAAATTCCGAACGGGAACAGACAAAATCCGTGACCGGGGCCGACTCCGATAATATCGCGCTTTTCGATTTCCTCAAATATACGTGCCTTATAGCCAAGTGCCATATCGAAGGAATACGGCTCTGCATCCATGTACGGGTTATACTTGTGCATACACCATAAATTAAGAAACGCATCTGCCGCGTAGAACTGGAAATAGTATGCGTTAAGCGAAACCTTCGGCATCCAGTTTAGCATATTGTAAACGTGCTCGAAATTGGATGCACCCTCGATAACGATACCTCTGTATCTCTTTGAGGGCATCTCGCGAACGCACACGTTAAGCGCTGCAGCATCAAGCTGTTTTTGGGGTATCACTTCCCCGTCGTCACCGGGGCGTATCCAGCGACAGCCGAGCTCGCGAAGGAAGCGGTAGGCGGCGATAAGCACCGCGCGCTCGATTGCCGCAGTGATTACACCGGCGCCGTCCTTTACGTCAATAAGAATCTCATCGTCGAGCGACTGATACGTAATAAGCGGCGTAAGACCAACCCAAATTACGTTTTTGACATCCGCATCGTACGCGTCGTACGTACGCTGATCGATAAGCAGGCTGCGGTCTATCCTTTTGAGATATTTAGCAAGCTCGTCGACTGCATAATTCACCGTACGGTGAGAGCTGATTTTAGCAAGTGTGATGGTAGTCATTTTGTATCTCCTTTTAGAAATCCACCGTTGTGTCGACAACTGTAGAGAATGCACGTTTTAGCCAACGCGGAAATATCTCGCAGAAAAGCGACGGATCGTGTACGGTGTGAAGCACGGGCTCGTTTCCGAAAATAAAGAGGTTGTACCTTTCGCTCCACTCTTTAATACCCTCGACGTCGTTCCTTGCATAACGCTTAATGACCTCGGCGTAAAGTCGGCAATATTCCGCGTGATACGAGAGATACGTCCACGACGCATTCACGTCCTTGTTCGGCGCGATGTGCGACGCTTCAAATTCGTGCGTGAGCGCGATGATCTTCTCCGCACGCTCGTAAGCCGTAGGAAGCGCCTCGATGTGGTCGTTGCGCATAAACTGCGGATCGAAAAGCTCGGTTATCTTCCAGAGATAGTCCTGCACGTCGCGTGAATACTCACCGAATGCGGCGGTAAAATACTCATCGCAAATGTCCTCAAACTTTGAGCTTTCGTCCCAAAGGCCTCTCGCCATAGCGTATACGGGAAGTCCCGTCGGGAACGCCGCGCGGTTCTCCCGACAGCTTATCCAGCCGTTCATATTAAGCTTTTCTTTGGCGTGGGTGACGTCGATGTGAAGCACTCTCGCGCAGTTCATATAGCCGGGATCGAGATAGTGGTCCCACATCATATTGTATTCGAACACGTAGC
>JAZSJI010000045.1:0-4885 GCA_045534235.1 Candidatus Flemingiibacterium sp. | reverse complement strand
CGCCGCCTTCTTTTAGGCGGCGTAGCCGTGTGAGAGAGGGGGCAAGGGGAGAGATTTGGTGCTTGAAAACCTCTCTATCCCCTTGCGTTTCCCCGAGCCGCCGAGGCGGCGAGGTCCTACAAAAAATTTTTTAGATTTTTTCAAAAATCACGGAACAAAACCTTTTTTGCTTTCGTCTAATAAAGCACAAAAGGAAAACAGAGGGGGACGCCTATGAAATACATACCTCTAATACTACTTATGTGCTGTACGCTTCTGTACGGCTGTGCCGATACAAACGGTGATGATACGTCTATTTTGCCTACCGATACCTCTGTACCCGACGTCGCCGACACAACCGCTCCGCTTACGTTTAGACGAAGCTTCGGCGAGTACGACTATTATCTTCGTGAGGGCTATGGCGGCGAGGCGCGCATTATGCTCGGCGATGATATCGTATTCGAAGGCAGCGGCACGTTTATCGAGGTGTGTGGCTTTCCCGTATATACCGAAGATTACCATAACGGCGCTCACACGGTATTCGACCAAGATTTCACCCCCATCGCCGACTCGCTCGTGACGTACGGTGAGATGCACGACGGCAGTATCCTCGCGCACCGCACGGACAATGGAGTAAACCAGCTTGTTCGCATTGACCCCGAAGGCTCACTGCATCTGCTCGGCGAGTTTGCAAACGTCTACGCAATTATCTGCGAGGGCGACTTCGCGCTCGTCAGTACGTGCGTGCAAAACGAGAGCCTCTCGTCCGTGCCGTACTGCACGCTGACGGTCGTTGACAAAAGCGGTGACACGCTCGCATATCTTGACAAGATAGAGCAAGGCGTGCACTTTATGGAAATAGGCGGCGATATGCAAGACGGAATGTGGACATTTACCTTTTCACTCCCGATAGGTGACGGGATAATTTACAATTACTATTGGAATCAAAGGGCGCTAACGCATCGCCTTGAAATAGAGTACCCGATGTTGGATGCTTCTGCACCGATACCGAGAAAGGACGACGATACAGACTATATCGCCATAACCGAAACATACTCGGGCGTTGACTGCCTGTTCCTTGATGGCGACAAATACAAATGCCGCCGCATCGTCCTTAGCGATAACGCAATTACCGAAAGCGTGTCCGACGTCGAAGAGTGGAGTGGCGGAGCTTTCGAAGGATATAAAGTTCTTGCCTCTGCGGCTCACGCAGACCACGCCTGCTGGGTGATTGACGAAAACGCCACCGTTGTGTTCGAGGGCTGCGGTACTGTTTCAGAGCTTGGCGGCTTTCCCGTGTTCTCTCCGTACGATGTACAGCTTCCCGAAACCTTTTTAACGCACGATTTCAAGGTGCTGTGCGACGGCGTTATCCATTTCGAGAGACAGGAAAACGGAGATATTATCGCACGTAAGGCTGATAGACTCGTTCGTATCGGCAAAGACGAAACCGTCACCGATATGGGCGAATATGACGGCAGATTTGATGACGTAATATATTATTAAATACAACAAGGAGGACGTACAAATGAAAAAATACCTACTCACCCTCGCGCTCGCGGCGCTTATGCTTACCGCGGTATCGTGTAAGGACGAACCCGACTTTGTGGACGTTTACACGCCGCAAAACGGCGTTATCGCGGGCGACATCATAACAGAGAGCGGCGAGTACACGCTCACCGAAGCGTCGAACGGCTACGCAGTATACAAAACTGCCGACAAGTCGCTCATCGACGTGTACGAGGACTGTGAGAAGCTCGGATATATCGACGCCAAGGGGAATATCCGCTATAGCTACGTCCTCGTGAATGTAACGGATACCAGCTCGATTGTGAACAGATTCAAATTCGCTCGCCTTAACGACGAGAACGGGCTGTTCATCGGCGACGCGGTGTATTCGGATTACTCCTTCCACGGCGACTACGTTATGGTCGACGGCGTTATATACGACGGCAATATGGACGAGATCGGCATCGCGTACGGCGACGTAGTGTCCGTCACACCGCTCTCGGAGGGCGGCACTATCACCTTCACGGGTAACTACGATGCTATTACGCGCTCGTACTTCTATATGCAAAAGGTTGAAACGCCCACAGAGAACAACTTTTACGGTACCGTTTTGGGCTCGCACGAGGACCTCGAATTTATCATCGAGGGAAACAATTATTACTTCAGATCAGGCGATGACTGCTACAAGCTCCCGTACGGTCCTGACAAAATTAACGCCATTTCCGCGCTCTGCGACAAAAACGGCGTTTTAAGACTTAATCATCCCATAAGCGATTTGATTAAAGAGGTTGGCGAGATAACAATTCTTTACAGTAATGACGGGCAGAATAAGCGTGCGTTTTTAGCCGAGCCTGTCAGAGTAGATGTGGGCGGCGCGTACTTTTGCGGCGTGGACGGGGCAACGTATCCGCCCGAGGCTGCATATTTCGGCGAATATGATCGCTATCATTCCGATGTCAATCCGAACGCACATTGGCTTGTCGGCGCAAACAGCACGTTTATCGGCTTTTTGGGTACGCCGCAGGTGATCGACAACGACCGCACGCTGATGCACCATAACGGCGCTCTTTATAAGTACAACGCTCACGGCGGATTTGATACGATTGCAACCTTTGAGAGATACGCAACACTCTATACGGGACAGCTCATAGCACAGCCCGAGGGCACGGAAGAATTCGTGGTTTACGGCAAGACGGGCGTTCCGTCCGCTCCCGTAAAATGCGAGAGAATACACGATCTTTTTACCTTCGGTGCGGCGGTGAGCGTCGGTAGTGAGATACGCTTCCTCGATGAGAACGGTAAGGTGCTCGCAGCAGTTCCGGGATACGACAAGGATCTCGTGCTTGACACAGAGAAAACGGGCATTGTAGACGATACCGAAGAATATCACCTTGTATTCACCGATCCCGAGCTTCGCAACAAAGAGGGCGTACTGCTGAATTTCGACTTCTATTTCAATATAGCCACGGGTGAATACGGGCTTTACGTCGGAAACTGATTTATTCGTATTACAATCAACTCACCTTAAAGGCTCTCCCTATGGGAGAGCTGTCAGCGAAGCTGACTGAGAGGGAAATATCGCTTCCTGGACCCTCTCCGTCACGCCCTAAGGCGTGACACCTCTCCCAAAAGGAGAGGCTTTACCAAAACATTTCTTATCGGTCTAACCCAAGGAGATACACTATGAAAAAACTTTTGGCTTTACTTATTCTTTCGGGCTTAATTCTTTCCTCCTGCGCTATCGGCAGAGGCGGCGACATCGAGAAGCTCGATCCGTTTGGTACGAGTGAAAACACGCCCACCGACACGACCGATCCGATCGGCGACGACAGTGCGGACGTTAGCGACACCACCGAACCGGTGTCCGACACCGTGGACACGACATCGCCCGAACCTGACACGACCGAGCCTGCCGACACCGACGAGCCCGATGAGAACGTATTTTTTGAAAATGAAAAGTACAAGGTAACCGTAACGGAGGACGGCGAGTATCTCTACCGATGCGAGTCGCTGGGGTTGACGCACGAATTTGCGGACGCATTCATACTTGAGGGCTGCGTTTATCTCGTTAGAGAGGGAAATGGAGTGTGTGCTCTGTACGCGCCAAGCGAGCAAGGACACCTTAAATCCCGTATGAACGCGTCGAAGTTCACGAAATGCGGCGAGTTCGTGTGGGCGGACGGCAAGCTTTACGACTGGCAGCTTGTTGAGATATTCGAGCTTCGCCTTCCTTGGTACATTTACGATTCGTACAGCTCTATGTCCGCTTGGGAATATGATGAGGAAAATAGCGTTCTCAACATCGTGGCAGAGTACAAGGACATAGAATTTAAATACGAGGTGTATCTTGCGCTCGACACCGACTGCGATATGCCGGGCGGCTCCTCCATAGTCGCACAGGATACTAGCGGCAGATCGGCAGTCCACCGCGCACTTGACGGCTACTATTTTACTTACGATTATCTTACCGTAAAAGTGCCCGTAAACGGCGATTTCGACGACGTTTCTATGCTGAGTGATGATGGCGCACGCTTTTTCAGAATTGTAGACGGTGAGATAGAGTGTATCGACGTGGAATTCCTTTTTAGGAAGACGCCCACGGGTCAGTACTACGTTGCTTTCTCATCCGTCACCTCGAATCTGTCCGAGATAATCGAGAAAACAGCGTTGAACGCGCACGAATACAACGGTGCACAGGTGCTCATTCTCGAGCCTAAAACGTATATCGTAAAGGACGGCGAGGTAATTCACGTATTCGACCGATTTTTTTCATTCGTTCAAACGGTTGGTGAATTTCTGACTATCGGCAATCCAAATATGTCCGAGCCGTATATCGTATTGAAGCCTGACCTTACGTTATTCTCCGAGAGTGAGTTTTCCGATTTTATTCAGCTTGACGACGGTAACTATAGCGCAATATATAGCGAAAGCGTACAAGGCGTTATTTTTGATAAGGACGGCGCGGTAATATACGAGTCGCCCGAGGATATCGCCGTATGGGACATCGGCTCGGCTGAAAAAAGAGGCGATGACGGCACTCTCACACGCCTTGGCGATTGGATGCTTGCTAAATTCTCCGACGGCACGCTTCGTATGCTCACGCCGTACGGCGAGGAGCTGTGCAATTTCGGTGAGATCAGCGATAACGTGTACTACCACCGAATGATATCGGGCTATTACTCCAAAGAAGGCTATCCTACGGGACTTTATTTCAAGATTGAAGACAAAAATGATAAGAGTGAAAAGAACCATACGCACCACGGCTACGAATACTATTACAGCTTCGAAACGGGCGAGTTTGGTATGATCGACCTCGGCTACGTAGACTATGCCTACGCAAAGCCCGTGCTTTACCTCTACCCGACCGAGGCGACCGACGTGACCGTCACCTTCGAGC
>JAZSJI010000058.1:0-9087 GCA_045534235.1 Candidatus Flemingiibacterium sp. | reverse complement strand
CTGCCGGCTGGGAATGCCTGGACGGCACGCTCTTTGTGGAGGACTCTGTCCCCTACATGATTTTCTGCCATGAATGGCTGCAGGTGGGCGACGGCGAGATGTGCGCCATCCGGCTGACGGAGGATCTCAAATCCCCCGTCGGGGAGCCGATGCTTTTGTTCCGCGCATCGGAGAGCGGCTGGGCGCACACGGTGCGGGAGGGGCAGGTATGTCTCATCACGGACGGACCCTTTCTGCAGAAGCTGAGCCGCGGTGCGCTTGCGATGATCTGGTCGTCCTTCCATACGGAGGAGGGAAAACGCAGCTACGCCCTCGGCGCGGCAGTATCGGAGAGCGGCAAAATCGCGGGGCCGTGGCATCACGATCATTCGCTGCTGTTCAAGCAGGACGGCGGCCACGCAATGATATTTACGGACAACGGCGGCGTCCGCCGTCTGACTCTGCACCAGCCGAACAGCGGCGGCCTTGAGCGCGCGCGGATGTTCACGCTGACGGAGGAGCAGGGCGAGCTGCAGATCGAACCCGCGGGGCTGTAAACAAAAAGGCAGCACAACTGCCCAAATCGGCGCACAGACGCACGGGGGCAGGATTCGTGCGTTTGTGCGATGGGGAGGGGCAGGAACCATCTCAAACGCCGAAGTTTCCTGCCCCCTGCACCCCCAACCTCCTTGGCTGCGAGATCAATAGTTTAGACAAACTAAAGCCGTAGCAGCCGAGCCGGGTGGGGTGTAGGGGAGGGCGGAGCGGCGTTTGAGCGCAGCGCCTCCCCAACCGAGCGACCGGAACGGTCGCGAGCAATGCTTTCCCCCGACCTCGGCGGAAATGCCGCCGAGAAAACCGTGCGCGAAGCGCACAAACCTTAGTAAATCTATATTTTTGGAGAATACAAAAATGAAAAAAATAATGCTTGGCAATGAAGCCGTTGCACGCGGACTGTACGAAGCAGGCGTGCATTTCGTTTCGAGCTATCCCGGCACTCCGAGTACCGAGATAACCGAGGCGGTAGCTAAATACGATGAAGTTTACGCGGAGTGGGCACCTAACGAAAAGGTCGCCCTCGAAGCCGCACTCGGCGCATCTATCGGCGGCGGACGCGCGTTCTGCGCAATGAAGCACGTCGGTCTTAACGTTGCGGCGGACCCGCTCTTTATAACCTCTTACGTCGGAGTTAACGGCGGATTTGTTATCGGTGTCGCTGACGACCCCGGTATGCACTCCTCGCAGAACGAGCAGGACAGCCGTCACTACGCTATCGCGGCGAAGCTTCCGATACTCGAGCCGTCCGACTCGGGCGAGTGCCTTGAGTTCACAAAGCTCGCTTACGAATATTCCGAAAAGTACGACACTCCCTTCATTCTCCGTCTTAATACGCGCGTTTCTCACTCGCAGTCGGTAGTTGAACTTTCCGATAGAGTGGAAGTGCCTGTGAAGCCGTATGAGAAGGACATTTCAAAGCACGTTATGATGCCTGCGATGGCTCGCGGCAGACACGTTGTTGTTGAGGACAGACTTAAAAAGCTCGCAGAGCTTGCTGAAAATTGCCCGTTTAATAAGGTGATCGAAAACAAGGGTGCGAAGATCGGTATCATCACCGCAGGTCCGTCCTTCTGCTACGCGCTTGAGGCGTTCGGCGACTCTGCGTCCTACTTGAAGCTCGGACTCTTAAATCCGCTCCCGACACAGATAATTAAGGATTTCGCGGCGAAGTATGAGCGCGTTATCGTTATCGAGGAGCTTGATCCCGTTATCGAAACGCACGTTAAGGCGCTTGGTATCAAGTGCGACGGCAAGAATTTGCTTCCGATATGCGGCGAGTTCTCGCAGGAGCTTCTCGCAGACGTTCTGCTTGGCAAGAAGAATGACGCGTATACGCTCGAGGACAACATTCCCGTGCGTCCGCCCGTTCTTTGCCCGGGCTGTCCGCACAGAGGCGTTTTCTACCTCTTTAAGAAGCTCGGACTTTACGTAAGCGGCGACATCGGCTGTTATACGCTCGGCGCGGCGGCACCGCTCGCGGCGATGGATACCACGCTCTGTATGGGCGCGTCCATATCGGCGCTCCACGGCTTTAATAAAGTCCGCGGCGAGGCAGACAAGTGCGTAGCCGTAATCGGCGACTCGACGTTCATGCATTCGGGTATCACCGGACTTGTAGACATTACATATAATAAGGGTATATCCACCGTCGTTATCGTGGACAACAGTATCACGGGTATGACGGGACATCAGCAGAACCCCTGCACGGGCTACACCTTAAAGGGCGAGCCTGTAACGGGCATTATGCTTGAAAATATCGCGAAGGCAGCAGGCGTTGACGAAGCGCACATCCGCGTCGTTGATCCGGGCGATCTCAAGGCTACCGAGGCCGTGCTCCGTGAAGAGCTCGCGGCAAACTGTCCGTCGGTTATCATCTGCCGCCGTCCCTGCGCGCTTCTCAAGTACGTTAAGCGTGAGCCTGCACTTACCGTAAACGCAGACAAGTGCGTTGGCTGCAAGATGTGTATGAAGATAGGCTGTCCTTGTATTTCCATCGTGGACGGCAAGGCGAAGATCGACGCAACTCTCTGCACGGGCTGCGGACTTTGCACACAGCTTTGTAAGGTCGGAGCGATTGAGTAATCGCTTCCTTGAATGAAGCTCGCGACCGCACGCGGTCGCTCGGGAGGGTGAGAGCGTTGCTCTCAGACGCCGATGCACTCTCCCCCTCCACCCCCTCCAGCCTCGGCTACACGGCTTCTGTATCATACATTATGGAATTCGAGGCAGCCGAGCGGAAAGGGGTGTCGGGGAAAACCTGATCGGCGTTTGAGAGCTGGTTTTCCCCGACCTCGAAGGCGCGATGCGCCTTCGAGTATAAAGTGCGAGTGTGGCTCGCAAAATAAAAACGAAAGGTCGTACATATTTTATGACGAAAAATATAATGATAGTTGGCGTTGGCGGACAGGGCTCCCTGCTCGCAAGCCGTATCCTCGGCAACGCCGTATTGCTTCAAAATTATGACGTAAAGGTCTCCGAGGTTCACGGTATGAGTCAGCGCGGTGGCTCGGTCGTTACTTACGTTAAGTACGGCGAAAGCGTTGCTTCTCCCGTTATCTGCAAGGGCGAG
Organism: Candidatus Flemingiibacterium sp.; assembly: GCA_045534235.1. GTDB lineage: Bacteria > Bacillota > Clostridia > Oscillospirales > CAG-272 > Flemingiibacterium. The sequence goes on along the minus strand of JAZSJI010000058.1, from coordinate 5,981 downwards.
GCGGACGTTATTATGTCCTTCGAGCTTCTTGAGGCGGCAAGATGGCTTCCTTATTTAAAGAAGGACGGCGTTGTTATCACCAACACACAAGAGATAAACCCCATGCCCGTTGTTACGGGTGCGGCAGAGTATCCCACCGATCTCGTCAAAAAAATGCAGGCTACCGGTGCGAAGGTCATCGCAGCGGATGCACTTGCTATCGCACGCGAGGCAGGCAGCGAAAAGGCTGTTAACGTCGCTCTTATCGGTATGGCGGCACACGCCCTCGGTATCGACGATGCAACGCTTCGTGAGGCTGTAAAAATGTCCGTGCCCGAGAAATTTCTCGAGCTTAACCTGAAGGCGTTCGACCTTGGCGCGAGCCACTCGGCGTAAACATAGGAGGCATACAATGATTATCAAGCAGATCTCCATTTTCGTTGAAAACAAGCCCGGCAGACTTGCCGAGATAACCAAGATCATCGCAAAGAACAACATCAATATCCGCGCGCTTTCCGTTGCGGATACCACGCACTTCGGAATACTCCGTATCATCGTTGACGATCCGGTTGAGGTTGAGCGTGTTCTCAAGGCGGAGGGACTTACGGTGTCGATAACGAGCGTTATCACCGCTTGCATACACAACCGTCCCGGCGGACTTGCAGAGGTGCTTGAGCTTCTTTCGGCAAACGATATCGCAATTGAGTATATGTACGCGTTCATCGCAAAGAGCGACAACGAGGCGTACGTCGTAATGCGTATCGAGGCTGAAAGTGCGGCGGTGAAGATCCTCACCGAGCACGGCTTTGAAGGACTTGACGCGTAAATAAGATAAGCCACAGAGCGTAATTCTCTGTGGCTTTTTTTATCAGCTGTTTGTGCGTTTTAGGTAATTTACGAATGTTTTGGCGGCGTACGAGAGCGCCTGATCCTTTGAATATGCAAATCCGAGCGTGCGGCTTATGGATGGCTTTAATTTGAGAGTGCTGACTCCTTTTATACGCTGCGAGAGCATAAGAGATGGAAGAACGGATACACCCAGCCCCTCTTGTATCATATAGAGCACAGATACGTTATCAACCGATTCAAACGGGATTATCTTGGTGAATTTACTCATATCAAAATAGGCGGTGAGTGCGTAATCATTTATAGATATGTATGTGTAGCCATAAAGCTCCTCGCGTGTGATCGAACGCTTTCCCTTTGCCATATGAGAGGGAACTATGGCAACGAATGGGTCCTCCTTTATCGGAACCCATATGTTTTCTCCGTGAGTAATGTTGTCGGTGAATATTACATCGGCAAGTCCGCGTTGAGTCCAGTCGTGCAGGCTGTCCTCAACGGCGATCGAAACACTTATGTCAGGGTGAAGCTCCCTGAAACCGCGCAGTATCTCGGGCAGCATATTTTGCGATATACTCGAAAATGTGCCTATGCGCAGGTGATTGCTTTTAGATTCGGAAATGGCGTGCGCAGTGCGGAGAAGCTCGTCCTCGGCTGCGAGCAGCGCGTAGAGCTTCGGCGCGATCTGTTCGCCCTCTGCGGTGAATTCAACGCCGAGCGGAGATCGTTCTAAAATCTTTACTCCGAGCTCCTTTTCAAGCGAATCGGCGATGTGTGACATAGCCGACGGAGTGTACGAAAGCTCCTCGGCGGCTTTTGAGAGGCTTTTGTATTTTACCGCGCTTAAAATTGCACGTATTTTCGAAGCGTCCATACCGTCACCTACTATATAATTTATTTCACATATGAATTTTTTTCATATGGTTATTATATATCATATCTTCCAAAATGTCAAGTACTGTGATACAATCAAAGGGAACTTTTTGGAAAGGTACAGTTTTACTATGAAGAATATCGGATTTATTAAGAGCGTGAGAGAAGAAGCTAAAAGCGTTATTCTCACCGTTATAGCAGCACTTTTTTCTATTGTTGCGCTGCATTCGTTCGTGGTGCCGGGCGATTTTGCCTCAAGCGGTATCGACGGGCTGTGCACGATCCTTTACGAGATAACCGATATAAATATGGGCTGGTTCAAAATATTTATCAATATTCCGCTTTTGATACTCGCGATTATTTTCCTCAACAAAAAATACACGTTTTACGTGATTATGTTTACGGCCTTTGACAGTGTCGGCGTTATTATTCTTGAGAAAATAAACTTTTTTATCTACATACCTGATACGCTTTCCGCGACCGAGCTTATTGGGTACCGTTTGATATCGGCGCTTGTTTCGGGGATACTTCTCGGAATTTGCGTGGGTATAATGCTTAAAATCGGTTATTCATCGGGCGGCGTTGACATAATTGCTGGCCTTGTTCACAAGTGGAAGCCACATTTTAACGTGGAGCGAGTAATCAGCGTGTGTGCATATACGATCGTCGGAATGTCGTATTTCGTGTACCGTGATCTCACGAGCATCGCGCTGTCGGCTATACAGATATTTGTATCGGAGCGAGTAATTGCGGCGATTCTACATCGGGCACGCTTTGCGACAGAGGTTCGAATAGTCACCAAGGAACCCGAAAAAATACGCGACGAAATACTGTACAAGCACAGACACGGTGCTACGGTGATGCGCTCGGAGGGAATGTACTCCGGAGAAGAGAATTACACAGTAATCACGGTGATGAACAATGCTGACATACCCGAGTTTATAAATTCGATGAAGAGCCATCCCGAGTCGTTCGTCTACTTTACGGGAGGCGTGAGAGTGCAGGGGGATTTTCATTTCAGCGAAGATGAGATCGGGCTTTGGCTTGAGGCATTCAGATGAATATACAAGAGGGGGAACGGCTTGCCGTTCCTTCCTTTATTTTAGGCCGTTTGCGTCACGGGTGAAATTATGAACGGATTTTGCATAATTTTGTCACATTATATTGACATATGTAAAAAATTATGGTACAATTTAGTCAACTAAAATTTATGGAGGACTTTACTATGAAGCTTTCAACAACAAAGCGTCTTATGATGCTGGTTGTAGCGGTGCTTCTTGCTATGTCCGTTTTCGCGCTAGGTGTGTGTGCCGAGGGTGACGAAACGGGTGTAACAGACGATACCGTGTACGCCGCAACTACCGAGGCTGATGCAGACGGTGAATATGCCGGCGCTGCTGAAGCTGACGTAGGAGAAAAGACGGAGGACGGCGCGATTATAGTCGACGCCGAAATCATTATGGCAACCGGCGACGAGGTCGACAATTTGTATCAGGAGGAAAACAGCAACGGCTTTTATGCAACCTTCTGGGCGCTTGTTCCGCCTATTATCGCTATTGTACTCGCGCTCATAACCAAAGAGGTGTATTCCTCACTGTTTATCGGTATACTCTCGGGTGCCCTGCTTGCGGCTAATTTCAGTCCGCTTGATACAGTTGACACTATCGTTGAGGGCGGTCTGATCGCCGCTGTTTCCGATACGGCGGGTATTTTCCTGTTCCTCGTAATACTCGGAATTATCGTTGCTCTTATCAACAAGACCGGTGCCGCAGCGGCATTCGGTAAATGGGCGAAGGCTCACATCAAGTCGCGCGTTGGCGCACAGCTTGCGTCGTTCGTGCTTGGCGTGCTCATCTTTATCGACGACTACTTTAACTGCCTTACCGTCGGCTCGGTAATGCAACCTATAGCTGATACCCATAAGATATCTCGCACAAAGCTCGCGTTCATCATCGACGCAACCGCAGCGCCTATCTGTATGATAGCACCTATCTCCTCGTGGGCGGCGGCAGTTTCGTCCTACGTTGATCCCGAGACCGCAGGCTACAGCGGACTTGAGCTTTTCATTCGCGCTATTCCGTTTAACTACTATTCGCTTATGATGATCGTATTCGTAGTGCTTATGATCGTTCTCAAGGTTGACTTTGGACCTATGAGAAAGTACGAAATAAACGCTATCGAAAAGGGCGATCTCTCTACAACCGGCGTGTCCACCAACAAGGCAAGCGAGGAGCTTGAGGTAAACGAAAAGGGAAGGGTTATCGACCTCGTTCTTCCGATACTCGCACTTATCGGCGCGTGCGTATTCGCGCTCGTTTACGTTGGCGGTATCCTCTCCGGCGTTGACTTTATAACCGCGTTTGCTGACACCGATGCGACTGTAGGCTTGCCGTGGGGTGCTCTTATCGCGCTCGTGCTTACGATAATTTATCTCGTATGCCGCCGCGTTGTTTCCTTCAAGGACGCAATGGCTTGCATTCCGAAGGGCTTTACCGCGATGGTTCCCGCTATCACCATTCTTACGTTTGCGACCGCGCTCAAGAATATCACGGGTATGCTTGGCGCAGACGTTTATATCGATACGCTGATGAAGGGCTTCCCCGAGGCACTCTCGCTGTTCCTTCCCGCAGTTGTATTCGTAGTAGCTTGCCTGCTCGCGTTTGCGACCGGCACGTCGTGGGGTACGATGGGTATTCTTCTCCCTATCGTAACTACTATCTTCGTTCCGACAAGCTCGCTTTACTTCGTTGGTATATCCGCCTGCCTCGCAGGTGCTGTCTGCGGTGACCACTGCTCGCCTATCTCCGACACCACCATTATGTCGAGCGCGGGTGCACAGTGTGACCACATTAACCACGTTTCCACGCAGCTCCCGTATGCCGTTTCTATAGCGGTCTGCTCGTTTGTAGCATATCTCGTAGGCGGTATTACGCAGAACGGTTGGATAGGTCTTATAGTTGCTACGGTTATTACCGTCGGTCTTGTTGTAGCTGCGAAGGCACTCACCAAGAAGAAAGCAAAATAAACCGGCAATATTAATAGCTCCGCCACTTGGCGGAGCTTTTTTGTATATGCTTTTAGAGCAAACGAAAATTTTTTAACATATACATTGTCAAATTTTTATAATCCATTCACTGTTGTGCATAAAAAGGTCGAACTTTATTCACATTTGTCTGCTATAATTGTGTTAGTAAATACTGCGATAGCACCACAGTAAGCGGAGGTTTTATGCTCGGTAATACGGACGATATCCGAAAGAAAACTGAAGAATATAATAAGGGCGGTGCCTCTTACGGCGGAGCCGGAGGACGGCTTTCCTATGAAACGCCGCAGACGCGCTCCGCGCGCATTTTTACACGCCTCGCTATAGGTACGGCGACCTGCCTTTTCCTTGGAACGTTCGGCATACTTTGCGGCGTTCTGATGTTTCATCTGGTCAGCGACAATCACTCGCTTTACTATCGCGGCTCGTCGGTTGGTGCTATCTCGGCTGATGCTGAAGCGTCAAACAACAGCGGAGTTATCTTTGCCAAGAATACGGATAATATCTCCGTTATACGCAATCTGGCGGCGGTCGAAAACGTCACCAAGGAGCAGTCCGAGCGATACCGCGTTCCGATGGGCGTTATGGTGCACGAGCTTTCCGAATACGGCTCGCTTTACGATGCAGGCGTTATTCAGGGCGACATTGTAGTCGAGCTTGACGGTGTTGAGATTACCGATTCCGATCAGCTTGGCAGACTTATAAGCGGCAGCAGGGGCAAGACGGTTTGCTTGACTGTTTTTCGCAGTAATGAGTACGTTAAGCTTTACGCAAGCTTCGACTGACGAATATAAAAAATCACCGCAGAGGGTTTACCTCTGCGGTTTTTCTTATTCTTTTGTTATGAGATCCTTGTCGATGACAGGTTTGCCTTCGGAGTCGAGCAGGGGAGTCAGACCGCCTGCGTGACCGTCGTGGTGCCAGAGATAGCACACGCCGGTTGCTCGGTCGACGATGACCTCGCTTGTGCCGAAGAAGCCTTCGGTGTAGATAACTTCAAATCTCTTTTCCATAGTATGAGGGTTTCCTTTCTTTTCTTTGTGCGGTAAGCGAACGTTAGGCCTCGCCGCTCTGCGGCTCGGGGAACGACCGCGAGCGCGGCTCGCGGGGAGAACGAAAAGGGGGAGGAGGAACTGATCTCCTGCAGGACGGCTTCGCCGACCTCCGCGAGGCGCAAGCGAGAGCGCTGCGCCAACAGCTCCTCCTCCCCCTTTTGAACCCTCTTCTCCTCTTGGCTACGCCG
>JAZSJI010000055.1:0-5132 GCA_045534235.1 Candidatus Flemingiibacterium sp. | reverse complement strand
TGAAGTGCTTTCCTGTGTTCTTCCATCAGAAGACCAACCCGCCAGGCCCCCGGTGGATGGCATCGAGAAAATAAATGCTATAAGTTTTTTCACTTTGAAAGCCTCCTTTATCAAATCCTTATTTATCGTTCTGTTTTATCGCCAGTTTCGCTTTTGTATTACAAAAGGCATAGGGCAAAGCCCATACCCCTATGGTTGCACGTATCCAAAGGCTCCCTCCGGGAGGGAGCCGTCACCGAAGGTGACTGAGGGAGAGCGCGTTACAATGAAGTAGCGCAAACCTAAAGTCACGCAGGCTCCTTCCGTCACGCTACGCGTGCCACCTCCCTCTCGGAGGGAGGCTTTCTGTTAGCCCCATTATAACATAAATCGGCAGAGAAAGCAAGTTCTCCGCCGATTTTTATGTGTGTATTAAGGACCGTCGAGGACGCCGGTCCCTACAAATTGTAATCTTCCTTATGAGAAGGAGCGTAATGCCGTTGGATTTTTTTATGTCTGTTTACGCAAGCGCCTTTTCAACTGCCGCGAGCTTTACGCAAAGGCAAAGCACGTCGCACGCTTTTTGAAGGTCGGTATTCGAGGGGAATGTCGGTGCGATACGAAGGTTGCTGTCCTTCGGGTCAATTCCGTAGGGGAATGTTGCGCCGACGTTAGTTAAAACGAGACCTGCTTCCTTGCACAGCGCGAATACACGCTTTGCCGTACCCTCGGGCACGTTAAGGCTAATGAAGTAGCCGCCGCGCGGTGAGGTCCACGTTGCGATGCCGTCAAGCTCGCGAGCGAACGTGTCGAGCACTATCTCAAACTTCGGGCGGATAATGTCAGCGTGACGCTTCATATGAGCGAGCACACCCTCGGCACTGCCGAAATACTTAACGTGGCGCAGCATATTGACCTTATCGTGACCGATGGTCTGAATGGTCATTATCGACTTAATCTGCGCGATGTTTCTGTCGCTTGCCGCGATTATAGCAACGCCTGCACCGGGGAAGCTTATCTTCGAGGTGGATGCAAAGTAGAAGATCATATCCTCGTTGCCGTATTTCTTTGCCTCTGCGAAAATGTCGAGAAGCTTGTCGCCCTCGCTGTAAAGGTCGTGTATCGCGTATGCGTTGTCCCACATAATGCGGAAGTCCTTCGCCGCAGGCTTCATAGCCGCAAGACGGCGTACGACCTCATCGCTGTAGGTGATGCCCTCGGGGTTGGAGTACTTCGGAACGCACCAGATGCCCTTGACGCTCTCATCTTTGATAAGCGCCTCAACGGCGTCCATATCGGGCCCTTCCTTCGTCATCGGAACGCCTACAAGCTCGAAGCCGAGCGACTCGGTAACCGCAAAGTGGCGGTCGTAGCCGGGGGCGGGGCAGAGGAACTTGAGCTTATCTTGTCTGCACCAAGGTCCGTCGCCGCCTGCGACACCGTAGATAAGCGCGCGGGAGAGCGCGTCGTACATTAAGTTAAGGCTTGAGTTGCCTGCGACGATAATGTTTGCCGCAGGGATGCCGAGAAGGTCGGAAAAAAGCTTCTTCGCCTCGGGGATACCGTCAACGCCGCCGTAGTTGCAGGCATCAACGCCTGCGGCGGTTGCAGTGTCGGCGCGGGTAGAGAGTGCGGTGAGCATACCCTCGCAAATGTCAAGCTGCTCGCGGCAGGGCTTTCCGCGCGACATATCAAGCGACAGCGCGCTTGCCTTTACCGATTCGTATTCTGTTAAGAGTGCAGCCTTTGCTTTTTCAAGCTCGGCGCGCGTCATAGATGCGATATGCATAGTGTGCTCCTTTTGGACAAAATGCAATTTTTGAATTTGCAAATTGCATATTTCTTAAATTCATTATCTAATATTCTACCATATAACCCCAAAAAATGCAAGAGGGAATAGTGAAAAAATCGCTGATTTAGTCAGATTTGGCAATATTACCGACATTGTGACGGTATACTGCGCCCCGTATTGTATTATATTTTGTGGAGTGAATAACGTTTATGCAAGTTTGAATTCAGGAAATTGCAAAAATGCATTTTTGACTGCACTCTCGAACAAGAGGAACGGAAAAAATATACAAAAAATGACTTTTAATGGTAATAGTATTTTTTCTATTTTGCGAATTGCGGCACGGACTTCAGATGTGTTATAATAAGCTGAAAAACTTATGAAAGAGAAGTTAAAATGAAGAATAAAACGGCACTTGCTACTCTTGGGGCTATCGGGGCACAGATTATATTCGGCTTCAGCTTTATGTTTACCAAGATTGCGCTCGGCTTTGCCTCGCCGATGACGGTGATCGCCAATCGGTATATGGTTGCATTTCTCGCTATGACCGTTGCTATCCTCATTAGCAAAGCAAAGCTTCACTTTGGCAAAAATATATGGAAGCTTGCGCTTATGTCGCTCTTCCAGCCGGTGCTTTATTTCCTCTTTGAAAGCTACGGAATACTTCTTACCACAAGCTCGTTTTCATCGGTGATGATCTCCCTCATTCCGATCTTTTCTATGATAAGCGGCATCTTTATTCTGAAGGAGCTGCCTACGTGGCTTCAGTATCTGTTCGGCGCGATCTCCGTAGCCGGTGTTATTATGATGGCTATGGTTGGAAACACAGCCGGCACAGTTAGTCCTGTCGGCGTACTTCTTTTACTCGGCGCTGTTATATCGTCGGTTGCCTACAACGTCGCAAGCCGCAAAATTTCCGCTGAATTCAGCGCCATTGAGCGAACCTATGCAATGATGCTCATTGGTCTTATCGTTTTTTTCACGATTGCCTTGGTTGAGAACATACACGCGCCGTTGGAGCTTATAATACACTTTGCAAGCCCCTCGTATCTGGCAGCGGTGCTGTACCTCGGCGTTTTATCCTCTGTCGCGGCATTTTTGATGCTCAATTTTGCTAACACGCATTTGCCCGTTGCCAAAACCACGGTGTTCGCTAATTTTACGACCGTCGTATCCGTAATAGCCGGCGAGGTATTTCTTGACGAAGGATTGACGCCCGTATCCGCGCTCGGTGCGATTATGATAATCGTTGGCGTGTGGGGCGTTCAGTCACAGCACGTTAAGAAAAAGCCGTAATTTATTCAAACGAAAGAAGGCGCGAGCATTTTATGCCATATACGAACGAGTTTTTATTTCCCGAATATTTTGCGGACTTTTCCTGCAAGTGCGGCGACTGCCGCGCCACCTGCTGTCACGGGTGGGGAATTGCACTCTCGCAGGACGAGTATTTTCGCATAACGGGCGCCGAGTATTCGCCCGAGCTTCGCCGACGCGTCGACGTCGCCTTTAAGCCTGCGACAAATCCCGCACCAACGCCCGAGAGATATGCGCTTATCTCATATAATTGGCTCGGTAAATGTCCGCTTCAGACGGACGAGGGGCTTTGCTCGCTCCACCGTGAGCTTGGTGAGGGCGCGATACCTACTATCTGCCGCCGCTATCCGAGATGCGTGCGCGTCGCACCCGTACACGAGGCTTGCACCTCGACGAGCTGTGAGTATACACTCGAGCTCTTATACCGCGACGATGAGCCCGTGCACTTTGTGCGCCGAGAGATAGAGGTGTATGACGAGGAGTATGATACGCCTGCCGCGGTCGCGATGAGCTCGGACGAATACGCGTCGGTACGCGAGAAGGCGTTTTCGACAATTTCCGACCGTTCGTTCACAATTGACACACGCCTTGAAAACCTCGCGCGTGAGGGTGGTGTGAGCCTGCCGTACTACATGATGCCCACCGCTGACGCGGCGGCGCTCTACGAGCGCCTGCTCAAGACGAGCGGCTCTCTTCTTGAGCTCGACGACGACGTTTCGGCATACTACGCCGACGGCTCGGACGTTTCGCGCTTCTCGCTCGACTCGGTTGAGAAAATGGATATTTATCTTGAAAAAATGCTCGTCAATCATATTTTCTACAAAGCCTTTCCGCGCTCGTTTGAGGGCTCGACGCCCTCTGACGAGATCGCCGCACTCGTTGCCGTTCGCGGCTTGCACAGATACGTCACTGAGGCGTACCTCGGCGTACACGGCTGGTCGGTTGACAATTTCGTTGACGTGACGGCGAAGCTTTTCCGTATGATCGAGCACTCGCGCTTTGACGAGATCGCCGCGCGGTTTGTGAGAAGATAAAAATGTAGCCCTTGACAAATGCGATTTTGTGGTGTATACTAATCTACGTTGACAGTTCGCTTGTACCATCCTGTCATTAAACAAAACCAGGACTGCTGTTACATAGTATAGTTACGGCGGCTTTGCGTTTTGCAAAGCCGCCTTTGTACGCAGCTCCGTGCTTTTTGGGGCTGCTGTATTTTTTTGGAGGTAAAAATGGGGGATAAAACCAAAAGGGAAAATTTTTTTAAAAGCTTTCGAGCGAGAATGAAAAGCGAAAAAATTGAGATCGGTATATTGCTTCGCTCAATTCCCGCAACTGTAGTAACTCTTTTTGTCGTCAGCGTCATTTCGATGAACCTGCTCGCCAACAAGACGCTCGTTCAAACTGAAGTGATAGCGCTTGACGGTGGTATTCTCGTGTCCTGGCTGTCGTTTATGTGTATGGACGTGATAACGAAATATTTTGGCCCGAAGGCTTCTAACACCGTGGCGTTTCTCGCCTGCGCGATCAATCTTCTTACCTGCCTCATTTTTTACATCGCGAGTATAATACCGTCAAATGCGGCTGATTACTCGGCACTTGACGGGATACTCGGCGGCAGTTGGTTTATTTTGCTCGGAAGCACGGTCGCTTTTCTCGCTTCCGCGCTGATAAACAATTTTCTTAACTGGACAGTAGGAAAGGCGTTCAAGAAAAATCCCGACGGCAAGCTTGCCTATGCCGCGCGCGCGTACGTATCGACGTTTTTTGGACAGTTTTTTGACAATTTTATTTTTTCGGTAATAGTTTTCGTCATATTTGCGCCGATATTCTGGAACGGCTTTTGCTGGAGCGTGCTGCAGTGTGCCGTGTGCGCGCTGACGGGAGCGGTTGCGGAGCTTATAATGGAAATTATTTTTTCGCCGATAGGGTACAAAATAACGGCTAAATGGAAGGCTCAACTCGTTGGGCGCGAATACCTCGAATACGTAAATAAGGAGAAAATTTAAGCTATGAAAATACTTATAACAGGAACTGCAAGAGGGATAGGTAA
>JAZSJI010000109.1:0-2425 GCA_045534235.1 Candidatus Flemingiibacterium sp. | reverse complement strand
GAGATGGAGGTATTTTTCGCACTTTGCCCGTGCAGGATATTTGCCGTAACGGGCAGCGACGGCAAGACCACGAGCACCACGCTTACCTACAAAATGCTCGAGCTTGAGGCGGAGAAATGCGGCTCGGACTCTCGCGTATGGGTTGGCGGCAACATCGGAAAGCCGCTTCTTCCCGAGATAGATGCGATTAGGGAAAACGATATTGTTGTCGTTGAGCTCTCAAGCTTCCAGCTTCACGCGATGAAATGCTCGCCATTCGCGGCGGCGATAACCAACGTGTCGCCGAACCACCTCGATTGGCACACCGATATGGAGGAGTACACGGCGGCAAAGCGCAACATCTTCGGCGACGCGGTAACACAGCGCGTAGTGCTCAACTACGGATGCGAGGCAACGCGCGAAATGGCGTCGCTCGCAAATGCGCCCGTGACGTTCTTTTCGGGTAAATGTGTCCCCGAGGACGGATGCGAGGCTGTTTTCGAGAAGGACGGCATCATAGTTCACCGAGCGGCGGACGGTACGTTCACCGATATTATTGCGTCTGCTGACATAAAAATACCCGGCAGACACAACGTTGAAAACTATATGACCGCTATCGCGCTCACTTGGGGACACGTCAGCCTTGACACTATCCGTGAGATCGCGACTACGTTCGGCGGCGTTGAGCACAGATGCGAGTTTGTGCGCGAGCTTGACGGGGTGAAATACTACAACAGCTCGATCGACTCGAGCCCGACGCGCACCGAGGCGGCACTTCGCGCGTTCACACAGAGGGTTATCGTGATCTGCGGCGGCTACGACAAGAATATCCCGTACGCGCCGCTTGCAAAGCCGCTCGTGGAGTGTGCGAAGAAGGTTGTGCTCGTCGGAGCGACTGCACCAAAAATAAAAGCGGCACTCACAGAGTACGAAGGCTACCACGGCTCACCCGAGATAATCGAGGCGGACACGTTCGAGGGCGCGGTCAGCGCGGCACGCGAGGCGGCGCAGGGTGGCGATATAGTCGTGCTCTCGCCTGCGTCGGCAAGCTTCGATATGTTCAAAAACTTCGAGGAGCGCGGCAATTATTTTAAGCAAATAGTTAATGGATTTTGATTGGCGGTACGATCCCCCAAAAGCCTCCCTTTACACAAGGGAGCCTTAAGGTAGCGAACGTACAAACATATAAGTTCGCATAATCCTCCACGCTAGTAGGGACCGGCGTCCCCGACGGGCCGCCAAGCATATAACCGTAAATCTTGCTACAAAAAGAAAGGACGACAAAATGCAGAACGTAGACCTTCTCGCGCTTGCCGAAAAGGCGGAGCGCGAGCTTGCAGATATATTCGCGGACATTGACCGCATATCATTTGAAAACACAAAGCGCGTTATGGACGCTTTTCGCAACAACCGCGTGGACGACTCCTGCTTTGCAGGCACGAGCGGCTACGGCTACGATGATAAGGGGCGCGACACGCTCGATAGAATTTACGCCGAGGTATTCGGCGCAGAGGCGGCGTTCGTACGCCACAGCATCGTAAACGGCACGCAGGCTATAGCGATCGCGCTTTACGGACTGCTCCGCCCGGGCGATATTATGCTTTCGGTAACGGGTAAGCCGTACGACACGCTCGAAGAGGTCATCGGCATCGCGGGCGAGGGCGGTAACGGCTCGCTTGCTGATTTCGGCGTAGAGTACCGTCAGATTGATTTAAAGGACGGTGCGGTGGATTTCGACGCCGTGGACGCGGCACTTTCCGAGCTTGGCGACAGGGTGAAGATCGTGTTCCTTCAGCGTTCGAAGGGCTATATGAACCGTCCGACGCTTACCGTCGACGAGATAGGCGAGGTGGCAAGCTTCGTTAAGGCGCGCTCGGGCGCGTACGTTGTCGTCGACAACTGCTACGGCGAGTTCACCGAAACGCGTGAGCCGTGTGCAGTCGGTGCGGACCTTATTATGGGCTCGCTTATCAAAAATCCCGGCGGCGGTATTGCCGAGTCGGGCGGCTACATAGCAGGCAGCGCGAAGGCAGTCGAGCTTGCGAGCTACCGTCTTACGACAGTCGGTGTAGGTCTTGAGTGCGGAGCGTCGCTCGGCAATAACAAGAGCCTTTACAAGGGCTTCTTCTTCGCGCCGCACGTCACCGCGCAGGCTATCAAAACGGCGCATTTCGCGGCTTATATCTTTGAAGCGCTCGGCTGTGATGTCAACCCGAAGTGGAACGAGCGCCGTGCGGATATAATTCAGGCGATAATTTTGGGTAAGCCCGAGCGACTTGTGGCGTTCTGTCAGGGTATACAGAGCGGCTCGCCCGTCGACTCGTACGTGTCACCCGAGCCGTGGGATATGCCCGGCTACACCGATCAGGTCATAATGGCGGCAGGCGCGTTTACGCAGGGCTCGTCCATCGAGCTGTCGGCGGACGGACCGATGCGTGCGCCGTAC
>JAZSJI010000162.1:0-7991 GCA_045534235.1 Candidatus Flemingiibacterium sp. | reverse complement strand
ATGATGTGCAAGCGTATGATCATCAATGCGGGCATTTCAACTGTCATTATCCGTACCGGCAAAGACACCTACAACGTGGTAGACGTTCAGAGCTGGATCGACGACGATGACAGCTTGTCCGGCAAGTTCGGCTATTGATGTCACAGTCCGAAATTACCGTACGCGAGGCTATACACGCGGATATTCCCGCGCTTTGCGCGCTTGAAGCTGAATGCTTTTCGCTTCCGTGGAGTGCGGCGGCGTTTGAGGATTTTTTCAAAAACGGCTGCTCGCGCTGCCTCGTTGCAGAGATGAACGACAGTATCGTGGGGTACGTCGGTATGAACCTTATTTCGGGCGAGGGCGAGATCACAAATCTTGCGGTAACCGAGAGCGCTCGAGGGCGCGGAGTAGCAACGCGTCTCATGGACGCGCTCGCCAAAACTGAAGGACTTTGCCGACTTATGCTCGACGTGCGCGTGTCGAACGTTCCGGCTCGCTCGCTCTACGAAAAGTGCGGCTTCACCGTTGACGGTATACGTAAGAATTTCTACTCTCACCCGAGAGAGGATGCGGTGCTTATGAGCCGCGAAATTACAGGCTAAAGGACAAACTTGAATGTTAATACTTGCTCTTGAAAGCTCCTGCGACGAAACGTCTGCTGCCGTCTGCGAGTTTGACGGCGATAAGCGGGTTATTCGCTCGAATATTATTGCGTCGCAGATTGAAACGCACAAGCTTTACGGCGGAGTTGTGCCGGAGATCGCATCGCGTGCACATTGTGACGCGATATCGGGCATTACTTACGAGGCACTTGAGGTCGCAGGCGTCACGCTCGACGATATTGACGCCGTTGCGGTTACGTCAAACCCCGGACTCATCGGCGCACTGCTTGTCGGTGTAAATTTTGCAAAGGCGCTTGCGTTTGCAAACGGCAAGCCGCTGATACACGTAAATCACATAAAAGGTCACGTCGCGGCGAATTATTTTGTCCACGAGGACTTAAAGCCGCCATTCCTTGCGCTTGTCGCATCGGGCGGTCACACCTCGCTCATAAAGGTAAGCGACTACACCGAATTTGAAACCGTCGGTCGTACGCGCGACGATGCTATCGGCGAGGCGTTTGATAAGGTTGGCCGCGTTATGGGGCTTCCTTATCCCGGCGGCGCGGAGATGGACAGGCTTGCATCTATCGGTAACGCAGATGCGATAAAGTTCCCGTCCGCGGCGGTCGTTGGCGACAATCTCGACTTTTCATTCAGCGGACTTAAAACCTCGGTTATCAACTATCTTCACAACGCAGAGCAAAAGGGCGAGACAGTCGTCCGCGAGGACGTCGTCGCGTCGTTTACCAAGGCTGTTACAACGTCGGTCGTCAAAAAGCTTGCAATGGCGTGCGAGGCAACGGGTATGCGCGATATCGTTATCGCGGGCGGCGTTGCGGCGAATTCGCATTTGCGTACGGCACTTGAGGAATTTGCTAAAAAGCGTAAGGCGAAGATATATATGCCGCCGCGATCTCTGTGCGGTGACAACGGCGCTATGATAGCGGCGCAGGGATACTTTGAGTACCTGAAGGGAACTCGTGCAGACACCTCGCTTAACGCGAGAGCGACTGGAAAATAATTTTTAAAGGGCGAAAAGAAATTGCCCTCACCTTGTGGAAAACTCTGTGAAAAAACTCGTCGCACGCGCGAAAAACGGAGAGAAAACGCGATTTTTCGACAAAAAGCGACAAAAACGCATCTCGCGCAGGTGTGGAAAACTCTGTTGATTATGTGGAAAACCACTTTATCATAAAATCTATTTTATTATTTGGAGAAGCAGAAATGAACAATTATGATGCAAACATTAAGGCGGCGCTTGACAAATTTGAGGCGGTACTCCGCTCCCAGCTCGAGCGCGTTGAAAAAATAAACGCGGCAAAGGATTTTGTCGACTACGAAAAGCTTCCGGTGCTCACCATCGGCATCTGCGGCGGTGACGGCATCGGTCCGATAATCACCAAGGCGGCGCAGGACGTGCTTGAGTTTTTACTCGCTGACGAGGTTAAGGCGGGCAAGGTAGTATTCAAGGTTATCGACGGTCTTACTATCGAAAACCGCGCGGCAGTGGGCAAGGCTATTCCCGACGACGTTATGGAAGAGCTTTACAAGTGCGACGTAATCCTCAAGGGCCCGACCACCACTCCCAGAGCCGGTGATCCGTGGCCGAACATCGAGTCCGCAAACGTTGCTATGCGTAAAAATCTCGACCTTTTTGCAAACGTGCGTCCCGTTAAGGTTCCCGATAAGGGCATTGACTGGACCTTCTTCCGCGAGAACACCGAGGGCAGCTACGCTGTCGGCTCGCAGGGCGTTAACGTAACCGACGACCTCGCAGTTGACTTCTGCGTAACTACCACCGAGGGCACTAACCGTATCGCTCGCCTCGCGTTCGAATATGCGCGCAAAAATAAGAAGGATAGAGTATCTATCGTTACCAAGGCTAACATCATCAAGACCACCGACGGTAAGTTCCTTCGCATCTGCGAGGAAATGGCGAAGGAATATCCCGAGATCACTACCGATGAGTGGTTTATCGACATTATGACCGCGAAGCTCGTCGACGAGAAGCGCCGCACCGACTTTAAGGTGTTCGTGCTTCCTAACCTCTACGGCGATATTATCACCGACGAGGCAGCAGAGTTCCAGGGCGGTGTCGGCACGGCAGGCTCGGCTAACATCGGTAAGAAGTATGCGATGTTCGAGGCTATTCACGGCTCGGCTCCCCGTATGATCAAGGAAGGCCGCGGCAAGTATGCGGATCCCTGCTCTATGCTCCGCGCGGCAGTTATGCTTCTGTCGCATATCGGCAGACAGGACGAGGCAGACAAACTCGAAAAGGCACTCGACTACTGCATGTTCGAGGACAAGAGGTACGTTGTTACCGGCCGCGACACGGGCGCTACCTGCGACGAGTTTGCGGCGTACGTAATGGATACTGTAAAGGGCCTTAAATAAGACTTTTTGAAAGGACAATTATTATGTCTATCATAAACCGTGATAAAGGATACGGCGAGGACGATGTGGAGAGAAGCCGCGTTTCCCCTGCGGTTATAAAAAGACTTCCGCGATATTACCGTTACCTTCGAGAGCTTTTGCAGAATGATATTTTGCGAATTTCGTCTGGCGAGCTCTCGAAGCTGATGCACGTCACCGCGTCGCAGATACGTCAGGACCTTAACTGCTTCGGTGGGTTCGGTCAGCAGGGCTACGGATATAACGTGAAATATCTCTACGGCAAGATCGGTGAGATACTTGGCGTTAACGAGAATTATACCGCTATCATAATCGGCGCGGGTAATCTTGGAAGCGCACTTGCATCAAGCCCGATATTCGAGCGCCGCGGCGTTCGTCTGACGGCGCTGTTCGACAACAACCCTGCGGTTGTTGGTAAAAATATCTCGGGCTACGTGGTGAAGTCCACGGACGAGCTTGAGGCGTACGTAGCCGAAAATAACGTAAATATTGCGGTGCTTACGCTCACCAAAAACGCGGTGCGTGAAACGGCGGAAAAGCTTGCGGACCTTGGCATAAAAGGACTTTGGAACTTTGCCAGCACGGAGCTTGATCTTGAAAACCGCGGCGTAGTGGTGCAGAACGTACATATGGGCGACTCGCTTATGACGCTGTGCTATCAGCTTACAAAATAAATTTCGGAGTAATATTATGAGTGCGAAAAGACTGAAAATTGAATATGGCAACGGTGTTTTCGCGCTCCCTCGCGAAAACGTGCTTGAGGTGCTACCGTCTGCGGGCGGATTTGAACTCAAAGTGCTGCTTCTCATATCCTCTGACGACGCACTTCGCGACGATTACGATGCGGCGTGTGAGCACATCTGCAAGAGGCTCGACTGTACCAAGACTGCTCTGACACGAGCGATAAGCTTTTGGGAAAAGGCGGGCGTTATTGCCGTTTGTGATGGCGCGGGCGAGAAGGTCGCCGAGACGCCGAAGAAAAAAGCGCTCGCGAGCGCCACGCTTCCCACGTATACCGAGGGGCAGACAGCGGAGGTTATCGAGGCTCACACAGACCTTGCCGCGATAATCGACGCGTGTCAGCAGATATTGGGCAAGGTGTTCACACCTGCCGATGCGCAGACGATAGTCGGTATTTACGACTATCTCGGACTTAATGACACGGGATATATCGAAACGCTGTACTCGTACTGTGCGTCAATGGACAAGACCACGGCGCGTTACGTCGAAAAGGTTGCAATCAGCATGGCGGACGAGGGTATTACCACGACGGAGGCGCTGAATAAGTACATAAAGCGAAAAGAGCAGCTTGATGAGAGTATTTCAAAGCTTCGTACGCTTATCGGCGCGACCTCGCGTACGCTTACGTCAAAGGAGAAAAAGCTTTTTACCTCTTGGGTGGAGGAGCTTCTAATGCCGTACGACGTTATAGAGCGTGCATACGAGATAACAGTTGACAAATGCGGTGACGTTAAGCTGCCGTATATGAACAAGATACTTGAAAATTGGAAAAACGAAGGACTTTGTACGCTCGCGGCTGTAAACGAGTCGCTGGAGGCGTACAAGAAGGGCAAAGCCGAGGCGAGCGCAAAGGGCGGCTCGGGCTTTGAGACTGACGAGTATTTCGAGGCGGCGCTTGAGCGCAGCCGCAGATACCTCGAAGGTAAAAAATAAGGCGACTGAGGGGGTATAAACGGTGTCATACAACAAAGATAATTACATACGCATACGTCAGCAGTACGCAGATAAAAATCTTCGTGCGAAGAATGAGGCACAGGCGCGTACGCGAGAGCTGCATATGCAGTACCCAGAGCTCGAAAAGATCGACCGCGTGCTTGCCGAAACGGGACTCAGCATATTAAAAGAAGCGGCAAAGGGCAAGGAAGGGCTCGAAGAGCGTATTGAGGCTATCAAAGAAGGAAACAAATCGCTTCTTGAGGCGCGCGGCGCATACCTTCAGTCGATAGGTTATCCTGCCGATTACACAGCGGTCAAATATGAGTGTGAAAAGTGCAGTGATACGGGATTTGTCGGCACGAAGATGTGTGATTGCCTGCGTCGCGAGCTTGTGCTTGCGGGTTATGAAAGCTCGGGGATTGGCGGGCTTATCCGTACCCAGAGCTTTGACTCCTTCAGCCTTGATTATTATAAGCGTACACCAAACGAGCTTCGCAATATGCAGATGATACTTGACACCTGCAAGGCGTACGCAGAGCGTTTCTCGGAAGGAAACGGAGAGAGCTTGTTCTTCTGTGGTACAACGGGACTTGGCAAGACTCATCTTTCCACGTCGATTGCAAAGGTGCTGATTGAGCGCGGATTTGACGTAGTATACGACAGCGCGCAGAATATCATCTCTGATTTTGAGTTCGAGCGCTTTGGCAGAGGATATGGCGACGATTCCGAGTCGCGCACGGACAAGTATTTCGAGTGCGATATGCTTATTATTGACGATCTTGGCACGGAGATGGCGAACCAGTTCACCGTGTCGTGTTTATATAACATCATCAACACGCGCATCAACCATTCGAAGTCGATGATAATCAGCACTAATCTCGCGCAGAATGAGATACGCGAGAGATACAGTGACCGCATAACCAGCCGCTTGTTCGGCGATTTTATGGTTATGAAGTTCGCGGGTAAGGATATTCGCTTGCAGAAATTGTCGTAAATAATGCACCGTCCGAGCGTAAGTGCTCGGACGGGTATTTTTTGCGCCGTAGCATAGCGGCGCAAAAAATATTTCAAAATGCTATTGACAAAGCATCAAATATATGATATAATACCAAAGTACCCGTGGAGAAGTCGCCTAGTTGGTCGAGGGCGCACGATTGGAAATCGTGTAGGCCTTAACGGGTCTCCAGAGTTCGAATCTCTGCTTCTCCGCCAGACAAAAAGCATCGCACAGCGATGCTTTTTGTTTTTGCCGTTTCATTGGCGAGCGCTTTTTGTCGAAATAAAATTTGAATATTTTTCACCTACACCCTTGACAAAAGCGAGCACGTGTGCTATAATACTACTGTTAGTCAAACGGACCATTAGCTCAGTTGGTTAGAGCTACCGGCTCATAACCGGTCGGTCCTAGGTTCGAGTCCTAGATGGTCCACCAACCCCGAGATTTTTCTCGGGGCTTTTTATTTTGCGTCGCACGAAATATATTGACATATCGCCCGCGATGTGCTAAAATAGTGGTAACTAAATAATACATTGGAGGCACGTTATGGACAACAAATACATTGGTCACGAGAATCAATTTTACGGCGTTGAAGAGGTAAGACTCGTCGGCGGAAAGGGCGACGGTATGCGTATGCTTCAGGTCAGAAACGGCGCGGGTCTTGAGTTTACCGTTTCGGTCGACCGCGCGGCGGATATAGTCAGACTTTCGTTTGATGCGGTTAACTGCGGATATTTCTCGCCCTGCGGCTACGTAGCACCTGCATACTACGAAAAGGAAGGCAACAACTTCCTGCGCTCCTTCACGGCAGGATTTATCACCACCTGCGGCCTTGAGGGCACCGGCAATCCCTGCGTTGACGAAGGCGAGGCTGTCCCGCAGCACGGCACTATTCACAATATCCCAGCGGAGCACGCTTATTATTACATCGAAAACGAGGAGATCCACATCAAAGCAACTATCCGCGATGCACAGCTTTTCGGTCGCAAACTTGTTCTCGAGCGCGAGTACGTTGCGCCTCTTGGAAAGAACGAGCTTTACATAAACGATACTATCAAGAATATCGGATGCGAGGAGTCGCCTCTTGCAATGCTTTATCACTGCAACCTCGGTTATCCGCTTCTTTCGGAGGATACCGAGATCAATATTCCTTCCGTTGAGGTTATTCCGACGGGTGAGCACGCAGCGAGCGGACTTGATATGCACCAGACTATGGAAAAGCCGCAGGCAGGCTATCAGGAAATGTGCTACTATCACACTCTCAAGGGTACTGCCGAGATTACCGCTCACAACAAAAAGCTTGGCAAGAAGCTTATTATGTCCTACGACACCGCAGAGCTTCCGTACTTCTGCGAGTGGAAGGTTATGGGCGAGAGCGAGTACGTTCTCGGCATCGAGCCGGGTATCTCGCGTCCGTATGCACGCGACCTCGCGCGCCGTGACGGTATACTCTCGTTCATCAAGCCCGGTGAAGTGAGACGTCAGACGCTCAAGTTCACGTTTGAGAGAGATTAAGTGAATACAAGGAAGGCGAGCCGCAAGGCTCGCCTTTTGGCTTTTTGCGGATTTTTTCTAAAAACACTTGACAGAAAGAGAAAAATATGATATTATATATCTGTTGTCTAGGGGTGTAGTTCAGTCGGTAGAACACCAGTCTCCAAAACTGGGTGTCCAGGGTTCGAGTCCTTGCGCCCCTGCCAAAAAAATCCGCATTCGAAAGAATGCGGATTTTTTCATTTGTGCCGCAGGCACAACATCATTTGCGTGCAACGCACGCAACATCATTTGGTCGTCAGGTCAACATCATTGCCGCTTGCGGCACAAATGAACGAGGTTGCACTTCGTGCAAATGATGTGCTTCGCAATGATGTGGGCTTACGCCCAACGATGTTGCGCTTCGCGCAAATGGACACGCCTTCGGCGTGATTTGGAACGAAACGCTTGAAATATTAGCGAATTTGTGATATAATTAATAAAAATACAATATATGGGAGGTAACAAAATGGTTACATATTTTGGTTGCTATAAATTCAACAAAGAATGGTTGCTTATAGAGATGGCATTAAATATATCAAGTGCGGAAATCGATTGGGTTTCTATGGTTGTCCCCGACGATACGCTTGACGAAAGTGATTGGCAATGTCCTTATATGGAGCAGTATCTTAATGCGGACGGAACGGAAAAAATATGTGAAACTTACTGCGAACCGAAAGAAGATGTGAAGCCGTGTCGTATTGCATTTTTTATTTATCAAAAGGGAACTCATATATTGAGAACAGCCTACGGTAATTTTGATTTAACAAACACAGAAAAGTTAC
>JAZSJI010000091.1:0-18709 GCA_045534235.1 Candidatus Flemingiibacterium sp. | reverse complement strand
CCGGGGTTTTTGCTTTTGCCGTACAGTATATTCTTTATTGTAGACGGCGGCACAGCCGCCTCCATTGCCAGCTTGTGTATAGACATTCCTTTTTGCTCGCACAAAACCAGCAAGCGGTTCTTTACGGTCGTATACGTATTCATATGTCCCTCCATTTATCTTATAGGCTAATTATAGCCCATTTAACCAAAACATATGGGCTATATATGATACAACCGCAAGCGCCTCACTTTAAATTGTCGTTTTTTGTCGAAAAAATAAAATCGGCTTGCGCGTGGCGCAAGCCGTGTGTTTACAATATAATGCAGATAAGTCCGCCGCTGCCCTCGTTGATGATGCGTCCGAGCGTTTCGGAAAGCTTCGTGCGCGCGTCCTCGGGCATATGCTCAAGCTTCGTGTGAAGCCCCTCGTTTATAAGCTGGTGGAGCGTTTTGCCGAACATATTCGATTGCCATATCTTCGTCGGATCCTCCTCAAACTCGCGGAGCATATACTTAACGAGCTCCTCCGACTGCTGCTCCGTGCCGACTACGGGGCTTATCTCCGTTTCGATATTCGCCTTTATCATATGGATACTCGGCGCTGACGCGCGAAGGCGTACTCCGTATCCGCCCGATTGCTTGACGATCTCGGGCTCTTCAAGGTGCAGGTCGGCGGTTTCGGGCATAACGATGCCGTATCCCTTTTGCTCAACGTCCGTGAGCGCGAGCGCAACGCGGTCGTATTTTTCCTTTGTTGCGGCAAGCTCGCGCAGCAGGGTGATGAGCTTTTTCTCGCTTGATACGTCAAAGCCGCACAGCTCGCTTATGGTGCTGTAATAAAGCCCGTCGGCAAGCTCGAGCGAAAGCTCAGCCGTGCCGTGACCGAGGTCAATCTTGTCGATGTTCACACCCTTTATCTGCTCGTTTTCCGAGGTGTCCGCAAAAACGCTCGCTATTTCGCCTATTTTTTTAACCTTGCTCGCACGCGAGGTGACGAACTCGGTCATAGCTCGGGCGAGCGCGTGCGACGGCTCAAGCGCTTCTGTCCAATCGGGCAGCTTTACCTTGATCTCGCAAACGGGGAACTCAAGCAGAACGAGCTCTAAAATGTGCCTTATGTCGTCCGCGTCAAGGCGCAGACAGTTGACGAGTGCGACGGGGGCGCCGTATTTTTCCTCAAGCTCGAGCGCGAGTGACACGGCGCTTTCGCTTTTCGGATCGGCGGTATTAAGTATGATAGCAAACGGCTTACCTGCTGCCGTAAGCTCGCGAGCGACGCGCTCCTCGGCTTCGACGTAGCTCTCGCGGCCGATCTCGCCGATGGTGCCGTCTGTCGTGACGAGCATACCGACGGTCGCGTGCTCGCTTATTACCTTGCGTGTGCCAAGCTCCGCCGCCTTGGCAAATGGCATAGGCTCGGTCTGCCACGGCGTGTGTACCATACGCGCCTGCCCGTCCTCGATGTGCCCTATAGCGTCGGGGACGATATAGCCTACGCAGTCGACCATTTTGACCTTCATAACGGCGTTGTCGCTAAGCGTTATTTCAACCGCCTCGTCGGGTACGAATTTCGGCTCGGTCGTCATAACCGTTTTACCCGCGGCACTTTGCGGCATCTCATCTCTCGCGCGCTCACGCTCGTGCTCGTCGGGTATTGCCGGAATCACAAGCGTTTCCATAAACCGCTTGATAAACGTAGACTTGCCCGTTCGCACGGGCCCGATGACGCCGAGATAGAACGTGCCTGCCGTTCGCTCGGCTATATCCTTATAAACCTTTGTGTCTTGCATTACTCTTTCCTCCCTAAAGATAGTTACTGACACATTTATATTCCGGGGTGAACGCGAATATGACAAATGGGCTATATATGACACCGTATTTTTTAGATTTGTGAGATATTTGATTTTTTCGACATTTTTTCGACATTTTTCGATTGAAATGTAGTAAAAAACGACAAAAAATTTGTTCTAAATTAGGTTGTACTGCTAATTGAATTTTATTTTTTTATATGGTAGAATATTATTAGATTAACGTGCAGATGTGTGCTGAAAAAATTATGACAGCCGTATCAGAAAAGCACCACAGGAGAACCCAAATGATTATAAATGTAAACACACCGCAGACTAACGTAAAGGAAGGAGAGCGAGAGTTAATAGAAAATCAGATATTTGATATAATGCTTGAGCTTGGAATTCCGCTTAATCTGAAGGGCTTTACGTATCTATGCGATGCAGTTCGCATTACGTATTACGAGCCATTGGCAGGCGCCAGAATAGTTGACAGACTTTACACAGAGGTCGCAAAGGAGAACCAAACCACAGTGCAGTGTGTAGAACACGCTATACGTACTGCGCTGAGGCGTGTGGATAATCTTAGGGACAAGATTACGCTGAAAAAGTATTTTGCTACAGCAGAGTGTCCACCTCCAAAAAGATTTATCAACTCGCTCGCAGATTATGTACGCCGCAGTATAAGTAAAAAATGAAGATCGCACCGCCTTAGTTTAAGGCGGTGCGACTTTTTGCATATAATTCACTGCTTTTGCGCGGTGCGCAGAAGATTTGCAATTTCATTGATAACCAGCGCGCTTGAGGGATAGGTGTCAGAGCCTGAGCGCTTTAGAAAATCGTTTAGAAAACCGTAGTCTGACGCGTATTCGATCGCGTGACGGCAGCCGCGCGAAACGCTTGATACGGGTACGCGTCCGCAAAGCCGCGCGACTCTCGGAAATAACGATTTTGTTACGTAAGTGGTGAGTGCAGGGGAGTAATACGCTTCGATAACGGCACATCGCAGATATTCGTATCCACGAAGATCGGTGGGAAAGCCGAGGTGTATAAGTATTCTTGCGGTGCTCTCATCAAGCTGCTCGTCATGGCAAAAGTACATCACATAACCCTATATACGTGCGGCTTGGGCTCGATCAAATGATTGCGGAGCTTTTCCGCAAAAAGGGCGATGAACTTGCGTGCGGAAACTGCCTTTGACCGAAATCCGAAATGCGAAAATGACTCGTCAAGTATGGCGAATTTTCCCGATTCCAATATGACCTTGAGCTCGCTTCGAATATTGCGCTCGACACAGGACGGGGTGGTTTGTGCCTCTTCGGCTATCCGCGCGTATAGGCCCTTTACGACGTTATGTATAGCGTCGGGCTCCTCGTATACGATCTCGATGGCTCGGCAAAGATAGGCAAAGCCTTTAAGGTGGGTTACCGCGCCCATATCAATGAGCAATATACGTATTGCCTTGCCAAGCTCTGTTTGTGCATTTTCGGGGGTGTCTATGTATAGCATACTGTGGCTCCTTTTGAGAGGGGAATGTCCGCACCGTTGGACGATAAGTATATTATAGCACATCTTGCCGTATTTTTCAATGTTAAAGACAACCGAATATTCATATACCGATTTGGTCAGCAAGTCTATGTTTTTGTCGAAGATTGTCGAAAACGCTAAAAAACGTTTGCCGTACTTGACAATGACGGCACTCGGTGATAGAATAATATTATTAAAGCGAAGGGGGCTTTTGTAAGGTGAATATAAAGAGATCCGTTTGCGAGCTTATCGGCGCCACGCCGCTTCTCTTACTCTCTCGGTTTGCCGAGAGCCGCGGTATTTGTGGGACGCTGCTCGCAAAGCTTGAATATTTTAATCCGGCAGGAAGCGTTAAGGACAGAGTTGGCGCAAAGATGATCGAGGATGCCGAAAAAAGCGGCAGACTCGCTACCGGCGCGACAATAATCGAGCCGACGAGCGGAAATACGGGCATCGGACTTGCCGCAGTTGCCGCTGCAAAGGGGTACAAGGTCATTCTGACTATGCCTGACACGATGAGCCGTGAGCGCATTGCCCTGCTTCGCGCATACGGTGCAGAGCTTGTTCTGACTGACGGTGCAAAGGGTATGACGGGCGCGATTGAAAAGGCGAGAGAGATCGCCGACGCAACACCCGGCAGTATCATAGCGGGGCAGTTTGAAAATCCTGCAAATCCTGCGGCGCACTACGAAACCACCGGCCCCGAAATATGGTCGGACACCGACGGCAAGGTCGATATTTTTGTCGCAGGCGTTGGGACAGGCGGAACTGTCACGGGTACGGCGCGTTATTTAAAGGAGAAAAATCCGAGCATTAAGGTTATAGGAGTTGAGCCTGCATCCTCGCCGCTTCTCTCGAGGGGCAAGGCGGGTGCACACGGGCTTATGGGTATAGGTGCAAACTTCGTTCCCGAGATACTCGATACGTCGCTTATTGACGAAATAATCACCGTTACCGAAGACGAGGCGTACGCGGCAGGACGCGAGCTTGTAAGATGCGAGGGCGTGCTTGTTGGCATAACCTCGGGCGCGGCGCTTCACGCGGCAGTACTCGTCGCGGCTCGCGAGGAAAACCGCGGAAAGGTGATTGTGGCGCTTCTTCCCGATACGGGCGAGCGTTATCTCTCAACTCCGATGTACAGCGAATAAATACGAAAAATATCCCACCCTAAAATAGGGTGGGATTATGCTGTAATTTGTCTATTTTCACTATTGACAAAAGAGCGTTTTCGTACTAATATAATATAGGTCGCTCAAGTGGGTGGCTAATATGTTTTTGGGAAGTACATTTATGACGCTTTTATTATCAATTTCGCTCGCGATGCTCGTTGGGTTAATGCTTTCCCGACTTGCAAAGCTTGTTTCGCTGCCGGCGGTTACCGCTTATCTTGTGGCGGGAATTATAGTCGGCCCGTTCTGTATCGGCGCGCTTGGTATCGAGGGCGTTGGCTTTACATCTGCTGAAAGCATCGAGCATTTGTCCGTAATCTCGACGGCGGCACTTGGATTTATCGCATTTTCCATAGGCAACGAGTTCCGTCTGTCACAGCTTAAGAAAACGGGTAAGGCGGCCACGTTTATCGGTATCTTTCAGGCGCTTGCCGCCGCTTTCATCGTTGACGTTGTGCTTGGCGTTTTAGCTGTTTTCGACGTGCTGTCGATGCCTGCCGCTATAGTGCTCGGCGCAATCGCCACCGCGACCGCACCTGCCGCAACACTTATGGTCGTGCGTCAGTACAAGGCGAAGGGCGAGCTTACCGACCTGCTCCTTCCCATCGTTGCTATCGACGATGCTGTCGGACTTGTCATATTCGCAGTATCGCTCGGTGTTGCACGCGCACTTGAGCAGGGGCACATCGACGTTATTTCGATCGTTGTAAATCCTCTTGTTGAGATCATCGCATCGCTTCTTCTCGGCGCACTTATGGGCGTGGTGCTTACGCTTATCGAGCGCTTCTTCCATTCGCGCTCCAAGCGTATGTCGATGGCGATAGCGTTCGTATTTCTGACGGTTGCGCTCTCGATGCTTAAGTTCCACATCGGTCCCGTCGAGATCGGCTTCTCATCTTTGCTTGTTTGCATGATGCTCGGTACGGTATTCTGCAATCTTTGCGATTACTCCGAGGAGCTTATGGAGCGTGTCGACGGCTGGACGACACCGTTGTTTATCATTTTCTTCGTGCTCTCGGGCGCAGAGCTTGACCTCGCCGTGTTCGGCAATCTTTCGATCGTGATTATCGGCGTCGTATTCCTTGCAGCACGTGCTGTCGGTAAATGGGGCGGCGCAGGCGTTAGCGCAAAGATCATGAAGTGCTCGCCAAACGTATGTAAGTACCTCGGTATCACGCTTCTGCCGCAGGCAGGAGTAGCGCTTGGTATGTCGCTTCAGGTCGGCGACCTTAGCGACGGACATTTGATCCGCAATATCGTTCTTTTCTCGGTACTTATTTTGGAGCTTGTCGGTCCGCTCTTCACAAAGATCGCGCTCACCAAGGCAGGCGACATTATCCCCGAAAACAAGACCTCGGCGCGCGGTATTGTCCCGAGCAAGCACCACGGACCCCATCCAAAGCAGGAAAAAAAGGCAAAGTAAAGAAGAACCCCACGGTCATTTGACCGTGGGGATTTTTTAATTATCTTTGACTGTTTTTGTATTCGATGCGGCAAGCTCTGTGCCGTCGTCGGCGATCTGAAGCACCTGAATGCTTCTTATGTTCGGTACGTTTTCGATGGCAAGCGTATTTTCATCAATGTAGGTCGTTTCGCGCTTGATGCCGTTTACCTCGACTTTGCTGTATGTATTAAAGCCGGAACCGTATATATACAGCGTTTGTCCGTACAGATAGTGGGAATCCAGCACTATGGGGCGCGTGCCGATCTTCATATCGGACGGCTCGTATGCAGCCTCATCGGAATAGAGCTGCTCGTAAATGAGCGTTCCCAAAATATCGTCGTAGCTCTCGCCCGTTTCGAACTCGTGCTGATGAAGACGGGTGATATCTCCGACCGACATACCGCAAAGCTGTTGGATATACGCTCCAAGCTGATATGCCGTAAGGTCCTTATCAAGCTCGTTTATATCGGAAGCCTCAGCGGCCCCGACAAGCTCGATGTTGGATTTTATAACATATTCCGTTTGATAAACGTTTTTGTTTTCGAGCTGCTCGTTCGTTATCGGCAGAGCGGGGAGGTGATCTCCGTAAAATACAAGCACGTACGGCTCTCCACGTGCTTCCATAAGCTCGCAGATATCTTTTACAGTCTGGTCCATTTGCTCGATGAGCTTTACGTAGAAGCGGTACTGATTATAGACTTCCTTATCCTCAATGCCGCTTACCTCTATGTCGTCTTCGGTGTAGTATCCGCCAAGCTCGTAGTTCGGGTATCCGCCGTGCCCCTCGACGCTGATCGCGAAGACCAGGTCCTGAGCCTTTGTTGAGTCGAGCGCTGACTCTATTTCTCCGACAAGCACGTCGTCGGTGCAGAAGGTGAGGATATTGCGCTCAATATTTGTCATCAGCTCAAGCGGAGTGAACGTATCAAAGCCGAGCGAGGAATAAACTGTGTTGCGGTTATAAAACGTTGCGATGTGATTGTGCAGGGCGTGGGTACTGTAACCAAGCTCTCTTAAATTGGTCGCCAAGCTTTCACACGCGCGTGACTTTAAGATGGTCGTGTGCGGAAATTCGCCGGGACCGAAGTGCTTAAGGCTCATACCCGTGAGAAATTCAAATTCTATATTCGACGTTCCGCCGCCCTTTTGCGTGACGTCCATAAAGCCGGAAACACAGCTTTCCTTGAGCGCGGTGTAATTCGGTATGGGATCTCTCGAAAATTCCACGTCCTTTACGTATTTCACGTCAAAGAAGGATTCAAGCTGTACGACTACTATGTTAGGTGCGTCGATCGGCACTGCGTCAACAGGTGTATCAAGCTTATCCATAAACTCATCTTTTTTGTCGATCGCGTCGTCGTCGGGACGCTCGACACCGTGCACTATGGCACTGCGAGAGAAGCAGTACACGAAGCCGTTGTCAAAATATGCGTCGATAAGCATAGAAGGCATAGTCAAAAGCCGAGAGGATGCAAATACCGACAACGCAGTTAGAGCCGCGACACAGACAAAGCACAAAAGCGTGGGCTTGTAATCTACTCGCTGACGGCGAGGTGCTTTGATAAACAGCAGAACGATAAGGGTAATACAAAGTAAAAGCAGTACGCCGATGAGCACGAGGTGAAATACCGTGAAGTATGCTCCCGCTATGCTGAACGCCTCGCGTATTATCAGAAAATCAATGGCTGACAGAGGCGTGCCGCGCTTGAGCATTACGAAAAGGTTTATCACGCCGAGCAGTATCCAAAGGAACGATATAAGA
The DNA here is from genome assembly GCA_045534235.1 of Candidatus Flemingiibacterium sp. Lineage (GTDB taxonomy): Bacteria > Bacillota > Clostridia > Oscillospirales > CAG-272 > Flemingiibacterium. The sequence goes on along the minus strand of JAZSJI010000091.1, from coordinate 11,039 downwards.
AATCCCGTTGCAAAGCGGCGTTTAAATAACAGACAGACTGACAAGGTAAAAAATATTATGAGCACGTTTGTCAGAAAGGCGAGTGGATGCGATATAATATGCTCTGCCAACGAAACGGGTGAGAAGCGCAGGGCTATCTCAAGAAAAATATTTATTATCAGCGCAGCCGCTGCAATAATCGGCAAAGCCACTCGGAGGGATGCGTTTGTAAATTTGCGAGCAGGTGTGGCTATTATATCAAAAAATCTGCGCATTGGCATCATCCTTTCGAAAAAGCTTATCTTATAACGCTAATTATTGTATCATAATTCTATGAACAATAATTGATATAGGCGTGAACATAATCGCAATATTATCGAAATTCGTCGAGAAACCAGATTTTTTGCTTATCGGCACAGAAAACCTTTCCGTCGAGATAGTCGAGCGCCGTGCCCTTTGTTTTAAAGCGAAACTCAAGCTTGTACGCATAGAGCGCCTGAAATTTGTAGCCGAGCTTTTTGTCGTCGCGGTTTACGCCGTATTTGCCGTCGCCGAGCAATGGGTGTCCGATGGACGAGAAGTGCGCGCGTATCTGATGTGTGCGTCCCGTCACAAGCTCGACCTCGACAAGGGAAAGCTCGTGCCGCTCGTTTATTACTCTGTACTTGGTGATTATCTGCTTATATCCCTGACGCGGAGTGGTGATTATATCAACGATGTTATTCGATGCGTCCTTTTTAAGGTAGCCCGTCAGAGTATCGGATTTTTTCGGAAGGCGACCGTGAACGGCGGCGAGGTAGAATTTTGAGAGCTCGTCGTTCTTTATCTTTTCATTCATCACGCGAAGCGCCTCGGCGTTTTTAGCCGCGATGACGATGCCGCCCGTGTTGCGGTCGATACGGTTGCAAAGCGCGGGCGCGAAGGACTGCTCGTCCTCGGGCTTGTACTCGCCCTTACGGTAGAGATACGCCTTGACGTGACTTATGAGCGTGTTGACGTCCTCTTTGTCGTCGGAATGGACGATTAGCCCGGGGCGCTTGTCAAGAAGCATAATGTTCTCGTCCTCGTAAACGACGTCGAGGCGAGGCGTTAACTTCATAAACGCTTCTTCGGCGGCGTTGTCCGAGAAGAATTCCTCGGCCAAAAAGAGCTCCACAGTATCGCCCACGTTCAGTATATAGCCAATCTCGGTGCGCTTGCGGTTGACCTTTATTTTTTTCGTGCGTATAGATTTGTACATAAGCGATTTTGGGAGAGCCTTGACGACCTTCGAGAGGAATTTGTCGAGGCGCTGACCTGCGTCGTTTTCTTTAATATAGAGTGTTCGCATATTTACTCCTGCTTTGTGAGTTAGCACAGCTCCAACTCGTCCGTGTCGACGAGTATTGGCGGTGTGTTTGTGTATTCCGTCGAGCATACGGCGACGTGATAGCCGTGATACTCGAAGTGAGAAAAGCACATTTTGCCATCGAGCACAGAAAAGCTCGAAAGTGGGCGTGAGAAGCCCTCGCCCGTGTATTTGATATAGCTTTCCTTGGCGCACCAAATTTCATAGAAGCGCTCGGTCGGTGCCGCCGAAACGCAGTCCGCCTCGGCTTTTGTGAAATACCGCTCTGCGAGGCGCGTCAGATGCTCGGCGTCGCCGTCTTTGATAAGCTCAATATCCACGCCGATCTCGCTATCCGAAACCGCCGCAAGGCACATTCCCTTCGAGTGGGAAATGCTGACGTGTACCGATGCACCGTCAAAGTACGGCTTGCCGCGCGCGTCCTTTTTTAGCGGCGCGTGAGAGGCGTACGTGTCGTACAGCGCAAAACGCGCGAGTGACGCGCCGACGGTGTGCTCGTCACGCCCGTTTGCGGCGGCAAGATACAATTTTATCATACGCTCTCTCCCTTCATAAAACGCGACAAACGAGGTGCGCGCGTGCGCACCTCGTAAATCGTTAAGCTTTGAGGTCCTCTTGCTTGATAGTGATGCTTACGCGCTGCGATCTGTCCGACCAGATTATCTTTCTCGGACACTTCGATACACATTCGCCGCACATCGTGCACTTGTCGTAGTCAATAGACGCAACACCGCCTTCAACCTTGATGGCGTAGTAGTTGCACGCCTTCTCACAGATCTTGCAGCTGATACAGCCAACGTCGCAGTATTTTTTCGTGACTGCGCCCTTGTCTATCGACATACAGCCAACCCAATGGGTGGACTCGTAGGGGATAATGCGGATAATGTGCTTGGGGCAAGCCTCGACACAGCGTCCGCACGCCTGACACTTTTCGTAGTCAACGACGGCAACGCCGTCGACGATGTTGATAGCGTCGAACATACACGCCGCAACGCACGTGCCAAGACCGATACAGCCGTTGGGGCAGAGCTTGTCGCCGCCGCCCATTTTCGATGCGGCAAAGCAGTCGTGCGCGCCCTTGTATGCGTATTTCTTTTTGGCGTATTCCGACGTACCCGAGCACATAACCTGCGCACGCTTACGTACGGGCTTTTCTGCGGGAACACCCATTATTTGTGCGATCTTCGCGGCGAGTGCCTCGTCGCCTGCAACGCAGGCAGAGGTTTTAGCCTCGCCCTTCACGATAGCCTCTGCGAGCGCGTTGCAGCCGGAGTAGCCGCAGCCGCCGCAGTTAGCGCCGGGTAAAATCTCGGCGATAGCGGCAACGTTCTCGTTCGTTTTAACGAAGAATGCCTTGGAGGCGATAGCGAGCAGTATGCCCATCACGCCGCCGAGCGCTAAAAACGCAAGCACGGCGTAGATTATGTTCATAACATTCTCATTCATCAGCACACCTCCTTAGGAGAACGACATTCCGGAAAATCCGGAGAATGCCATTGCGATAAGTCCTGCCGCGATAAGTGCTATCGGCGTTCCGCGGAACGCTATCGGTGGCTTCGCGAAGGAAATGCGCATACGAACGCCTGCGAATATTACTATCGCAAGTGTAAAGCCTGCCGCGGAGGAAAAGCCGTACGCGAGCGACTGCACGAAATCGTAGCCCTCCTGAATGTTTAAGAGGGCAGAGCCAAGCACCGCACAGTTGGTCGTGATGAGCGGCAGATAGATGCCGAGAGCGCCGTAAAGCGCGGGGATAAACTTGCGAAGGAACATCTCGATTATTTGCACGAGAGAAGCGATTATAAGTATAAACGCTATAGTTTCGAGATAAGCGAGCCCGAGCGGAACGAGCACGAGGTGGTAAATAAGCCACGTCGCGGCACTCGAGAGCGTCATAACGAACATTACCGCAAAGCCCATGCCGAGTGCGGTGTCGGGCTTTTCGGATACGCCGAGGAACGGGCAGATGCCGAGGAACTGCGAGAAGATATAGTTCTCGACGAGTACGGCGGTAAGCATAAGGAGCAATATTTCAACTAAATAATCCATTGTTTATTTCTCCTCCTTTACCGAAATCGGAACTGCCTTTACGTCGTCGGGCTCGTTAGCGTACTTTTCTTTAATATCGGCAAGCTCTGCCAGAGCCTGTACTCTTGCGATCTCTGCCTTCTTCTTTTCGCTGTTCTTGCGGATCGTGCTCATAATCTTGTTCATAAGCGCGATGAGCATACCGAGCATTAAGAACGCTCCGGGAGGAAGCAGGAAGATTATCGCAGGCTCGTACGCCTCGGGGAGTATACGAACTCCTGCGAGCGAGCCGGCGCCGATGATCTCGCGTGCAGCCGCGAGCAGCGTCAGAGCGAACGTGAAGCCGAGTCCCATTGAAAGTCCGTCAACGGCGGAGGGGAGCACGGCGTTCTTTGACGCGAACGATTCCGCACGCGCGAGAATGATACAGTTTACGACGATAAGCGGGATAAACAGACCGAGAGATTTGTCAAGGTTGGGAAGGAATGCCTTGATAAGCAGCTGTACCGCCGTAACAAATCCCGAGATGATAACGATATACGACGCGATGCGTATTTCCTTCGGGATAAACTTACGCAGAAGCGAAATGAACACGTTGGAGCAGATGAGCACCGCGGTGGTGGTAAGACCCATACCGATAGCGTTCGTTACCGACGTGGTGACCGCGAGCGTTGCACACATACCGAGAAGCTGCATAAGCACGGGGTTTTTGAAGAAAAGTCCGTCGAGCAGCTGGCTTTTCACATTTTTTAAGGTGTATTTACTCATTTTACACCTCCGTTAACGAACATCGGATATACCAAATCGTATACCGAAGCGGCGGTCTTTACGCCGTCGAGAACAGCGTTGCTCGAAACGGTCGAGCCGGTGATAACGTCGATGCCGCCTTCAAGCGCTGCTTCGTCCTTGCCGATATACTGCGAAAGATAGCCCGCATCGCCGACGCGGCTTCCAAGACCGGGTGTTTCGGCGTGCGCGATAAGCTTCACGCCCGCAACTGCGCCATCTGCGTTAATGCCGACCATAAGAGTGAGCTCGCCGCCAAAGCCGAGAGGTGCGACCTCTGCGGTGTAGCCGACAGCCTTGCCGTTTGCGTATACGATGTAAAGTGCGTTTATACCCTCTGCGTCAAGCTCTGCGGTAGTGTTTTCGGTAGCATTCGGGAAGATAGCCGAAATGGCCGCTTCCTTTTCCGCAGCGATGTTTGCAGCTATCTTATCCTTTGTAAGCGCGTTTATGCAGGAAAGGAGAAGCGCGGTTACCACGCTTATAAGCAGAAGCTTTGCGGTGACGCCAAGTATGAATTTAATGCTGCTTTGATTTTTCACGCTTAGCACCTCCAAATTTTCTTGGCTTCGTGTAAAGGTCAAGATACCACACGAGCAGATTCATTATAAGTATCGAGAAGGATACGCCCTCGGGGTAAGCACCGAAATAACGTATAAACACCGTAAGCGCGCCGCAACCGATACCGTAGATGATGCGTCCGCGCGATGTGATGGGCGAGGTGGAATAGTCGGTCGCCATAAAGATAGCACCGAGGAAAAGTCCGCCCGAAAGTATCTGCCACAGTGCAAAGGTGAGCGGATCTGCGCCCTGCGGGAAGATAAGCGAGAGCAGGAACACCGTGCCGATGTAGGCAACGGGAATGTGCCACGTTACAATGCGGCGAATAAGCATATATACGAATCCTGCCGCGAGCAGCAGCGCGGAAACCTCGCCGATACAGCCCGCCTCATAGCCGATAAGCGCGTCCATAAGAGATGCGTTCTCGGGGATAACGGCACCCTTCAGGGAAGCGAGCGGAGTTGCACTTGCTACGACATCGGGTGCGCCGATAGAGAACGGTGACATTTTTGTTCCCACAGCAGGGAAGGCACTTAAGTAGGTCGACCACGCAAGGAAGAGGAACACTCTTGCCGCGAGTGCGGGGTTCATAAAGTTTCGTCCGATTCCGCCAAAGAGCTGTTTTACAACTATAATAGCGAATACCGAGCCGATCGCGGGTACCCACAGCGGAACGGATACGGGCAGATTAAGCGCCAGAAGAAGTCCCGTTACGACTGCGGAAAAGTCGAGCACGGTGCTCGGTCTTTTCATTATTTTAAGGTACGCGTATTCAGCGAGCGTCGCGAATACTACAGAAACGAGCGTCAGCGTGAGCGCACGCCAACCGAATATGTATATACCCCAAATAAGTGCGGGGAGCAGAGCTATACAAACGTCGAGCATTACGGTTCGCGTGGTAACTCCCGCACGAATGTGCGGCGAGGGCGAAACCGTAACGAGCTCGGGCATAAACGCGTCGACGGTTTCTGCGGCAGTAGGCTCTGCCGCGGGTGCGTCGACTACAGCATCAAGTATTTCAGTTTTATTTTCAGAGGTCGTTGACATCACTTATCCTCCTTTTTTATCTTACTTTGCTCGAGGGATGCCTGCATAGCGCGCTTGCGGTCGTTTATCTTCATCTTGGTCGCGCGAATACGCTGGACTATAGAAACGTGACCGGGGCAGTTGTACGAGCAGCTTCCGCACTCTATACAGCTTAAAATGTTGAACTGCTCCGCAAGGTCGAGGCGATTTAATTTCGCGAACATCGTAAGATAGTTCGGCATAAGATTCATAGGGCAGTTCTGCACGCAGCGTCCGCATCTGATACAGATGGGTGCTTGCTCATAGTAATACTCCATATCGGGAGAGAGGGCGAGCAGCGCGGACGTACCCTTTGTAACGGGCGTGTCTATGTCCCACTGCGCCGCGCCCATCATCGGACCGCCGCAGATTATCTTTCGCGGTGCACGGACAAGTCCGCCGCAGAACGCGAAAAGATCGCGGTAGGTCGTGCCGATCGGAGCAAATACGTTTCCGGGCTCCTTGACACAGTCGCCGTCGACGGTGACGACACGCTCGACGAGCGGCATACCCGTTGTGATAGCGTTATGTATAGCCGCAACGGTTTCCGCGTTGAAGATACAGCAGCCGACCTCGGCAGGAAGTCTTCCTGCCGCGAGCTTCTTTTTTGTAAGCGCGTATATGAGCTGACGCTCGTCGCCCTGCGGATACTTCGTCTTGAGAAGCTTTATCTTGATAGATTTATCATCGCCGAGCACCTCTTCAAGCTTCTTTGCCGCATCACGCTTGTTGTCCTCGATGGCGATGATGCTCTCGTTAAGACCGAAGGTGTGCATAAGCACCCGAAGTCCGTCAATAACGGTTTCGGGATATTCGAGCAGCAGGCGGTGGTTCGCCGTTATAAACGGCTCACATTCTGCACAGTTTACGATAAGCGTGTCAACCTTGCCGAGCGCGGAGCTTATCTTTGCGTGCGTTGGGAAGGTTGCGCCGCCCATACCGGATATACCGGCTTTTCTGACGATCTCTATAATCTCTTCGGGAGTTGTGTCAGCAATCGCTTTGCCCCACGGCTTTACGTCGGGGTGAATTCTGCCCTCGCCGTCGTTTTCGATGGTGACGTGCTTTATAAGTGCGCCGTTCTGACCGCTTCGAATGTCGATATTTACGACCTTGCCCGATACGCTTGAATGTACGGGTGTGCCGAGGCCTGCTTCGATAACGCCGATGACCTGACCCTTGCAAACGGTGTCGCCGACCTCAACGCAGGGGACTGCCTGCGCGCCGATATGCTGCGACATCGGAATAGTAACGGTTTTTGGCGGCGGCATATGCTGTATGGCGCAGCCACTTGTGTTTTTGTGCTCTTTTACGTGGGTGCCCCCACGGAAAGTAAGTGCCAAATATCTCACCTCTCTGTAGTTTTGTGAACTTCTGGGAAATGTATCATATAAATATATTATACTATATACGCTTGCAGATTTCAAGAGCAAAAATGACGAAATTCACAAAAAAATCATTCTCAAACTATGATTTTATGCAGATTGTCAACAAAATAACAAAGATTTAAGACAAAAACGCAAAAATCTGTTCCAAAAACGAAAAGCGGCGCTCTATCGAGCGCCGCTTTTGATGCTGCTTATTCCTTTGGTGAAAGATCGCCGAGCTTTATGTAACGAATAGCGTCCTTGCCGCGGACCTTGGAGTTGCCGTTATGATATTCCAGCGCGAGCACGCTCGAGCTGTAGCCGAGGTAAACGTCGCCCATTACGTCAACGAGGCATACGTTTACGATGCCGTATTTGCTGTGTAGGTCAGCAACCACGGTATTTTTGTTCGGGTCTGGATTTTCGCCGTAGCAAAGTCTGATCGCGGTTCTGCCTTGCTGAATTTCGGGGCGGTTGCCCGTGTCCATACAGTAGTAGTTGTAGCTCATAAGAATGTGACCGTTGTGTACGATGATCTTCGGGCGGCACTGGATGCTCTCGGCAAAGTGTACGGGCTCGCTCCAGGTTTTGCCGTTGTCCTCGGACGTGGTGTAGGAAATAGCGTCAACGTCGCGGTTGGTGCGGAAGATAGCGTGTATCTTGCCGTCGAGGTAGCGCCAGTCGAACTCGTACTGTGCCTGATACGGACAGATCGCGAACGGCTCAAGTGTTGCGAGATTATCGCTAGAGCGGCACAGGATAACCTCGGAAAGGTAGGTGGAGATTGCGGTGTACCAATAGCCGTCCTCACCCTTGAAGGGCGTCTGTGCGGCGGAGCATATTTGCTCGGTCTTTACGTGCTGATGGTTGAAATAACCGCGCTGCTCAAGATATGCAAATTCCACGGACTGACACAGCTCAACCACGCGTCCGTCGTCGAGCTTTATATTAACTGCCTTTTCCTCGGTGAGCTCGCCTGTTAGGTAGTCAAAATCCTTGTAGCAGGTTTGGTGGTCGCCTTCAGATATACTGTTTATCTCATAGAAAATCCGTACCTTGCCGTCGCCGAGGCTGATGACGTTTGGAACGTACTCCTTGCGGCCCTCGGTGATGTCCACAAATTTGATGTTCGTCGGCTGTGATGCAGGGAAGGAGGATAGGGCTATCTTGCCGCGCGACTCGCCGTACGAGCCGTGCTTGCCCGGCATATACGCGCAGAACATTATGCCGTATTTGGTGTCAAACGCGAGGGCAACGCCGTCGCCGCTCGTCTGCGTCAGGCCGTCGTTTATCTGTACTGCGAGATCGAGATCGAAGGTGGATTTTTTCATAGCTTTAACTCCTCTTTGTTTATGCCTCGGCAGAAAGATCGCCGAGCTTTATGTAGCGTATTGCGTCCTTACCGCGTACGGCAGAATTACCGTTGTGGTATTCGAGCGCGCACTCGCTCGTGCTGAACGCCATATAAGCGTCACCCATTATGTCGATTATTGCGATATTTACAATGCCGTATTTGCTTTGAACGTCAACGACTACGGTGTTTTCGTTTGGATTCTCATTTTCGCCGAGGCACATACGAAGCTCACATCTGCCCGTGGGGATGTTCGGACGGTGACCGGTATCGTTGTTATAAACGTTGTATGCCATAAGAATGTGTCCGTTATGTACAATCATTCTCGGACGGCAGCCGATACTGTCTTTCAGCGCAACAGGCTCGCTCCACGTTTTGCCGTTGTCGTCGGAATAGGTGTAGTGGTTGTTGTCCTTATCGTAGTGGGTTCTGAATATAGCGTGAAGTCTGCCATTTAAATATTTGAAATCGTACTCATAGGTAGTGGGGAACGGGCATACTGCGAAAAATTCGAGCGTTGCCATATCGTCCTCGGAGCGGTAGAGTATGACCTCGCCGTATTCGGTAGTGATAGAGCCGTAGACCACGCCGTTTTCATCGCGGAAGGGAGTGTGACCGCCGAAAATTATCTGCTCGGTGCGGTTATGATGATGCTCGGTGTAGCCGTGGGATTCGAGGTACTCGAACTCAACCGATTGGCAAAGTCCGACGAGCTCGCCGCTTGCCTTTTTGACCATTATGGTCTTTTCCTCGGAAAGCTCGCCCGTTAAGTAGTCAAAATCCTTGTAGCATACGGGGTGGTCGCCTTCGTCACGGGCGTTGAGCTCGTAGGAAACTCGTACCTTGCCGTCACCGAGGCTTATGATGTTCGGAACATACTCGGTGTGTCCTTCGGCGATAGTAATGTAGCGAATATTGGTTGGCTGGGATGCGGGAAAGTAGGAGAGCGCTATCTTGCCGCGTGACTCGCCGTACGCGCCGTGGCGCCCCGGCATATACGCGCAGAACATTATGCCGTATTTGGTGTCGAACGCGAGGGATGCGCCGTCACCGCTTGTCTGCGTAAGTCCGTCGTTTATCTGTGTTGCGAGGTCGAGATTGAAGGTTGGTTCTCTCATGGCTTTAACTCCTCTGGAACTGCATTTTTCTAATTATATCAACCGCCGTACCGTTAGTCAATGCGATAAACGGACAATTTTTTTCGTTTTTCGGACAGGTGGATACAATGCCATTATATCTTTGATAAAAACAAATGTCAATAAGCTTTGGCAAAACTCTTGCGCGATGAGAAAAAGTTCGCAAAATTTGCAATTCTGCTTGCCGTTTTTGCAATGTTTTTCAGCGCACTGTTGTGATACATTGACATATGTATACAAAAAACGCAGGCGAGCTTTAACTCGCCTGCGCGGATTTTATTAAACGTGGAATTTGTCGTCCTCGGTGAGACCCAGCAAGTCGATGGCGCGCTCAAAGAGCGGGATAGCCTCGTCGAGCTGGTGCGGGAAGTGTGCATCGCTGCCGAGATAGAATTTACAGCCGCACGCTTTCGCGATGATGTACGGGCGAAGCAGCACGTCCTTGTCGCAGTCTTCAAAATTAAAGCAGTGAGCGTTGAGCTCGATGCCAAGCCCGACCTTTGCAGACTTTGTGAATATGCGCTCCATATCGTCGTCGCGAAGCTTCGTCATCGTTTCGATAAAGCCCTCGTGCGATGCGGGGTAGGTAAGTCCGCCGGTCATATGCGCGATGCCGACCTTACTAAAGGGAAGCGGCATATCGAGCACCGCCTCGAAGCGCTCGGTCCAAATCTTCGCGCGCTCGGAGGTGTCAAGAAGATTCTTGTCAATGTTGTACTCCATATGCAGATGCGTCGTCGGGATAACGATAAAGTCGAACTTACCGTATCTCTCGGGCGACATACCGAGGGTGAGCCCCTGATTTAAATCCGTTTCGCAGCCGAACATATAGCGGATGCCGTCAGCTGTAGGAAGCGGCAGGATCTGCGTGATGTGGTCAAGTCCCTGTCGCTGATACCACGGCGATGCGCCGGGCACGGTTTCGTCCCAGTGGTGGTCGGTCACGCAAAGCGAGGTGAAATTGTTGTCCTTTGCATATTTGAGTATTCTCTCTGCTGTCTGCGCGGGCTCCTTCGAGCAAAGCGAGAGGTAGGAATGAATGTGATAGTCGTGATCTATAACGTAGCGCATATTGGTTCTCCTTTGGTCCCTATTTCATTATGTAGATTTATTGTACCATTTTGTTATCGCGCTGTCAATGGATTTTTAGGTTGAAACTATAGAAAAAACAGTATGCGCGCAAGGTGCACCAAAACTGTGCCCTGCGTTTGTATACAACGCCAAAAATAAAATAATATACGGAATGCTATTGACAAACACCACAATATATGGTATCATTGATAAGCACCGCACACTATATATTGTGGTAGGCGAACAAACACAAAGAATGACAAAATACATAAAATGTGAGGAATATCAATTATGAAGATAATCAAAAGAAACGGCTCGGAGGCGGAATTTGATAAGTCGAAGATAGC
>JAZSJI010000189.1:0-12322 GCA_045534235.1 Candidatus Flemingiibacterium sp. | reverse complement strand
TCTTCTTGATGTCCGCGCCTACCGCGCGAAGCTTGCCGACGACGTCGTCGTAGCCGCGCTCGATATAGTGGATATCCTCGATCTCCGTGCGACCGTTTATACTGAGGCCCGCGATAATCATCGCAACGCCTGCGCGAAGGTCTACTGCCTTTACGGGTGCGCCCGAAAGTGGAAGTCCGCCCTCGATTATAGCCGTTGCGCCGTCAACCTTGATAGAAGCGCCCATACGCTTTAATTCTTCAACGTAGCGGAAGCGGTTGTTGAATATGCCCTCGGTGAGGCAGGATACGCCCTTTGCCAGGCAAAGAAGTGCGCCGAACTGCGGATTCATATCCGTGGGGAAGCCGGGGTAGGGGAGCGTCTTTACGTTAACGCGGTTAAGCTCGCCCGTGCTGATGACCTCGATCGAATCATCGTGCTCTATTATCTTTACGCCCATTTCCTCAAGCTTTGCAGTAACCGACTCCATATGCTTTGGAATGAGGTTGGTGACCTTGAGATGACCTCCGGTAGCCGCTGCCGCACACATATAAGTGCCGGCTTCGATCATATCGGGTATAATAGCATACGTACAGCCGTGGAGCTCATCGACGCCTTTAATTTTAATCGTATCGGTTCCTGCGCCGCTGATGCGTGCACCGCAGGTGTTGAGGAAGTTTGCAAGGTCAACTATATGAGGCTCGCGCGCTGCGTTCTCAATGACGGTCGTACCCTTTGCGCGGGATGCAGCGATCATTACGTTGATAGTGCCGCCGACGGTTTCCATATCGAAGTAGATATTTGCGCCGGTGAGCTCATCGCTCTTTGCGTCGATATATCCGCCCTCTACGTTTATGGTTGCACCAAGCGCCTTGAAGCCCTTGATGTGCTGATCGATCGGACGTACGCCGAAGTCACATCCGCCGGGAAGACCGACGTATGCTTTGCCCCATCTTGCAAGCTCTGCGCCGACAAGATAGTACGAGCCGCGCATTTTGCGTACAAGCTCATAAGGGGAAACTCCGCACTCGGCTACGCGAGAGTCGATTTCTACGGTGTTTTTAGACAACATTCGGATACGGCAGCCAACGGACGAAAGTATCTCAAGCGATAAAGCAATGTCGCTGATAGACGGTACGTTTTCAATAACGCAAACGTCGTTTACCATCAGCGTCGCGAGAATTATCGGGATCGCGGCGTTTTTAGAGCCGCTGACCTCGATTGCGCCGTGCAGGGGTCTGCCACCGTTGATGATGATTTTTTCCATAATTCAATCTCGTTTCTCGGCGTGTAATGGTGCGCGATCTGAGTGCGCGCGATGTATGAAAAACGGTCGACGCCCGCCGTGACGGACCGTGGGATAGTGTAAATTGGCTGAAAACTATGTTTGATTAACAAAATGTTAATATTTATACCTATACTACTATTCATTATACCACTTTTATATGGAAAATGGAAGGGGTATTAACAGAATATTTACAATTAAATGTAATATTTATTAGTTGCTCGAGTACACAGTGCCATTTGTCGCATTATAGACTATAGTAAGTGAGTCGATATGGTCGATTTGCCACGCGGGAATAAAATAAAGGGCTGTTTTGTTCGAGTTCCAATAGACTACATAGCAGGGGGTGACTGCGCTGACGGCAGGAAGCGTAATATTCTTGCTGTACGAATCTTTCGAGGGCTGTGCATTATCCCCTTCGCCGTCGGTGGGGGAAGTGCCGGCGAGAGATGCGCGAAGTGTAGTCATATCGGTAAAGAGGATGTTTATCTGATCGCACAGCTCGGTATTGTAATCCTTGTCTACGTCGGAGAAATACCATCTTCCGTGTGCAAATATCAGCTCACTGTCCTCGAAAACGCAGACCGCATAGTGCGAATAGAGCTTATAGCCGGCGAGGTATTGCTCTGCGAGGACGAACGTGCGTCCGTCTGCATCTGTAAATGCGCCGACTATTTCGGCAGTAAGCTGTGAATCGTTTGTCTGCTGCTTTGTAAGAAATGCACTTGCCGCAGAGGAAAGCGATCTCATTCGCGTGTTGCCGAGAGCGGCTCCCTCTCTTGAAGCGGCGGCAAACGTGTCAGCGGTAATTTCAGTATATGCCGCAGAGCCCGGAATGTCAAATTCGGAGTATCTGAAGTCGAACTCGTTGTCAAACTCAATAAAAGCACCGCTTTGGGTAGAAATACTTATTCCGCCGTTTGGAAGAGTATAGAGCATCTCGCGCTCGGAGCCCGAAAGTGCTGTTGCGACCTCGGTATAGTATTCGTCGCCGTAGTGGCTTTCATAAACAGGTGCCTTAAATTTCTTCGTTGGAATAATATCCAAGGGAACTGAAAATCCCCGCTCATCGAGCAGCTCTGCCGCGTCACGGATCTCACCCTCGGAGATGTATCCGCGTGTGCGGTCCTGGCGTACGATGTTGAACACCAGGAAAAGATTCGCCGCAATGAGTATGGCGATAAGCAGATTTTTTACAGATGACCAATTCACGGCGGATCACTTCCTTTCGTTAGCTTGCGTATATTACGGCCCAATCGGCGTTGCCGTCGATGTATGACAGACGAATTGAGTCTATAGCACGGCCCTTATCAAGCTTGCCCGTTTTATCAAGGCTGTCGAAAATATAGCTCGGCGAGAGCGCGAGCCCTGTTGCCTCGGTTGAAGCTATAGATACGGGATGGAGAGAGAGCTCGCATATCGTTTCCTCTGTAAGCACGGCGCGAAGGTATGGCTCACCGCCGATACGTATGCCGTTGTACGTAAGGAAATATTCGATGACGAGCAGAGAATCACTGCTGTAAACCTCGCCAAGGCATACAGAGGCATTACCGCCAACAAGCTCGGACGAGATCTCACCAAGCCGTCTGATGAAGCTGTCGACTGCGGTGAGCTTATCGAAAAGGCCCGATGCCTCGGAGCTTATATAGCCAAGCAGCGAATCTATACGAATGCCGCGCAAAGAGCTGCTTGAAGCCGATGCATCAGTTGTTTGGAACGTTATTTCGTCCATTTCTATGCGAAGCTGGCTGTGAGAGTCTACGTATACGTACCCCGTGCTGTCCGCATATCCGTCCAGCTTTTCCTTGTTGTACCCAAAAAGGTCGAGAAGCGCGTCGTGCAAAGCGTCGCTTGTGGCGTCGATGCTCGAGGCGGTTATCGCTGTGTACTCAATCTCGCCGTCCACAATAGGCTCATCGTAGGAAAAACGCGGGTCCTTGGAAAAATAAAGTGGGAACGTGGTTACATTTGAGGCAGTAGTCGCGAGCTTTGAAATATAAAAGTCGGACGTTACTACGCGCTCAATAGGTCGGAATTCAAAGTAGTGTCCGTCTCCGTCCGTTGCGTACGCTACAAAACGGTGTGCGGCGAAATCGTCATCGGGCACTATAATAAGCTCACTTATATATGCGCCTATATTGCCGCCTTCTCCGGTGGCAACGTCGCCCTCGGAAACGGTGAGCGTATTCGCTGCGTATGCGTAAATGAGCTGATAGAGCACGGGCTCGTGATAGCGCAGATACACGAATTCATCGCTTGCTTTAGCCGCCGCAAGACGGTGCTTGCCTTCTGCGGTGGACAGCTCGGAGCAGACGGAATTGCTTCCGAAAAGCTCAAGTATGCAAGGCTTTGTGAGATTATAGAGCTCTGACATACCGTCGGTGCTCGCAATTGTTGCAAGCGGCGTTGGCGAGGTCGACTGCTTGTAGCCGATGATCTCGGGAAGCAGATGTGATGAGTCAAGCCCCTTCGGCTCGGAGTCGCTAACAACGCTCCAAAGTCGGTCAAAGCTCTCGTCAAGGTCATTTTTTGAGATTGCTTCCTCGTACGCTCGCATTCCGCTGACGTAAACTACCACCAAAACGACGAGAGATAAAAGAAGTCCTAACAAAAGTGCCGATTTGAAGGTCTCGCGCGCCGATACAAATCGGCGTGATGTAGATTTTTTGTTCATTCGCTTACACCGATTTCAGTTTGGTTTCAATAGGCAGAACGACCGTGATAACGGAGCCTTTGCCGAGCTCGCTCGTAACCGAGATAGAGCCGCCGTGTGCCTCGACGATTTCCTTCGCGATCGCAAGACCGAGGCCTGTGCCGCCCGTTTCGCTCGTGCGCGACTTTTCAACACGGTAAAAGCGCTCAAACAGATGCGGCAGATCCTCCTCGGGAATGCCGATGCCCGTGTCGCGCACGTCAATCTTTACCTTGTCGCCAAGTGCCTTTGCAAAAAGAGTTACCGTACCGCCGTCGGGCGTATACTTGATAGCATTCGAGAGAATGTTTATGAGCACCTGCTCAATACGCTCCTTATCTGCAGTGATATGCGGGAGTGCAGTTTCCGTTTCGTATTTAAGCGTGTGAGAATGTGCCTCTGCGTCAACTCGCATGACCTCGATGATGTGCGAGAGCATTTTATCTGTGTCGAACTTGTCGATGCTCCACTGCGTGCGTTTGTTGTCGAGGCGCGACAGGACGAGTAGGTCGGAAACGATACGCGTCATACGGTCACATTCCTCGACCGCCATATTGAGAAAGAAGCTGCGCATATCGGCGTTCATACCCTCGTCTGCGAGGATGGTTTCGCACGCACCCTTGATGCTGGTCAGAGGGGTGCGCATCTCGTGCGACACGTTAGCCACGAACTCACGTCTTGACTTGTCAAGCTCGTAGCGTCCCGTTTCGTCGTGGATAACGGCAAGCATACCGTTTCGCGCCGCATCGCCCTCGCGGTAGCTTACCGTGCCGAAGCTGATGTCGAGCACCTTTCCGTTAAACATAACGTCGCTGACGTTGTAGCCGTCGCCGGTTTGGTTGGGGCGGTCGATGTATTCTACGTTGAAATGGGGATTGTATTCAATGCCGAAAAGCTTTGTGAAGCGGAGGAAATCGAAGCCTTCATTGTAATTGTTTCCAAGCAGCTCCTTGACCTTTTCGTTTATGTGCATCACCTGACCGTCCTCGGTGAAGGCGATGACGCCGTCGTTGAGGTAGGTGAACACGGTTTCGAGCTTGCGGTGCTCGCCGGAAACCTCCTCAAGCGTATTCTTGAGCGTTTTTTTCATGTAGTTGAACGCGTCGGTAAGCTTGCCTATCTCATCGCTCGAGTTAATGTCTATCTCATGCGAGAACTCGCCCGCCGCGATAAGCTTTGCACCGCGCGTAAGACTCTGTATCGGTGCGGTGATCGCCCTCGAGAGGAAGAACGCGAGGATTATCGCGAATATAAGTCCGAGCATCAGTGCCTGAAGAATGATAGAAACGAGCACCCAAGTGAAGCGCTGCATCTCGTCCATAGAGTCGCGCACGTATATGATGCACTCTGCCTCGCCGTTTTCAAGCTTTATCGCGTAGTCTGCATAGTCAGCTCCAAGCGGCTGGGAGTTGTCGGGTGTGCCACGCATAGCGGCGATAAGGTTAGGCGTTTTCTGCAGCGCGTCGCCAAGCTGTACGTCAGATCCGCCGAGAAATCCGCCGTCGGCATCGAGAATATAGAAGTTGCGGTAGTCGTCAATACCGAGAATACCGCGGTACGTACCGAGTATCTTTAATTGCTCGAGCGTAAAATCCTCTGCTGACAAAGCTTCCCGAAGCTCACCCGTCAGCGTGCTGTCATCGGAAAGATTTTGCTCCATCTGACTTGTAAACTCGTCCATATAGAAGCTGTTTACGTTGTTGATGAGGACCGTTCCGATAACGCACATAACCGTTATCATAAAGATAACGAGGATCAGTATGATCTTAAAATAAAGACTGTTATACATAGCTTACTTGATGTAGTACCCCATGCCGCGCTTAGTCAGCAGGTATTCGGGACGGCTTGAGTTCTCCTCGAGCTTCGTGCGTAGTCTGCTTACCGTAACGTCGACGCTGGACGTATCACCGAAAAATCCGTCGTAGCCCCAAACCTCGGCAAGAAGTTCTTCGCGCGAGTATACCGTGCCCGCGTTTTTTGCCATAAACGAGAGCAGCTCGTATTCCTTCTTGGTAAGCTCGACGGGCTCGCCGTCGCGCTTTACTTCATACCTTGAGGTGTCGATCGAAAGACCGCGTATAGTAATGACCGAGGATGCGTTCTCTGCTTTTTCGCTTACGACCTCGCTTCTCGAGCGACGAATGTTTGCTTTGATACGAGCCATGAGCTCATTGAGAGAAAACGGCTTGGTAACGTAGTCGTCGGCACCGAGATCAAGGCCCATTATCTTGTCGACCTCCTCGACCTTTGCCGTTGCAAAGATGATAGGCGTATCAAGCTTTTCGCGGATACGCTTACAGACCTCAAACCCGTTCATCTTCGGCAGCATTATGTCAAGCAGTATAAGGTCAAAGTTGCCCGTAAGCGCCTTTTTGAGGCCTTCCTCACCGTCGCTTGCAAGCTCGCATGCATATCCTGCGTGCTGAAGATTGTATATTACCGTGATGGCGATCTTGTTTTCGTCCTCGACGACGAGAATGCGTTTTTTGTTTTCGGATTCTGACATTTTCATCATTCCTTTCGACGTGGGATAATGTATTTGCTCTGCAGTTTAGTTATAGAATGCCGGGCTGACTGTGCGCACGTCACACGCGGTGTCGTTGCGCTTTATAAAGTCGAGCACTAGCCGCAGCGCTTCTTCGGTGTTGGATGCTTCTGTGAAACGGAGCGTAACGGTTTCGTTTTCCCAAATCGCGTCAATTGCGGCGTTTGCCGCGACTGACGAGCCTCTGCTCATCGAAACGTCCTCCGTTTCGCTCCACATAACGTAGCCGCGCTCAAGAAGCTGTGCGGCAAGCTTTGCATCTGCTGTGCCTGACGGGGCAAGGGAACACACGCGGGAAATTCTCTTTATGAGCCGCGACAGCCACTCGTTCTGACGGGATATATCGGCAAGCACGGCAGCTTTGTCCGTCCCCGTTTCTGCGGTGAGCGAGAGCGCAAGCTCGTGACCGCCCGCGCAGATTCTCGATAAAACCGCAGCGTTATTTCCAAGCTCGTTCTCCGATACGAAGAAGGTCGCCTTGTAGCCGTAACGCTTCAGAACGGACAAGATAGAGGACGTGTATTTGCCTGTACAGCCATCTATCGTGATATAAACAGTTCTCTCGGGGAGCGTCGGCGTTTTGTCGGTGTCTGCTGTAGACTCGCCGCCGTCGGTAGTGTCTGACGTCTGAGCGCTGTTTTCGGGCTCGTCGGGAAACAGCGAGGGATACCTCGTTTTGATCAGATCGGCAAAGGCTGTGTGCTGATTGCCGTCGGTGATACGTATAGCGGTCACACCCGTTACGGAGTTTGTCGTTTCCTCGTATCCGAGGTTAAGATACGCGCACACCGTACGCACGGGAACGTAGCGCTCGTTGTGATATTCGGCGGTTTTGAGATACGTTCGCTCCTTGTCCTGATTCATAGCGAAGTCCGTCGTCGTATCAAACGAGAGATACAGCTCTCCGTGAGTGATGATAAACGTGCCGAGCGATTCGTTCATTCGAACGTCAACGTCTGGGAGCTGTACGAGAAGGGAGATCGGAACGTAATAAACGCTGTGCACCTGCTCTGCGGGCAGGCGAGAGGAGATTGTCCACGCGCGGTCATTATAGAAGAGCACCGTATCGGAAGCGGCGCCGTGAAGCTCCGTTCGCGTGAGCGCTATTGCCGTGAAAACAACGGCGATGCAAACGAGCGCTGATATAAGCTTTACGTATTTTGCTTTCACGGTAAGGCTCCTTTCGTCTAAAATCAGTCGTTTTGGGTCGCAACCCACGCGCAGGCGAGGTCGACGACCATTCCGTAGCTCTTTTCGCCGGAGTCAACGCCCTGCGCCTTGAGATACGTATTGTTCATAACGCCCGAAATCTCAGACGCTACGCTCTTTCTGTATTTTTCAAAGAAATTATTATACGCCGTGATCTCACCGATAACGCGTCCGTCGAGTGAGGTGTAAATATCGGCGAATATATCGTAATCTGCGTTGTAGAGTGCGGAACTCAAATACTCGTACATACTGATGTATCCGCTGTAGCGTACGTACGGATCGTCTGACTCTGTGCATATGAGGAACGCGACAAAGTTCGCCTCGTTCTCGCGCATAATACCGCGCTGGTGCGCAAGCTCGTGCGCGGCGGTGAAGGGAAGATTATAGTCCGGGAAGTTTATGTTCAGATTTGATTCGCCCGTGTAGTAGGTATACATTCCCGAAATATGCGTGTAGGTCATAGGCTCTGACAAAGCGATAGGCTTGATGCGCGAAGCAAGACGCGGTAAGAACGCGTATTTGTCCGATGCGCTGTCGAGCGCCTCGAGAAGCAGGGCGTTCATCTCGCCGAGCGAGTACGGCATTACCGAGCCCTCTCCGTAGGCGTACGTTACGTCGTCAAGCTCCTCGTTCATCTTGCTTATCATATATTCAGCTGTGCTGCGAAGCTCGTCGGTGCTGACCGGGCGCTCGTCAAGTCCGAGCTTGTAGGAGAGCGAAGTACCGTTGTAGCCGACGGCGGTGGTGAATACGAAAAGTGAATATAAAAGCGAGAGCGCAGATGCCATAGAGACTATCCGGCGAATACCGCCTGTGATGCTCTTGCTTGCGGCACGCAGCGATAAAGCTACTACGAGGATAAAGATTATCGGAAGCAGAACGACTATCGTTTCCGCAAGCGAAAAAGGAAGTGCGCTTGTCAGCATCGCGAGGGCACCGCGTACAAGCGAGCCGATGTGACGGTTGAAAAAGTCCGAAAACGTCGGCGAAAGCGCGCTCGCGAGATGGACTGCCGCGGCGACTGTCGCAAGAGCGAAAAGCACCAAGGACGGCACAGAGCAGTACTCGCGTAATTTATTTTTCAGCGTTTGTATTTTCATTTAGGGATAAGACTCCTTTTATCTTGGCGCAAAGCAGGCACATATCGTTTGGAAGCTCTGCGCTTATGGAAAGTTTATTTTGTCCAAGGTCTACTTCGAGACCTGATGCGTGAAGCGCGTGACGCGTCATCTCACGGTCATATTTTGTGGGCGCTGTTTCTGCTGTTCCGTACATTCCGTCGCCGACTATCGGTGCACCCATATGGGCGAAGTGTACGCGCAACTGATGCGTGCGGCCGGTTATAGGCTCGGCGCGAACTATAGAAGCGTCATCGCTTGCGGCGAGCGTTTCGTATGCTGTGAGCGCGCTTTTTGCATCGGGCGCGTCTTCGGTGCATACCTCGCGAAGGATGATGCTCGCCTCACGGCGGCGTATAGGCGCATTTATCTCGCCTGAGTGCGGTGTGAGCACGCCTCCGAGAACGGCGATATAAGTTTTTCTGATCTTGCCCAACCTCATAAGCTCGCCGAGTCTTGCCGCGCTGACGCGGTTCTTCGCGACGAGCACGATACCCGACGTGTCTCGGTCGAGTCGGTTGACGGCTCGGAATACGAACGGTATACCGCGTGAAGAAAAGTAGTAAGCAAGTCCGTTAGCGAGTGTGTCGTCGAAGTGTCCGATGGACGGATGAGTCGGCATATCGGAGGGCTTGTTGACGGCGATCATATCGTCGTCCTCGTATACAATATCAAGCGGCATTTTTGTGGGAACAAGGTTGAGGTTTTCGTCCTCGGCGCGGTCGTCTATGGCGAGAGAGAGCATATCGCCCTCGCGAAGTACGCGTCTGACGGTTGCGTGCTCACCGTTTACGGTGATGCCGTGCTCGAGCTTTTTGAGATGCGTGATAAGTCCGCGCGATATTCCGTTTTTGTATAGCCAATCCTTGACGGTCATACCGTCAAGCGCTTTTGTGACAGTAATATTCACGCGCGCCTCCGCTTGACATAATTATCTACTTTATATTATATCACTAAACTCTCATAATATCAAGTTTTTTTCGCGAATAAATGCAAAAAACGAAGAAAAATACCGCCGCTCGTGAGAGTGGCGGTATTTGAAGCTATTTAACGACTCTTACGGTTCTAATGCCGTAGTATTCAAAAAGGCGAATTTGCTCGTCCTCTATGGCCTCGCCGCATATAACTATCGGTATCGCGGGCGGGCAGGAAACGCCTGCATCGGCGAGCACGCGTCCGCGTGCGTCACGCACGTCAACTACCTCGCTTGGTGCGAGCATAGCCTCGCGTATCGACATCGCGCGCTTAGCGCGAGTGAACGTAGGCGCACACTCGTTGATAGGAGCGCGCCTTGGTATATCGGCAAGCGCGGCTCTTACTTTTTCGAGCACGCTATCGCCCATTTCGGGCGTGAACATCATAACGACGTAGTCGGCGTCGTAAAACTCGCATACTATGCCGCTTTTTTTGAGTATCTCGGCAAGCTCATCGCCCGTGTAGCCGTAGGATTTCGGCGCGAGGGTGAGCTTTAACGGCTCGTCACCACCGAGCGAAAAGCCTTGGCGTGCAAGCGCCGACTTAAGCTCGTCAAGCCTTGCCGTGAAATCCGAAAGCTTTTTTGCATACCCGTCCGCCAAATACGCGTTTGCCGCGTCGAGCGACTGCAAAATGAGATACGACGGGCTTGTTGAGGCAAAGAGCGACATTGCGCGCTCTGCTTGCTCAGAAAAAAGCGTGGGTGCGTCCTTCGACACGTGCAAGTACGCGCCGCCCGTGAGTACGGGAAGCGTTTTGTGCGCGGAGTCGGCGCACATATCTGCACCGAGATTTATCGGGTGACACGTTTCAAAGCAGAATCGCGTGTACGCACCGTGCGCGTTATCGACAAGCAGGAGAACGCCGTATTTTTTGCATGTTTTCGCCAAATCTGCAATATCCGCGATGTTCCCAAGATAATCAGGAGAGGTGATATACAAAGCCGTAGGTGGCTCGTCCATCGCGGCGAGCGTTTTTTCGACGTGCTCCACGCTCGCAAACGAGAAGATGTTCTTCTCGGGATAGAGCCACGTTACGTCAAAATCGAGCATCGCGGCGGCGTACATAAACACCGCGTGGGCGTTGCGCCCTGCCAAAATATGCGGACGCCTGCCGCACTCTCTTGCGTACAGGCACGCGAGATAGAGCATCGCTCGAATTGAGAGGGAAGAGCCCTCGGTACTGTAGACCGTACGCGCACTTCCAAACAGCGCCGCGGCATTTTCTTCGCTCTCGCGAATGATACCGTGCGACCTATAAAGCACGTCCGCGCCGTCTATTTCCGTGATGTCAAGCCCCTCACAGCCGAGCGGACCGACACCCTTGTGACCGGGCATATGCAGACGCGTTGCACCCGAGCTTGCGTACTCGCGAACGAAGTCGCAGATGGGCGTTTTCATCTTACTCATCGTCAAGCGTTTTCGCGGCTTCGAGCATTATCGCGCATTCCATACGCTTGCGGAACAGCTCACAGCCATACTTGTAGATACCGTTTACCGAGCCGGTCGCGTGGTACGCGTTGGCGGCACAGCCGCCCGAGCAGTAAAGCTTTGCCCAACAGTCGCGGCATTCGGGACGCGTGTACACGTTGCACGCGGCAAATTCGCACTGGCACTCGGTGTTGGTGACGCCACTCCAGACGTCGCCGAGCTTAAACTTTTCCTCTCCGACGAACTGATGGCAGGGGTAAAGGTCGCCCCACGGCGTGACCGCCATATATTCCGTTCCCGAGCCGCAGCCCGAGATGCGCTTGTATATACACGGAGCGCCCTTGAGGTCGATCATATAGTGGTAGAAGGTGAACGGCTTGCCCGCGCGGTGACGCTCAAGCATAAGCTCGGCGAGCTTTTCGTACTGCTCGAGTACAACCGGCAGGTCTTCCATAGTAAGCGCGGACGGATCGTCCTCTGCACATACGACAGGCTCCATAGAAAGCTCGTTAAAGCCAAGGTCGAGCATCGTTTTGATATCCTCTAAAAAGTCGGGATTTGCGTGAGTAAACGTGCCGCGCATATAGTAATTCTTACCGCCGCGCGACTCTACGAGCTTCTGAAATTTCGGCACGATGCGGTCGAAGCTTCCGTTGCCCGCGAAGTCAACTCTGAAGCGATCGTGTACGTCTTTTCTGCCGTCGAGCGACAGTACGACGTTGGAGCACTCGCGATTAGCGAAATTGATAACGTCGTCGTCGATGAGCAGACCGTTCGTGGTGAGCGTAAAGCGGAAATTCTTGCCTTTCTCCTTTTCAATGGAGCGCGCGTATGCCACGAGCTGCTTGACAACGTCAAAGTTCATCAGGGGTTCACCGCCAAAAAAGTCGACTTCAAGGTTGCGGCGCGTGCCCGAGTTGGCAACAAGGAAATCGAGTGCTTGTTTGCCTACCTCAAAGCTCATTACGGCTCTGTCACCGTGATACTTGCCTTGGCTTGCAAAGCAATATGAGCAGTTGAGGTTGCAGGTGTGTGCCACGTGCAGGCAGAGTGCCTTGATCACGCCCGAGGTCTTTTCCTTCAAGTGTC
>JAZSJI010000060.1:0-2354 GCA_045534235.1 Candidatus Flemingiibacterium sp. | reverse complement strand
GGTCTTAACGGAAGCGTCAGCTGTCAGCAGCAGAGATGCGCGTTCCCGACGGGACTTCCGATGTACGCTATGGCAAAGGCACTGTGGGATAAGAACGACAGCTTCGAGGAAACGTCGCGCGAATACTACGCGCTCGCGTTCGGAGAGGACGGCGAGGCGGTTGAAGCATACCTTGCAAGGATATCCGAGCTTTTCGACTCGACCTTTATGCGAAACGAAAAGCCCGAGGGACACAGAAACGTGCTCGAGCGCATGGACACTATCGTCGCAACCGTTGACGCGTTCAAGGCATCGCACATCGATCCAAAGCGCGACACGTCCGCGTCGTGGAAATATCTATGGCATCACGCAGACTACTGCAAAACGTACGTCGACGTTATCCGCGCGTACACGTCGGGCGACGAAGCGAAGATTGAAGCGGAGTCCGTGAAGTTTACCGAGTTTATATTCAGAAACGAGCCCGAGCTCCACACCGTGCACGATATGGCGTACTTCAACGAGGTGTTCCCGCGCTGGCTCAAGCGTGTTTATTCCAACAAGCCTACAGATGAGGTAGATTTCTAATACCGTTGTTTTATCTATAAAGTGCGTCAGTTTGTCAATTGAACTTGACGCAGGATAGGTGTAAAATGATTAAAAAGTATTTCATTTGGAGATATGATTATGAACTCTGTTACACTTGCAAAAATCGGCACAAGTCAGCCCGTATCATATGCGCAGGACGAGCTTGTTCGCTGCCTTAAGGCAATGGACAAGCACCTGCTTGTTGACCAGCGCTCGTACGATAAGTACGACGCGTCGCTCACAAACGTAATTTGGGTTGGACTTACGCCGCTTGTAGAGGCAAATAAGCTTGACGACGAGATACTTATCGACGTAAAAGACGGCGCGGGTGTCATTACCGGCGCAAACGAGCGCGCGGTGCTTATCGCGGCTTACCGCTTCCTTCGCGAGCTTGGCTGTCGCTGGCTTCGCCCGGGCGACGACGGGGAAGTGATACCCGAAAAAAAGCTTGAGAAGTCAGCGCTTTCGGTGAGCGTTCGCGAAACGCCGTCGATACGCCACCGCTGTGTCTGCATCGAGGGCGCGGACGCTTACGAGCACGTTTACAATATGCTCAAGTGGATACCGCGAAACGGTATGAACACGTACTATTTGCAGATCTTGCCGCCAATGCCGTTCTTTAACCGTTGGTACGCGCACACGCACAATCCGCTTCGCTCACCCGAGCCGTTCGGACTGCCCGAGCTTAACGCGACGGTGGCGCGAATAGACGAGGAGATAGCAAAGCGCGGACTGCTTTATCACGCAGGCGGTCACGGCTGGCACTGGAAGGCACTTGGCTTTGAGTTCAGAGTGAACGATCCCGACTCGCCGCTTCTCACTCCCGAGATTAAAGAAATGTTTGCGATGATAGACGGCAAGCGTACGCTCGACAGCCGCGGGATGGGCTTTACGCAGCTTTGTTACTCGAACCCGAAGGTAAGACAGAGAATGGCTGACGCGGTGGTCGATTACTGTAAGGCACACCCGACGGTAGATTATCTCCACTTCTGCCTTGCCGACGGCTTTAACAATCAGTGCGAGTGTGAGGAATGTCAGAAGATGCGCCCGGCGGACTATTACGTAATGGTGCTCAACGATATTGACGAGCGTCTTACGAAGGAGGGAATTGACACGCGTCTGACTTTCGGCGCGTACTGCGACCTTTTGTGGGAGCCCGAGCACGAGAAGATAAAAAATCCCGACAGATTTATTCTCGACCTGTCGCCCATCTCTCGCGTTTACACGAACAGCTATCTCGACATAAACACCGAGTATAACGAGCCGCTGCCCGAATACGTTCGCAACAAGGTAACGCTTCCGCGCTCGTTCGAGGCGAATTTCGCGTTCCTCAACAAGTGGCGCGAGGACACGGATTTCGACAGCTACGTGTTCGAATACAATATGATGTGGGACCACTATCTCGATCCCGGCTATATGAACTGCGCGAGAGTGCTTCACATCGACGTCACCCACGTCAAAGAAAAGCTCAATATGAACGGCTGGATAAGCTGTCAGGAGAACCGCGCGGCGTTCCCGACGGGACTTCCCGTATACGCTATGGCGAGAGGTCTTTGGGACAAGGACTCGAAGTTCGAGGACGTTTGCGAGGAGTATTTTACCGCCGCGTTTGGCGATTGGGGCGCGGACGTGCAGGCGTATCTATGGAAGATAACCGAGCTTTTCGATCCGCAGTTTATGCGCAACGACCACATCGAGGCGCTTCCCACGGCTTACGAGCGTGCGGAGAAGATAATCGCGCTGACGCACGAATTTGAAGCGTCGCACATCGCGCCGAACAAGGACGTGAA
>JAZSJI010000192.1:0-13696 GCA_045534235.1 Candidatus Flemingiibacterium sp. | reverse complement strand
AGTACGTAATCAAGGCTGCTACCCTCGTTAACATCGGTGAGGACATCACTCTCGTACGCGGTGCAAATTCTACCGACCTCGAGTACGATGCTCTTAGCGCTCATACTGCTTGGAATATGGTTGTTAACTTCTTAATCTATGACGCTTGTAGAGACGTTGAATCTGACGTATTCACCGTTAAGGTTTCCAACACCGAGCTTCTCTTCCTCGTTGCTGAAAAGTAATTAGGAAAATAACTGAATAAGCGACAAAAAGGACCGTTCCCTTCGGGGAACGGTCCTTTTGCGTATCTATTTCACTTCAAACGCGACTCCGTCGCGCGCCGCTACGGTGAGTTTTATCGTATCGGCGTTTTCGTACGTCGCGCCGCTTCGTATGTCGACGAGCGTCGCTTTTTCTTTGAGCTTGCACAGAAACTCCATATCCTCGCGAGGGAAGAAGGAGAGAACGCGGTTGTCTGCGTATACCGTACATTCCTTCGGCGCGTAGCAGTGCACGCCTGCCGCCTCGATAATTTCGCGCGCGGTGTCGACGCTCATCGGTACGTCGTCAACTCCAAAGTCGCCATCACCGCGTCGAGCGGTGCTGACGCCGTGCCAGAGTATGCGGCAGTTCTCAGGCAGCTTCCGACGGAGCTTCGCGAGCCATTCGTCCGTGTACGTGATCGGGTGCATAAGCACGATGAGGCGTATGCCCGTGAGATCCATTTCGTCAAGGTCGTGCGTGAATACGACGTCGAGCGGTGCGCCGCAAAGCTGCAGATTTCGCAGGCTGTCCTCGGTCTTTGGAATAAGGCTCGGCGGCGAGTGGAGTATGCCGTTCTCGTCCGCGACGACGAGTATTTCGGCGACACTTTTATGCGCTCTTTTTCTGATGCGCTCGGCGGCACTGTTTAGCGTGGCGATGTTTTTCATTATGTCCTTATCGTCAAACCAGCCGCCGCCAAGGTCCATATACCAGAATCCAGAGTCGTGCGAGATGTTTTTCGAGAATTCGCGAAGGTGTACGGCACGGGTTTCAGAGAGGGTTGCCGCGTTGTTGTTGACGTCGCCTTGCACGAGGTGCGTGCGGCAGTCGCACTCGTCTACCCAATATTTCTTGCGGTTTACTCCGACTGCGGGCGCCATTTCGCCGCTCGGCTCACCCGGTGCGCTTCGGTAGTAGGATTTCGGCGCGGCGAAAAAGTCGACGTTCGGGCAGTCGAGCAGACGGTGCCAGCCGACGTGACCTGCGTATGCACAGCGCGCCATATACATTATGTAGCCGTAGAACGCGCCTACGAGCTTGCCGCCCGTAGCGCGCTTGACTATACTGCCAAAGTGCGATATTGCATCGGTGTTGATTTCGTACACGAACGTGTCGTAGTCGAGCGTGCGTCGATCGCGTACGTCGTCGCGGTAGTATAGGGCGGCACCACACTTTGGCTCGCGAGCCTCGGGCGGTGGAACAACGTCGCCGCCGAACGCTCCCCAAGCCTCGCGTACGGCATCTGCTGAGCCGTATTTTTTTATCGCCCAGTCGAGAAAATTCTGTTGGTTTGACACTCCGTAGTCGCCGAACTTACCCGCCTTTTGCCCCCACATATTCGCCTCACCGCAAACTCCATATGCGATGTGATACGCGAGTATCTTCTTTGCGTATGGACCGTTTTCGATATGCCCGATAAGCTTTTCAAGCGCGACGCCTGCGTCGTGAAGCCATTTTTTCGATGAAAAGCTTTGCATCGAGATAACTCCGCCCACGTTCGGACGCGGGTCCTGCCAGCCGTTTGCGTTGTAGTAGCCGACCGCAGAGTCGTAGCCGAGATAATCGTGCTTTAGTGTTCCTACAAGGCCTTGTATGCCCTTTTCGTCGCGCGGGCCGTCATAGTAAACGCAGACCTCACTCGGATTCTCAAAGCACCAATCTATCGGCACGTTTAACTTGATGCGCGGAATAAAGTAATCCACCTTGCCAGACGCGAATATTGCGTCGAGCACGCGGTCGCAGAGCGAATAGTCGTACGTATCAACGCCCGTCCAGCCTGCGTGCAGTATACAGGTGTGTATCTTTACGCCGGCGTCTACGAAGGCGTCGTGCGTTTTCGTGTAATAATCGAAGTCGGGGTTAAAGACGAGCGGCTTGCCGTTATCGTCAAGCATCGGCGGATCGTAGCAAAAGCCGAGTCTTGACCAGAAAAGCGTATTCGCCTTCAGTATTTCGAGTGCCTCTTTAGCTTTCATTGTAAAGCTCCTTGTGCGGGTTTATTTGAAGGTGTCTACGTACATTATACCTTTCTTTTTCGTACATTGCAATAATTTTTCGAAACGCGGTCAATATTTTTCGCAAAATTTGCAAAGGTGCTTGACCTTCCGGCGAAAATAATGTATAATGATTATATATAATGTGTAATTATACACAAAATTAAGGGGACAGAAAAATGACGAAGCTAAATAAAAGTTTGCTCATAACTATTGGCATTATCGCCGCGTTATTTATACCGACGTATATTGCCCTTGGAAATTTTGTCTATTCGCAGTTTGCCTCTGTGAGTGAGGGCAGTATTACGAAGCTTGAGATAACCGATCCCGACGGTACGCTTTTCACGCTCTCGGCTGACGACTCGAAGGCGGCATCGGATATCGCGGGATTCGTCAAGATAAACGATAACGCCGCAAGAAAGACCTCGCTTCCCGAGGCACTTGACGGCACGGACTTTTTTGAGTTCAAGTATTTCAGCTACGACCGCGTCAAGACGTACAAGTATTATTTCTCTGAAAACAAGTCGGAGGCGTACTACGTTGACGATAAGGGCACCGCGTATCAGATAGACGAGAACGACGCGCAGTCCTTCCTCGCAACCGAATACGCGCGCTGCCTTTACACGACCGCTTCCTTCCCGATTATGACGGTGTCGGCGCAGTCGCTTGTCCCCACGTCGGGTGAGTGGGTTTATAAGACCTACGGCGGCGACTACGTTGCACTTGAGAATATCGAGCAGGCACCCAAAACAGACGACGTTTATCAGATGAAGGGCGCATTTGCACTGTCCTTTGACAACGAGCCCGATTACCTCTACGTAACGATAAGCGACGAGGACGGTGTCGTTTTCAACGACAGCTACGCGAACATCGCGAACGCGTCGCTTGAGGGCAGAACGATAGACGTTGTGGTTGATGCAAAGTGGTACGAGTCGGAGAGCGAGTCCTGCTACGGCTCGGCGACCTACGAGTTTAAGGCGAAGATACTCCTTCCGGCGGTATTCTATCTCGGCAAGACCGAAATCGAGCCCGGCGAATTCGTCGTGATTTCCGCAAAGAACGTCGATGATCCTTCGGCTATAAAGCTTGCTACAGAGCCCGACATCGGCTTCACGCCGACCTTCTTTACCGACGGCAGATACGCTCGTGCACTCGTACCCGTTCCGATGGAGTATGAGGGCGGCGACGTCAAGATAACCTGCTCGTACGGCGAGGTTATGCAGGAGATGACGCTCAACATTATCCCCAAGACGTTCAGAAGCAGCACGCTTGATATCAGCGCATCGATAGTAAGCCAGACGCGCACGGAAACCACTATAAAGGCGTTCAACGACACGATGGCTCCGATAGTTGCCAAGACAGAGTCCACACCGCTTTGGGAGGGCTTGTTCACAGAGGCGGTCAATGCTGACGTTACCGTCGGCTTTGGTATAAAGCGTACGATCTCCGCGACCGGCGAGGTTTATCGCCACCAGGGTATCGACTACGTTGCTACCGCAGGCAAGGAGGTTATGGCGACGAACAACGGTAAGGTCGTTTACGTCGGATATCTTGATCTTCCCGGCTATATGGTCGTTATTGACCACGGACTTGGTCTTAAGAGCTGGTACTGCCACCTCGGCTCTACAGCAGTTGCAGTAGGCGATACGGTCGCAAAGGGCGACGTTGTCGGCTACGCAGGCTCTACGGGCTTCACGGTAAATCCGTTCCCGCACATCGGTCTTTCGGTATTTGACGTTCCGGTTTGTCCTTACGACCTCTGGGACGAGGGTATTCCGATGACGGAATAAACAAGCAAAAATATATCGCCGCAGGCTTGCCTGCGGCGATTCTTTTATATTAAAAACGGGTGAGCCGTGCTCACCCGTTTTATAATTATTTACCGGTATTAGGATCGGGGATAGATGCGAGAACGGTATCGTCGAATTCGACGGTGTACGTCTTGTGCCAATCTGCGGTAAGCTTTTCAAGCTCTTCGGTAACGATGTCGTTCTTTACGCTTGCGCTCCAAGCCTCGCCGCCTTCGCCGTCAAAGTACATAATGTGAACGCCGTAATCGCTTTCCACGATGCCCGTGTCGCCAGCCTTGCGGCCATCCTCGAAGCACCAAGCATCAAAGTTCTCAACCATAGCGCCCTCGGAAACGTTCATATAAAGACCGCCGTTGTAGTAAGAACCGGGATCCTCAGAGTACTGAAGCGCGAGAAGTGCGAAATCGTCAAGCTTAGCGCCGTTTGCCTTAAACTGCTCGAGAAGCTCATTTGCCTTCTTGAGTGCGCCCTCACGGTTCTTGTAGGTGTCATCGTAAAGGAGCACGTGGCGAACGTTTATCGTTCTCGACTCGTCGCGGTATGCTTCCTTGGTGAGAAGGTATACGGTATAGGTCTGCGTCTTTTCGTCGATTACAACCTTGGTCTCACCCTCGGCTGCTGTGAATGCCCACTCGAGCGCCTCGTTATCTTCAACGTAAAGCGCGCCTGCGGTTTCAACAGAAGCGAGTGTGCTGTCGATCTTTTCGTCCGTCGTATCGGGGGTCTCTGCAAGAAGAACCTCACGAGCCGCCGCCTTGAAATCTTCAACCGTTGCTGTCGCCGAGAGCTTGTCCGCGAACGCCTTAACGTCGTCCTCGGTGATGATCACCGCCTGATCACGGCCTGCCTTAACGTCGCTGCCCGACTTTACGTAGTAAAGCGGGAAGGAAGCGTAGTCAACGTACTGATACCTCTTTGCATTCTCATCGTAGCGAGCAGCTATATCAGCGTCGGTGGGAGCAAGCTCGGCTTCCTTGATGAACTGATACTTATAAGCAAGAGCCTCGAGAAGCTTTGCGTTGTAAATATCGTTCTTGTTAGTGCCGCGACCGTAAAGGCCGGTGTCCATAGCATCAGCGCGTGCACGAACTGCCGCGATCTCCGCATCGGTAAGCTTTACACCTTCCGCCGTTGCCGCCTCGCAAAGTGCGAGAATGTTGGTTACGGCGTCCTTTGCACCCGACATAAGGTAAGCGAACCAGCTCTCACCCTCGGAGATCTGCTGAAGCTTCAGGGACACTGACGTGTCAAGTCCGAAGTATGCAACGTAGCTTCCGTAGTAGGAGAGGAAGGAGTTGTAGGTATCGTTCAAGAAGTAGTTCATCATAGCGCCGTCGACGTCGATGTTCTTCGACGAGCCTGCGATCTCACTTCTGAGATATTCGCCGCGGTTAAGGCGAATATTCTGTGCGGTACAGCCGCCGATGATGGTGGCGAACAGCGCGGCGAGAAGAACTACGGTAATAATAGTCGTTATCTTGCGAACGCGGCGCTTGTTTGCCTCGAATTTTTCAAGCTCAAGACGCTTCTGCTTTTTATCAGCGTGCGCCTCGCGCTTACGGTTTCCTTTAGACATAATTACCTCCAAAAAATATAATTGTATTTGCAATAACTATTTTAGCACACTTTTTTCACATTATGTTGAACGAATTGTGAAGATTGTCCGCTTTGGGGGCTTTTTTGGAATAGTACACGGCCTTACGCGTAAAATATATAAAAAGCAGATTGGAACGCGTATGGAAAAAAAGAAACAGTTTTTAATATCCGCCGCCTACTATGTAAGCATTGCGGCGATAATATTTTTTGCGGTAAAATACACGCTCGGTGTCGTGGCACCGTTCGCAGCCGGCTTCGTCATTGCGGCAATCCTTAACCCTGCCGTGCGTTTTTTGAGCAGCAAATACAAGATGCGCCGCCGCCCCACCGCCGTATTCACGCTTCTTTGCGTATACGCAACCCTCGGCACGCTGATAACTTTCGGTGTACTGCGCCTTATAATATGGCTCGGCAACTTTTCAGAGAATCTTCCCGGACTCTACACGGCGAGCGTTGAGCCTGCGATAGCGCGCGCGTACGAATGGATAAGCGGCATAATTTCACGCTTCGCTCCGACGGTATCGGGCGAGGTGGTCGGCGGTATCAGCGGCATATTCGAAACGTTTCGCGCGTCACTTGCCACAGCTGTGTCGGACGTGTCAGTAAGAGCACTGTCGGCGCTGTCGGGCACAGTAGCGGCGATACCGAGGCTTGTAATATCTATCGGATTTACCGTTATATCGAGCTTCTTCTTTATACTCGACTTCGAGAGTGTGCTTGGCTTTTTAAAAAGCCGACTGCCAAAAAAAGCAGTCGGCTTTATGAGCGAGCTTCGCGGCAAGTTTTTCACCACAGCACTCAAATATCTGCGCTCGTACGCGCTTATAATGCTTATTACCTTCGCGCTTCTGTTTTTCGGACTTTCCGTGATAGGAACGAAAAACGCGGCTGTCGTGGCGCTTATTATTGCGCTTCTTGACGTTCTGCCCGTTATCGGTACGGGACTCGTTATTTTGCCGTGGGCGCTTATCGCTATGCTCGGCGGGCGCGTCGGGTACGGTATCGGACTTGTCGCCGTGTGGTTGGTCATAACCGTAACGCGCAACGTGATAGAGCCGAAAATAGTCGGCAAACAGGTCGGGCTTCATCCGCTCGTAACGCTTATTGCGATATTCGTTGGAACGAAGCTTTTCGGCTTTGTCGGGCTTGTTGCCCTTCCGCTCGGTCTTTCGGTGGCTGTGTCGGTACTGCGCGAGCGAGGTCAGTCCTCGGGAGAGTAGTTCGGGTTTACCAAACGCTCGACCGTCAGGTTCAAGGCGTGGTCGTAAACCTCGACGTAAACGTACTTGCCCGTAAGCTCACCAATGTCAAAGAATGCGTTTGATGCCTGCTCTGCGTATACGCCGAGGCTGTCTACAACGCTTATGTGCTCGATGCCGAAGCTGTCAGAAGCCGATACGGAAAGCATCGGCGTGCCTTCGGCGTCGAAAAAGTCGCACGAGCTGATGGTGGGCTTGGTTTTGTCAAGCCTTAAGGTGTACGAAAGCTCGCGCACGTCGCTTGTTTTGGCCGCGCGGTAGGATACCGTCACCGTATATTCGCCGTCGGGGTAGATATACGACGGATTATCCGCCGCTCTGCCGTCCCAGATGAATATCTGCGGCGAGGTGAGAGTGCCCGTTGTGGCGCTCTTGTGAGTGCGCATAAGCTCGCCGAGTGCTTCCTCGCGAACGAGTGCGCCCTCGCTGTCGCGCACGCTCACGTGCACGTCGGTGATGCTTCGAAGCAGCCCGAGGTTTAAGTATACGCTCGCATTCTCGCGGTCGTATACGGGCGAGAAGATGAGCTCGTTCTCATTATATATCTTGTTTATGCCAAGCGTTCTTTCGCCAAGGACGCTTTTTTGCTTTTCGCCCTTCGCGCCGGACAGATAGCGGTAGAGGTGTGTTGCATCGTAGATGTATTGCTCGCCGCTGTAAACATCTGCGTCAATCGACGGTGCGGCGGAGTAATCGCCGACAAATCCGAGGTAGGGAATAGTAGCCTCCTCACCGTCCGAGGTAAGGCGAACAAAGCCCTCAACGAAAAATCCGTTTGTGAAAACGTCCGTATAACGCTTGTACGTTGCCTCGTCAAGATAAACGGTCAGGGTGAAGGTGCGGCTCGAGCGCGGCTCAAGCGTGAAGGTGTACGGCTCGTAATTCTCCGACGCGCGGTTTAGCTGATACATAACGTCGGCGAGCATAATTTTGGCGTCGCCAAGCTGTGTAAAGCGGCCGATGAAGGCTTTTTCGGCGCTTGCTTCGAGGCCGAAACGCTCGTTTAGCGGAGTGCCATCCTCGGATACGCCAAGCTCCTCGAAGGTCATTACCTCATATCCGTCCGAGCCTACTGTTGCATCAAGCGTGCATACCTTCGGCTCGCTTGAGATATTGTGCGCGCTCACGCGAAGCTTGAAGATGGGGGCGCTGACCTCGCCAAGCTCGATTTTGTGAAGCCCGTCTGACGTTAGCACGAGCGATGCGTCAAGTGCCGCCTGAAGGTCGACTACACCGCCGCCCTGTATGCGCGGCGAGTAGAGCGCGCCCGTCAGATACTCCATTTGCTGTGCTGATGACACAAGCAGAGAGCGTGTCATATTCATGCGCTCAACTTCTGTTGCGCCGGGCATTTTTTCGGTTACGTGCGCTTTCAGCACTGTATACGCGCCGGCAATTTTCGCCGCAGCACCGCGAGATGAGCTTATGCGTGTGTATTCGCCGCCCGCGGTGGCGCAGTCGATATATGTTCCGATAGCCGCGACGTCGGGCTTGAGTGAGAGCTCGGTCGTCGAGCCGTACGCGGTGTTGTCCGATATGGACGGCGTTTTGCGCGTGTAGGA
The DNA here is from genome assembly GCA_045534235.1 of Candidatus Flemingiibacterium sp. Taxonomy (GTDB): domain Bacteria; phylum Bacillota; class Clostridia; order Oscillospirales; family CAG-272; genus Flemingiibacterium. Next base: position 5,228 of record JAZSJI010000192.1, on the reverse strand, counting down.
CGTAAAGCTCTCGCCCTGACTTAGTGTAACGCGCTTGTCTTTGGCGCTTCTCAAAATAGTGCCGTTTTCACTTGAAATAATTACAGCCGGTATAGTCGCGTCCGTGAGGTCCATACGAAGGCTTAGGGCGGCGTGCTTGTCCGCTTGATTATCGACAACGATAAGTCCTACCGCACCGACAGCTGCGGCGTTTGCTGCCTTTTCGGCGAATGGTATCTCACCGCGTCCAACAAGCGCGAGCTTGCCCGAAAGGTCGCCTGCCTCGGAGAAATCCGCGGGAGTGCCAAAGCCGCCAACGGGTACGTATTCGAGCGTTTTGCCGTCAAAAAACTTGTCAAAGTCGTCGCCGTTTGCCGCCTTGGGATATGAGCTGCTTGAGTCGCCGTACGGAATTTTCGTGCCGTCCGGAAGTATGAGGCAGTCGGTTGTAAGCGTGTTCGCATCGGCACTCGTAACGGCAAGGGTGGTCTTAAGATAACCCGGCCACGCTATAGTGCCAACGTCGGGGCTTTCGGCGTCGACGAGGTTCATTTCGTATTCCTTTTCCCAGATGCTTCCGCTGCCGTAGGTCATTGCACTTCCGGCAGAGCAGACGACGGCAACGCCGTGACGTTCTGCGTTTTCGATAGCGAGATTTACGCCCTCTATCGCATCCTTCGAGTCAAATCCCTCCATTGAAACGATACCGATGAGGATAACGTCCGCGCCGAGTAGTGTTGCGTCGTTTATCGCCGCCTCCATAGCCGCGGCGGTGACGAAGCCGACCTTGTCGGAGTGCACCTTCATCGCAAGTATCTGCGCCTCGGGAGCGATGCCTGTGGCGCCGGCCACGTGGGCTTCAAGGAGCTTGCCGTTTCCTGCGGCGATAGAGATGAGATTAGTACCCGCCGCGCCGATCACAGCGTGCGACGCGTCCGCGTCATTGTCACCGTAATCGTACGCAAACGGTACTTTATCGCTGACGTAAAGCGTTTCGGGAACGGTCGCTATATCTATGCCCGTTTTTGCTATAAGCGCGTCAGACACTTCTTTAGTTATGCGCGGTTCGGTGGTGAGAGCGAAGGTTTCGTGTGTGAAATCGAAGCCTCGGTCGATTACGGCTATCGTCATACCCGCGCCGTCGTGTGAAGGTGCGCTTTTTTCGGCGTGCACGGGAAGAGTTGCCACGAGCATAAGTGAGGCTATTGCGAGTGAGAGTATCTTTTTAGGCTTCATCTGCCGCTCCTTTCCCGAAGCTCGGAGAGGGATATGCGTCCTACAAGGACGTTGTACGCTTCGTCGGTTATTTCATAGTAGATAATATCGCTCTTTATGTCGGAAACGCTGAACACGGCTTCGCCGTCGGCTTCCGTATACGTGGTCTTATTGTCCGTGCCGCCGTATATGCAAAGACCGCTCACGCCGACGTTGTCGTCAGCCTTTACCGTAAGCTTATTATTTGAGAGGCTTATCTCGGTAAGGGTTGGTGCCTCGGTGTCGAGTTTTACGTTGTAGCTGTATTTCTGCGTGCTGCTTTCGCCGTAATCGAGCGTGTATACCACCTCGAAAATATAGTCGCCGTCGGGCATTTTATAGGACGAGTGCATACCGTCGCCGCCGTCCCACGAGAAGTAGAATACGACGGGCTGATCCTTGCCGGCGGTCTTTGTGATGGTGTCGACCTTCGACGTGCGAACGACCTCACCGTCGGCGTCGTATACCGTCATTGTGGCGCTTCTGGAGTTTCTGATATGCGTTGCCGCAAAGAATATCTCGTCCGCGTATCCGTCGCCGTTTGGCGAGAACGCCACCGCGTCGCCGTCGAATACCTCTCCGCCTGCGAATATATTTGCGCCTGAGGGAGTGTATTTGCCGCCTACCTCTACCATGAATTTGGTTTTGGCAAACATCGCGGCTTCGTTTTCGTATGCGTCGCCGTCAGCAACAGAGCCGCTCGTAAAGTCACCGATATATCCCATATAGGGAAGTGAAACGCTTACGCCATCGCTTTCGCAGTAGACGAAGCCCTCGGCGAAGTAGCCGTTTGTGAATATTCTTGCGAGCCTGCTGTGGTAGATGCCGTCAAGTGTGAAGGTGAGCGTGAGCACACGCTCCTCGCCCGCTTCAAGCGTAAGGTCAAACGGAGTGCAGCTCTCGCTGTGACGGTTTACATTGCCCGAGCCGTCTATTGTTATACGCGATTTTTCGTCCGCTTCTGCGATGAGCGTGCTGTAGTATTCGCCCTCGTTTCTCACCCAGCCGTCACTTGTAAGCGTCGCTGTAAGGGACACGTTTAGCGGCTCGTCGGTGATGTTTTTGAGAGTTACGTCAAAGGTGAATACGTCGCCGAGCTTGTCGTAAAGCTCCGCTTTGGGCTTGCCGTTTTTTGCATATGTTAACTCAATCTTGCGCTCGAGTGCTGCAGATAGGTCGATGAGTCCGGCACCCTGCGCTCGCGGCGAATATTCAATGCCGTTTGACTGTAGAACCGGCGCGGCACTATTCATTACAGCGTTCATAACGGCGGCATCTCCGCCGTCAAGGCGTGCCTTTTCGATAAGCAGAGCGGCTATACCCGAAACCTGCGGAGCTGCCATTGACGTTCCGGAAAGCTGTCCGTATCCGCCTATGACGGTGCTGTACACGCCGCCGCCGACAGCTGTTACGTCAGGCTTCAGAGTGAGCGACGGAGTCGCTCCCCACGAGGAAAAGTGCGATATTTTGCCCGCTGTTTCGGTGTTGTCAACGTATATGTAGTCTACGCCGAAGGTAAGCTTCTCATCTTTGCTTGCAAGCAACTTTTCGCCGTCCGCGAGCGTTATGGCGAGCGCGGGAAGAGCAGCGCCCGTAAGGTCCATTTTTGCATACTCGTTTGCTACGTTGTTGTAAATAAGCGCGCCGATTGCACCGTGTGCCGCCGCGATATTCACCTTGTCTGTAAACGGTATGGTTCCGCGCTTTATTAACACAAGCTTGCCATTTACGTCAAGTCCTTCGTAATCCTTTTCTTCACCGATGCCGGGGATTGCAACGTATTCGAGCGTCTTGCCGTCGAAATACTCGCTAAAGGGCATATCGGTAACGCCCGACTCCTCGTTTGTATCGAGGAAATAGTAGGGCGTGCCGTCGGCACCTCTAAAATGCTCGCCGTATGCGACGGCGTTGTCAACGCTTGCGACAGCGAACGTTTCATCGGCGGTGGCGGGTGAGCTTACCGTGCCGTAATCGGTGTACGAGGCGAGCGGCAGCGAGGTGCTTGCACGGTCGGTGGTGACGCCGTGGTTGCCTACTGCACAAACTACGATAGAACCGCTTTCGCGGACCTTTTCGATGACCTTGTCAAGTCCGATGACGGACATATCGGCAGAGCCGGCGTAGTGACCGATGCTTAAGTTTATCACGTCTGCGCCAAGTCTTACCGCGTCCTCAAGCGCGGCGATGAGTGCGCTGTCGGTGGCACTCTTTCCTCCGTCGGCAAAGACCTTCATAAGAAGTAGCTGACAGCCCGGCGCAATACCGTGCATTTCGTCCTCGGAGGTTGCCGCGGCACCGATTATACCCGCGACGTGCGTACCGTGATTGTTCGCCGTGTCAAGCACATCGAGGTCGCGGTCGGCGTAGTCGAACGCGAAGGGGATCTTCGCGCTTTGGTAGAATTTCTGCACGTTGATGACGTAGCGCATCGCGTTAAGGCGAACGGGAACACCGGGCTTCATAGTGTATTCACCAAGGTCGAGCGTTTCCGTCACCGCCGTGTCAAACGCAGGATGCGACACGTCGAAGCTGTTGTCGATAACGGCGACCTTTACGCCGTCGCCCGTGAGCCCGTTCGTGACCTCTTTCGTGACGCCTACAGTCCTCGCCGCGAGCGTTTTTATTTCTTCAAATGACAGAGCTTCGTACTCGCCGACGCCCCAGACGCCGTCGACGAAGTCCACACCGGACAGCGACGGCACCGACGCTTCGGGCAGAGTAAGGCTGAATCCGCAAAGCAGAGTATCGTAAACGTAGCCGTACTCGGCACCGGGTATACGGTCCGTCAGCGCCTTGGCACACTCGAGCGCGTACGTGTACGCGTCGGCATTCTCGGGTGCGTCGAGCGTGACTATAACCTCGGATGTTTCTATATTTTGGGGCAGGGCAGAGCCGCCGAAGGTAAAAAGCTGTGCCGCTGTGAGAAGCGACGGTAATAAGACGTTTTTCATTTATATTTTCCTCACTTGTGGAGTATATGACAATATTATCATTATACCAAGAAAATGCGCGCAAATCAAGTGTCGGCGAGCGCACTCGGGCAATATTTACATATCGTTTATAAAGTCGCGAAAAAGCCGACCGTTAAGGTCGGCTTTCTGACTATTTTGGCTTTCGCAAATTCTTTTCGTATATCCTTGCAAGACCGATGAGAAGCACCGTGTCGTCAGAGATTATCTCGCGCTCGCAGAGTGATGCGATACGCTCGCTGTCGCGCCCCGATATGATAACCTTGGCGTTCACGCCAAGCTCGCGCTCGATACGTCCTATCATACCGCTTATCATCGCCGCACCGCCGAATATACAGCCGCTTTGCATGCTTTCTATTGTGTTCGTGCCGATGCATTTTTTAGGCATTGCCGCCGAGAACTCCGGAAGCAGGCTAGTACCCCTTGAAAGTGCCTCTGCCGAGAGAAAAATGCCCGGTGCGATCGCACATCCGACGAACGCTCCGTCGGCATCAATAACAGAAAATGCACTTGCCGCACCAAGACTTACGAGTATCATAGGACCGTCGTATTTGGTGAGCGCTCCGACTGCCGAGGCGACGAGGTCAGCACCGAGCTGTGTCGGATCGTCGGTGAGGATACGAAGCCCCGTTTTTGTGCCTGCGCCGAGCACGTGTGGGCGTACGCCGATGAGGAGCTCTACGGCGTGCCGCAGCGTTTCGGTGAGCGCCGGGCCTACAGACGCGCATATCGCGCCCTCGAAGGCGGTCTTCTCAAAGCCGCGAAGCTCTAAAATTCCGCGAAGCAGAACCGCGTATTCGTCGGCGGTCTTGCGCGTATCCGTCGAAATAGAGGCGGTGGCGACGAGCGTACCGTTTTCGATAAAGCCAAACAGTATTTCGTCGTTAGCGACGTTGTATGCAAGGAGCATGGTTTATCTCGCTATCTTTTTGTTGTAGTAGTCGACGACGCGCGTGATGACCGTGCCGAGAGCGATGTTGACGATAAATTCAACGATGAAGTTCAAGCCGATCCATGTGAGGAAGA
>JAZSJI010000044.1:0-24785 GCA_045534235.1 Candidatus Flemingiibacterium sp. | reverse complement strand
GCCTATCGACCCCGCGGACATCGGACGCGCGTACGAAACGGACGTTATCCGCATCAATTCCCAATCGGGCAAGGGCGGCATCGGCTATCTGCTCGAGCACAATTTCGGATACTCTCTGCCAAAGGCTATGCGCGAGGACGTCGGATACACAGTAAAGGGCGTGTCGGACAGCGCGCACGGCGAGCTTTCTCCTGAGCAGGTGCTTGACGTATTCACCAAGGAATATATAAACGTATGTGCACCGATAGAGCTTGTCGATTACCACTTCGTACGCGGCGATAAGATGACCGTAACGATGTGCGTAAAGGTAGACGGTAAGGAACGTGAGCTATCGGCTGTGGGTAACGGTCGCCTCGATGCGGTCGCAAACGCCATCCGCGAGGGACTCGGCATAGTCTTCAGCGACCTGACTTACGAGGAGCACGCACTGACGAAGGGCTCGTCCGCAAGAGCGGTCACCTACCTCAGTATCGCGTGCGAGGACGGCAAACGCGTTTGGGGAGTCGGAATACACGACGATATCATAGCCTCGTCGATAAACGCACTCGTCGCGGCTGTAAATCGTGCAACACAATAAAGCGAAAGCTACGCGGAAAATTCCGCGTAGCTTTTTTGCGAATACTCTTGACAAGCAATACTATGTGTGGTATAGTATTATGTGAGGGGAGGTATCTACATGGACATACAACTTAAAAGAGGTCTTCTTGACGTTTGTGTACTTGCCGCTATCAAGGACGACGATACCTACGGATATAAGATAATCCAGGATATAAAACCGTATCTTGAGATATCGGAGTCAACGCTATACCCTATTCTGCGCAGACTTGAAGCGTCACAGCTTATCTCGGTACGCAGCGCTGAATACAACGGCAGACTGCGAAAGTATTATCACATCACCGAGCTCGGACTCTCTCGAATAGAGCAATTCAAGGAAGAGTGGAAGGAAATGCTTTCGATATATAAATTTGTGATGAAGGAGAGTGATCACCGTGAAGAAGAGTGAATTTCTTTATCGGCTCGATGAGCGTTTGGACGCATTGCCGCCGGAAGACGTGAAGCGCTCGCTTGACTATTACGCAGAAATGATAGATGAGCGCGTAGAGAGTGGAATGAGTGAGGAAGAAGCCGTTGCAGAGCTTAGTGCACCCGAAGATATAGCCGAACAGATACTCGGAGATATAGCGCCCAAGGGAGCGAGGAAGGTGCAAAAGCGCACTCGCAAAATGTCCGCATTCACGATAGTGCTGCTTGTTTTAGGCTCGCCTGTATGGGTTTCACTGCTCATCGCGGCATTTGCCGTAATTCTCTGTCTTTACGTTTCACTTTGGGCTGTGATAATTTCACTTTGGGCGACGTTCGGCTCGCTTGTTGGCGGTACATTCGGAGCTATCGTCTGCGCTGTGGGGCACATACTTGGCGGTAATACCGTTTCGGGCATTGCTATACTCGGTGCAGGCACCGTTTGCGCCGGATTGTCTATCCTTCTCTTTTACGTGTGCAAATGGGCAACAAAAGCTGCAGCATTGCTCCCTAAATGGATGATAGTCAGTATAAAAAATCGTTCGGGCAAAAAGGAGGCGGCACAATGAGCAAAAAAACAAAGCTCCAGTTTATCACAGCAGCCCTTCTTATCTTAGTGGGCTGTATAATTTTCGGAGGTGCTATGATGGCTCTTAAATGGGATTTCAGTAAACTTGCAACAGTAAAATATCAAACAAACGAACACACAATAACCGAAAGCTTCGCAGATATCTCGATACTCACCGATACCGCCGACATTACTTTTTTGCCGGCAGAGGGCGCAGGCGGCCTTGTCGTTTGCAAAGAGCAGGAAAATACCAGACACTCGGTTGCGGTAGAAGATGGCACTCTCAAAATCACGCTCACCGATACGAGAAAATGGTATGAATACGTCGGCATATCGTTTGTAAAGTCAACGATAACTGTCTATCTTCCAAGGAGCGAATATGAAAAGCTCACAGTAGAAGAAAGCACGGGTGATATCGTAATCCCCGAGAGCTTCAGCTTTGAGAGCATCAACGTTCGCACGAGCACGGGCAACGTTGAAAGCCGCGCCTCTGCCACAGAGGATATCATAATAAAAACGAGCACGGGCGACATAAAGGTTGAAAATATATCTGCCGGCTCACTTGACCTTTCCGTTACGACGGGAAAAATAACGGCTTCGTCCGTAACTTGCTCGGGCTACGCTAACCTGAAGGTCACCACCGGCAAAACAAGCCTGACCAACGTCACTTGCCAAAATCTCACCTCAACGGGCGATACAGGTAAGATCCTTTTGACCAACGTATACGTCGAGGAAAATATGCAAATCAGGCGAAGCACGGGCGACGTTACGTTTGAAAATGCCGATGCCGCTTCAATATCCGTCAAAACGGACACGGGTGACGTTCGCGGAACTCTCCACTCGCCCAAAACGTTCTACGCCTCTACCGACACGGGCAAGGTAAAGGTACCCAAAACGAGCGGCGGATTTTGTGAGATAACGACCGACACGGGCGACATTATAATAGAATTAGCAACGTATTAGAAAAAATGCGGCGTGACCGTTTCGGTCACGCCGTATTTTTATTTTATCTGATGCCGTAGTTTTCGAGGATATAGTCCATATCCTTGTCGCCTCTGCCGGAGAGGTTGATGAGCACCGAGCCGTGCTCCATCGTCTTTGCAAGCTTCATACCGTACGCAACTGCGTGCGAGCTTTCGATCGCGGGGATGATGCCCTCAAGACGTGCAAGCTTAAAGAACGCGTCGATGGTTTCCTCGTCGTCGATAACGTCGTACTTAACTCTGCCGATTTCCTGAAGGAATGCGTGCTCGGGACCGGAGGACGGATAGTCAAGACCGCTCGCTACCGAGTAAACGGGTGCGGGATCGCCGTTCTCGTCCTTGAGCATAATGCTGTTAAAGCCGTGCATAACGCCCTCTGTGCCGTACTTAAGGCTTGCCGCGTGATCGCCGAGCTTCGGTCCTCTGCCAAGCGGCTCAATGCCGTAAATGTCAACGGGATCGTTGAGGAAGCCCGCGAAAAGTCCTGCCGCATTGGAACCGCCTCCCACACACGCTACAATCGCGCTCGGGAGGTGTCCCGTCATATCAATAAACTGCTCTCTTGCCTCGATGCCGACAACACTCTGGAAGTCGCGCACCATCATCGGGAACGGATGCGGTCCAAGCACCGAGCCGATGCAGTAGATAGAGTCCTTATATTCCTTGCTGTACGCGTCAAACGCAGCGTCAACCGCCTCTTTGAGCGTCTTAAGACCGTGCGTTAGCTCGATTACGTTCGCGCCGAGTATCTTCATACGCGCTACGTTTGGTGCCTGCTTCTTTATATCGACAGATCCCATATAAATGTCGCACTCAAGGCCGAAGTATGCCGCCGCGGTAGCAAGCGCAACGCCGTGCTGACCTGCGCCCGTTTCAGCGATGACCTTCTTCTTACCCATATACTTTGCAAGAAGCGCCTCACCCATACAGTGATTAAGCTTATGCGCACCGGAGTGGTTTAAATCCTCACGCTTTGCATAAAGCTGCACCCTGCCTCCGAGCGCGTCCGAAAGACGCTCAAGGTGCGAAACGGGTGTAGGTCTGCCCTGAAATTCCTTTCTTATTCTGCGAAGCTCGGCGATAAACTTTCTCGACTGACAGATGGAATAGTACGCCTGCGTTATCTCCGCCATAGCATCCTTCAATTTGTCCTCGATGTATATGCCGCCGTACTTGCCGAAGTAGCCGTCCTTGTCGGGGTAGTTGTTAAAATATGTATCAAAATCAACATTATTAAGCTTCATCTCTGTATCCTCTCAATTCTATATTTTGTGTAGTGTATCAGCGTGTATTCAAAAGTCGCCATCGCTTCGTTAAAAGTGCCATTTTCCCGTCCTCCAAAAACAAAAAATTCCTCGACAGAAACAAAACTCTGTCAAGGACGAACGAGCATATACTCTATCCGCGGTGCCACCTTGATTTGCGCCATCAGCGCACTCTTTTCGGGTACCTACATACCCTTTGCCTCTGACGCGTGCATCACGTAGCGAAATACTCGGCAAAAGCCTTTGGTTCGCTCCCTCCGCGGTCCATTTGCCAAACGGTGTCGTGCCTGACTTCCACCAACGCAGGCTCTCTGTGACGTCCTTTTTTGACTTTATCTCCGCTTCAACGGTTTACTTTGTTATATTCTATCACCTTTTTTTCGATTTGTCAATGGGTTTGTAAAAATAATTGTAAAAACGCTCTCAAAGCTTATTGACAAACAAGTGCAAATGGATTATAATGTCTGTGAAGATTACCGCAAATTTTCATTATGGAGGAAAAAGCAATATGTCTGAAAAATCTCTGAATTTTCTCTCGCCGATAGACGGCGACGTTGTCTTTGAAGAACTCGACGGCGTTCTCGAAAACGGCGTGCTCACCGTTCCCCTCACCTTATCTGCAAAGGAGAATTCCACCGTTATGGTAAACGGCATTACCGCCACCGAAACCGAGCCCGGAGTTTACTCTGTACAGCTTCCGATAAACGCGTATCGCACCGAAGTTTGCGCCACCTGCCAAGAAACGGCAGAAGAGCAAAAAATCACGCTCTTTTGGTTTAAGGGTGGATACAAAACCTATCGCATAGGTGTTGACGACGTGATTATGAGCCTCCAAAACATCTACAACCACAGAGATGAATACAAATCCATCTTTGAGGATCCCTTCTTTGCACTCTACCGCGAGCTTCACGACAAGTACGGCACGCACACCCATATGCATATCTACTACGAAACTGTAGATAAGAGCTTCAACCTTTCGATGTTCCCCGATACCTATAAGCAGGAATTTATAGAGAACTCGCATTGGCTTCGTCTCTCCTTCCACGCAACCGCCGATCTTCCCAACAACCCATACAAGAACGCAAGCTATGAGGCGGTAATGGAAGAAGGCAAGAGAGTTGCCGATGAGATTATTCGCTTTGCTGGACCCGAGGTTATGGACCGCGTGACCTCACAGCATTGGGCGGACTCTGCCCTTCCGGGTACGCGTGCCTTCCGCGACCTCGGATACACGGTGCTTGACGCATATTTCCTTATCGACAAAAACGGTGATCCCGCGGTGTCCTACTATCTTAATGCAGAACAGACACGCCACGCGCAGACGCGTGACTTTTGGGTAGACACCAAGGAAAATATCATTTTCGTGAAGGACGATATTATCCTAAACAAGTATACGGCGGACAAGGTTAAGGAGTATCTTGACGGCTATCTCACCCGCCCTGACCGCGCGTTTATGTACCTTCTCATTCACGAGCAGTATTTTTACCCCGATTATGCCGCGTATCTCCCCGATTACAAGGAGCGCCTTTTCGCAGGCGTCGAGTGGTGTGAGGAGCACGGCTATCGCCCCTCACTCATCTCCGATTTCGCCTTTGGAGATAATGAATTTTAAATTTCCTCACAACGAAAAACACCCGAGTAGGTTTTCTACTCGGGCGTTCTTTTATTTGATTTCTGCGTTTATTTCTTCTGCGTATCTGACCGCTTCCATAGCGTCCTTGGCGTACTTATCAGCCCCAATCAGATCTGCGTACTCCTGATTGAGTACCGCACCGCCGACAATCACCTTGCACCACGGTGCGCTCACGCGAAGCGACTTGATCGTTTCCTCCATCGCGGGAACGGTAGTAGTCATAAGCGCGCTGAGTCCTACAATCGGTGCGTGAAGCTTTACTGCCGCATCTACGATTACTTCGGGCGAAACGTCGCGTCCGAGATCGGTTACGGCGAAGCCGTAATTCTCGAGAAGCAGCTTGACAATATTCTTGCCAATATCGTGTATATCGCCCTTTACTGTCGCGATAACAAACGCACATTTGTCGCTCGCCGCACTCGTCGACATATTCGCCTTGATAACCTCAAATGCGGATTTCGCCGCCTCTGCGCTCATCAAAAGCTGCGGCAGATAAACCGTCTTGTTTTCAAAGCCTACGCCGACCGTGTTGAGTGCGGGAATTACCTGCTCCTGCACGACAGCCAGCGGCTCCGCCGTCTTTATAAGCTCGGCGGTAAGCTGTGCCGCCTGATCCTTGAGGCCCTTGATAATCGCTCTCTGAAGCTCGCTTGCGTACTCCTCTTTCGCTGTGGTAATGGGCGTTGCCACAGCGGTACTCTCCGCTACCGTGTCGGAAAACGCGATATAATCCGCACAGTTGTCGTCAAAGCTGGACAACGCGCGGTACGTGTAATACGTTTTCATCATCTCCGTTGAATACGGGTTCATAATAGCCGCGGAAAGTCCCATCGAAAGCGTCATCGCAAAAAACGTGCCATTTATCATATCGCGAGCAGGCAATCCGAACGATACGTTCGATACACCAAGTATCGTGTGCGCCTTAAGCTCGTTTTTGATAAGTCCGACAGCACGTGCGGTTTCCCTCGCTGCGTTTTTGTCCGCGCTCACGGTAAGTGCAAGCGGATCAAAAATTATGTCCTTCTTGTCAATGCCGTACTTCTCTGCCTCGACGAGAATATTCTTCGCAATCTCAAGTCTGCCCTCGGCGGTGTCGGGTATGCCACTCTCGTCAAGCGTCAGCGCAACGATAAGACCACCGTACTTTTTCGCAAGCGGGAATACCGCTTCCATACTTTCACGCTTGCCGTTTACAGAGTTTATCATCGCCTTACCGTTATAGCAGCGAAGCGCACCCTCCATCGCTTCCACGTTGGTCGTGTCTATCTGAAGTGGCAGGTCGATTATCGCCTGAAGCTCACACACGGCAGTTTTCAGCATCGAAACCTCGTCAATTTCGGGAAGTCCCACGTTGACGTCGAGGATATGCACACCCTTTTCCTGCTGTGCTATTCCCTCTTTACGGATATAGTCGATATCATTTGCCTTTAGGGCTTCCTTGAAACGCTTTTTACCCGTCGGGTTGATGCGCTCGCCGATGAGTATCGGCTCATCCTCGAATATAACCGCGTGCGTGTACGATGACACGACGGTGTAATCCTTCTTTTCTATCGGCTCGGGAGTAATATCGCCGCTTTCCATAACCGTTGCCGCAATGTACGCAGGCGTTGTGCCGCAGCAGCCGCCGACAATACGGACACCCTTCTTTATAAGTGCGGTAACGTCATTTGCAAACTCGCCCGGAAGCACGTCAAAAACGGTCTTGCCGTCGATAGCTCTCGGCAACCCTGCATTAGGCTTTAATAAAACCGGAACGGAAGCGTATTTTAAGTATTCCTCGACAATAGGAGCAAGTGCCTTCGGGCCGAGCGAGCAGTTGACGCCGATGGCGTCTGCTCCCATACCCTCAAGCATAGCGACCATAGCCGCAGGCGATGCACCCGTCATAAGCTTGCCGTCCTCGCCGTACGCGTTCGACACGAATACGGGAAGGTCACTGTTCTCCTTTGCTGCGAGAAGTGCCGCCTTTGTTTCGTAGCTATCATTCATCGTTTCGATGACGATGAGGTCAGCACCGTATTTTACACCGAGCTTTACCGTTTCGGCAAAGACTGCAACTGCGTCCTCAAAGTCAAGGTCGCCGAGGGGAGATAGCATACGTCCCGTCGGACCGATGTCAAGTGCTACCCACTTTTCCTGCGTACCGCGGCTTGTTTTAGCGGCGATACGCGCGTTTTCGATAGCCGTCTTTATGATAGTGTCAAGCTCCCACGCGGAAAATTTGAGTATATTCGCACCGAACGTGTTTGTGTTGACCACGTGGCTTCCCGCGTCAAAGTAGTCGCGGTGAATATCGCTTATAATATCGGGGTGCGTGATGTTCCACCTTTCGGGTAACTCACCGGGCATAAGCCCTCTCGCCTGCAAAAGCGTACCCATACCGCCGTCGAGGTAGAGTATATTATCCTTGATGTATTCTAAAATTTTCATCGTTAACTCCTATTTTATACCGATTATCGCCGTGACCGATTTTGACGGCGACATAAGCATACTTTCATTAAGTGTAAGCCCTATCCTTCGCGGACAGTCGAGAAGCGTGAATATCTCACGCTGTGCCTCTATCGGCAAATCGCCGTATCCCGGACTGAAGCGCGGCTTCATCGCGCCAAGCTTGAGTGTAATATCCTCGCAAAACGCGTCGCAAAGCGCCTCAATGCGCTCCGAGCCGACAGCGTCAAGCACGACCGCCTTGGTCGGCGACACCGCCGAATATCTCGCGATAAGCCTGTCAAGCGAAACGCCGACGGTCGCCGCAAGCACTACCGCACGCTCACAGCCGACTAAATTCTTTTCGAGCGCCGTCGAGTCCGTTTTAATATTACCGATGCAAAGTGTATCCCCGTCGCGGATTATATCCGCTTCGATATAGCACACCTTGTATAAAAGCGCACCTTCAGCCTCGGCGATGCACTCGTCAACGAGCGATAACACCTCGGGCGCATCGTCGCGCGCGCCGAGATAGCGAAGTATCTCCCGCCTGTCAAACGGCGGCGCGGTATATGCTTTTGTATAGACGTTACCCGTCAAATTACATCACACCTTTTAATCGGTCAATTTTCGATGCTCTCCGTTATATATTTTGCGAATTTTATCTTCGCGTCAAGCGAAAGACTGCAATGTCCTCTACCCTCTACGATATCGAGCGTCACATCGTATCCGCGCTCTCGGAGTGCCGCGGCAAAGCGCTTGGAATGAGCGTCAATGTTGACCGACTCATCTTTGTCACAGTGAATGATGCGATACTTCACACGCGGCATTTTGTCGATTATATGGATCGGCGATATACGCGCGAGCGCCTCGTTGAGCGTTCCCTCCTCGCCCCATACGGCGCTGTAAAGCGTTCTCGGGACATCGCTTCGCTCGCCAAAGTGGAACACCGTGTCGCACACGGGACAGTCCGCAACAGCCGCGACGGGCGTGCGCTTCGCGTACGCCGTATAAACGAGCGCGCACTGTCCGCCCATACTTCTTCCGCTCGAAACTATCGGAATGTCCTCGGGCAGAGCATACTGTTTCATAAGAACGTCGATTATTTCATCGGTGAACTCAACGGCCTGTCTGTTCATCCACGCCCACGGATTTTTGTACGGAACGACGTAAAGTATACCTCGCTCGCCAAAATACTGCGCCTCGTCGTGATCCTCGTTAAACACGGTCATATGCCCAAGTCCGAAAAAGTACACGACGATTCCGCGAATAGGCTTTTTACAAATTTTATCGTTTACGTACGCGAAATTACGCAAATTTTCGTAAGTGATTATCTTTTCCATAAATCAGTTTTTCTCTATTTCTATATTTTCTATAACGTCGCCGACTGCCTTTGCCATAGACGCAAAGCCGAAATCCGTCGGGTGCGTCCCGTCAACGAGTCCCTCACCGCCGCAAAGCGCGGTAAGCTGCGTGTTATCTATCAGATATACGTTCGTGTCGCCTGCCGCGAGCGCGTTTTCGTAGGTTTTCCTTATAATTTCAAGACGGCGTTTGTCGCTGTCGATAAGCTTATATCGCGGTCTTGACATAAATATCACGGGAAGCGAGGGATGCGCCGCGCGTATCGCCTTAAACATTTTCTCGTGCGTAGCCTCAAGGTACTCGGGATCAGGCGCGTTGTGGTCGTAGTCGCACACGAATATTGACATATCAAGGCTCTTTAAGTAATCAACCATAACGTCCTCCGCCCTTGCGCTTCCCGAAAAGCCGAGGTTGATATAGTCGTAGTTAAATCTGCGCGAAATAATATTTTGGTAGCACGTGCCCGGTCTTGACGCGCACGCGCCCTGAGTTATCGACGAGCCGTAGTAAACGAGCGGCTTTTCGTTAGCGTAGGGCTTGCCCTCGGATACGTCGGCATCTGCCTCAAGTCCGATATAAAGCTCGCAAACGTAGCAGTAAAGCGGGAAATTTACCGTTATCTCGCGCATTTCTCGCGTATCAAGTTCGACGATACTGCTCCACTGTCCCACGGTATCCGTGCGCGGCATAAACGTCTTATAGTAGTCGTCGCCAACGTAGAGGTCAAATCCGATAGAGCCGGAAAACGCCATATGCGGCATCTTATCGGGACGGTCTATTACAGCGTGAATGGCAACGTACGCGCTGTTCGTCTTAAAGCGCACTCTGCCGCCCGCGGTCTTGGCGTAAAGTATAGCAACGGTAGGGTTTACCTCGCGCGCCACGCTTTCGGGCATACGAACATATTTGTCGCCGTCCCTGTAAACGCCGTAAACCTTAAACGGCGATTCGTCGACGTTGTAGAATTTCATATTATCACGTTGTACGTTCGTATCAACCTGAAAGTTTTTATCAAGCTTTGATATGTCTGACATATTTCCACCTCAAAACAAGCATCATTTGGAATTATTATACCACAACGGGCAAAAAAGTTCAAGTGCACACGGCACATTTTCGCAAAAAATGCACACGGCAAAGAGATGCAGTTTCTCCATAGTATTTTTTGAACCTTTATCGAAGAATTTTGCATTGACAAGCGCAGGAAAACCGACTATAATAAAACTGTATTTATAGACTCAAGGAGGTTTCACTATGAAATTTTCTATTTTTTCCGACTTTCATCATCATCCCGGAGTTTTCCCCTTTGGCAGCGAAAAGGAGCTTGATATTATATTAAACCGCGCCGAAAAGGAAAACGTTGACTTTATAATTCAGGCAGGCGACTTCTGCCACGGCAACGACGAGCATAATGATTTCGTAAAGAAATACACCCAATTCCATATTCCGACATACAGCGCACTCGGCAACCACGATAACGACAAGCGCGCCTTTGAGGATTCTCTGAAGCTTTTCAAAATGCCGCACAATTACTACTACTTCGACTGCAAGGGATACAGAATGATTATTTTCGATCCCAATTACTGCAACGTTGACGGCGAATATATACATTACGATATGGGCAATTACAAAAAGATGAACTCTGCCCGCACCTGGATACCACCTGAGCAGCTCGAATGGATTCGCGACACCATTGATGCTTCACCCTATCCCTGCATAATTATAGGTCACGCAAGCTTCTACCGCGAGGACGGCGTGCAGAATAGCGCCGACTGCCTTAAAATCTTTAAAGAGGCTAACGAAAAGCGTCCTCACAGCGTGCTTATGATAATAACCGGTCACCACCACTGCAACACGACCACATTCATCGATAACGTCTGCCACTTTGACATCAACTCCTCCTCGATCTTCTGGGTCGAGAAGGCACACGATAAGTACCCATGTGAGATGTGCGAAGAGATCAAGCTGCTCTCTAACACTATCGCGTGGAGTAATCCCGTTCACGCTATAATAACCGTTGAGGGCACCACCGTTACCATCGAGGGTATGGATGGCGAATATTTCCTCGGCGTAACACCGGAGATGCTCGGCGATCCGAGTGACTACGAGGTAGCATTAAGAGATGCCGACTGCAACGTGCTGTCAACCAAATTTACGATACTTTAAAACAAAAAAATCCACCGTGAGTTTTATTTCACGGTGGATTTTCTTAATTTATTACTTCTTGATCTCGCCGTAGCTTTCGGTCACGTTAGTGCCATAAAGCTCCTTAAAGATTACGTTACCCTTTTCCTGCATATTGAAAATTCTCGGGCAGTTACCGAGGAACGCACGGTTGATGACAACGTTTTCGAGAGTTCTTTCAACATTGTTGTCCGCATCGTTAATATCAAAGTCGAATGCGGTGCCGTCCTTGTTATCCTTGTTATCGTAGAAGATGTTCTCGAACACGACGTTCTTAAGATCAGCGCCGTAATTCTGATATACACGTCCCGACTTGGTGGTAACAACGTAGTCAACGTCATTCTCAGCGAAGATATTGCCAAAGTAAGAGTTCTTCATCGCGATGTTGAGCATGATAGCCGTACCGCCGCGCGAGTAGAGGTTGGTCGCGGAAATGCCGTATACATCGTCAACATTGCAGTTGCCCTTGAGTCTTGAGAAGCCGTCCTGACCGATACGAAGAAGCACGTAGGGCGCGTTGCCGTTAAGCTTCTGACGGATATCCATATTGATCTTGTGCTTCGGATATTCGGGGTAGAACTTGCCTGCCTCGAGCGCGCCGTTGTCAACGTCGTGTACGTTGTCGATAGTCACGTTATAAAGCTTGCGGCCCTCGCTGTAGCGGATAGCGATAACAGCACAGTTTACGGACGTTCCGATGATGTTCTTTATCGTGATATCGTGAAGATCCTGACATTTGCCGGGAACATCAAAGCGTACTCTTTCGCCTTTTTCATTAGCATATCCTGTACCTATAGCGCTGAGTGCGATAAGGTCGTCGCCTGCCTGACCGGTGATGTTTTCGATGATTATATCGTGGCATCCCTCGCGAAGGTCGATACCGTCGCAATTGGGCTCATCACACTCGTTATGAATGTGAAGATTTGAGAGTCTGCCGTACGAGCAGGAAATAAGGTCGATTGCCCACCAACGCTGATTGATAAGCGAGATACCCTCGATAAGAAAATCTCTTACGTTAAAGAACAAAATCATATTGTTCTTTGTAATGTGCGGTCTGCCGTCCTTAAGAGAGGTATGCTCGGTAAGACCGTTATGTACGGCACCGTCGATGGTAGCGTTTCCGCGTCCGACGATGCGAATATCGTGCTTTTCCTCCGTGGAACCGTCTTCTTCCTTAACAAAGCTTCTGAACACGTTGTCCATGCATCCGTCAGCCTGACGCAGATAGCAGTTGTCAAGCACTACTTCAATATCAGACGGAAGAACGATTGCCTTGTCGATATCCCACTGTGCCTTTCCGGTTCTGTCATTGACTCTCGGAATGAGCACACGGCATACACCGGTCTTTGCGGCACAGTCCACAGCATTCTGAATGGACTGGCTGTCGGTTGCGGCCATAATGCCCGCGTCGTTAGGTGTTACGTATCTCTGCATAATAGAATACTCCTCGAAATATATTTTGTACAGACGTGTGTCTGCTTTTGTTTACGTTTTAAAATCACTTGCCGAGCACTTCAAAAAACGTCTTGCTCTTAAGTGCCTCAAGCATTATCGTTGCGCTTCCGACGTTTGTCGCAAGCGGTATCTTCTGAACGTCACCGAGACGCAGGAGCGCAGAAACGTCAGGCTCGTGCGGCTGCGCGGTAAGCGGATCGCGAAGGAAAATGATAAGGTCAAGCTCGCCGTTTGCAAGCATCGCACCTATCTGCTGGTCACCGCCGAGAGGGCCACTCTTCATTCTGTGTATGGAAAGTCCCGTTTCACCCATAATAAGCGTTCCCGTTGTACCCGTGGCGTAGAGCTCATACTCGGCGAGCACGTCCTTGTACTTTTTGGCAAGCTCGATTATGTCGTCCTTTTTCTTGTCGTGAGCAATTAGCGCTATTTTCACAGCAAGCACCTCCTTAAACTTTATACCGAGTTTATGATACCATAAATTCGCCCGTGTGTCAAGCAAAAACGTGCCTTCGAAGAAAATTCGTGCATTTTTTACACCGCCAATAATAAGAGTACTCAAACGATTGACAAAGCCTTGAGAATATAGTATAATATGCTTATGTGGACAGCCGCAAATACTACTGAAGGAAGCAAAAAAATGAAAATAACCGTTATCGGCTGCGGACGTTGGGGAAGCTGCATCGCGTGGTACCTCGACCGCCTCGGTCACGACGTCGCACTATACGGGCGAAAAAGCTCCGAGAATATGCAGCGCATTATAAGTGAGCGTAAAAACGAATATATGACCTTCCCCGAAACACTTGCGCTCACAACCGAGCTTGAGAGTGTACTTTCGTCTGATACTATAGTTATTTCGATAAACTCCCAGGGACTTCGAGCCCTTTGCCGCGAGCTCGCTGCACTTGATATGCGCGAAAAGACGGTCGTTTTATGTATGAAGGGCATCGAAAATACTACCTGCAAGCGACTTTCCGAGGTCGTTTCGGAGGAGCTTGACAAAACAAACAAGGTCGCCGTATGGCTCGGTCCGGGCCACGTTGAGGAGTTTTTCCACGGCATACAGAACTGTATGGTCATTGACAGCACAGACGAGGATACGAAAAAGATGCTCATCGACGCTTTTTCAGGCGGCATTATCCGTTTCTACTACGGCACTGACCTTATAGGAAACGAAATAGGTGCGGCGGCAAAAAACGTCATCGGAGTGTCTGCGGGGATGCTCGACGGGCTTGGTATGACCTCGCTCAAGGGTGCACTTATGTCGCGCGGCGCACGTGAGATAGCACGTCTTATCAAGGCGTGCGGCGGAAACGAGCTGTCTGCGTACGGACTTTGTCACCTCGGCGACTATCAGGCTACTGTATTTTCCGAATACAGCCACAACCGCGCGTTCGGTGAATGCTATGTTCGCGGCGAGGATTTCGGAAAGCTTGCCGAGGGCTACTACACCGTTCCCGCACTTATAAAAATGGCAGAGGAGCACGGCGTTGAGCTTCCGATCTGCTCATCGGTGTACGACATACTCTACCGCGGCGTTTCGGTAAAGGACGCGCTTTCCGCACTTTTCGACCGCTCGCAAAAGCTTGAATTTTAGTAAAAGTGCGTTGATTTTCGACAAATTTTATAAAATATATTGACAAAATAACAATTTTACCGTATAATAAAATTGTATAAAAATATGTCGCACGCGACACTAATGGAGGATAATCATGGGAAAGTTTAAGGTAAAAGAAACAAACACCGGCGTTAAGTTCAATCTCTGTGCAGGTAACGGTCAGGTTATCGCAACGAGCGAGGTTTACAGCTCTGAGGCTGCTTGCATGAACGGCATTGAGAGCGTTAAGAAGAACGCTCCTATCGCAAAGGTTGAGGATCAGACCGCGGCTGAGGTCGTTGCTGTTACCAACCCCAAGTTCGAAATGTACACCGACAAGGCAGGCGAGTATCGCTTCCGCCTTACCGCTCGCAACGGCGAGATTATTGCAACCTCCGAGGGTTACACCTCCAAGGACGGCTGCGAGAACGGTATCGAGAGCGTAAGAAAGAATGCTCCCGACGCAGAGATCGTTAAGGAATAATTTTTTACATATTTGCGCCGTACCGTAAACTGATATGCACCTCCAAAAGTGTCTAACTTTTGGAGGTGCATATCATCTTGAGCGTCACCGACTTATGTGGAACGACGTAAAATTCGAGCCCGGAGATATGATCATTACCGTCAGCGCATACGGAATCGAGCCTGCATCGGTAACAGTCAGCACCAAAAAGCCTTAAATAAACGGCAAAACCACCCGCATAGCGGGTGGTTTTCTTTTGTTTATTTGTTCTTCCAATTTTTAAACTTGTATCCCGTCGGTACGGGAACTGCAAGTCCGGGCAAGCATACCGCGTGCATCTCACGCGCAACCTCACCGTACGATGTTCTATAATGAACTGCGGATTTAGTGACAAGTATTCTTTGCGCCTCGGGCGCGATGCCGTGTGAGCGGAAAATCTCAAGATCGTACGGCTGTCTTGGAAGCGTAGTGATAAACACTATATTCCCTGCAACTTCAACCACAGCGGTTTTGCCGTGATTTGCAACCTCGCCGTGCGACATTTTGCCCTTAAAAACGTATTTGCCGTCGGAAATAGTCTTAACCTTCGCGCTCACCTTAACGGGTCCGCCCGAGTAGGTAGGATCGCTCTTGCCGCCAAGCATAAGATCGACAGTAGCGCCAACGCCTGCCTGCGCACACTTTTCCACGCTTTCGGGATCGAGTATCGTTGCGATAGCCGCACCTGTTATGCCTCGCTCGAGTATACGGCGCAGAATATGCGTTGTATCGCCAATTGCGCCGCCGCCCGGATTATCGGATGCATCGGCTATAACGATAGAACCGTCACCGTTTGACTCTGCTTTGTCAAGCACCTCGTCAAGCGTCAAAAATTCGCGCTTTAAATTCGGAATAGCCGCTTCGATAGCTTCCGCCATTTGGTCTGCAAGCTCGTTTGCAAGTGCTACATCGCCGTCGGTCACGACCGTCACGCTCATACCCATTTCTTCGATGTCCGCAGGAAAAAATCCGTGTGCAAAACGCACGCTTATAACGCAATCGCGCGACTCAAGGTCTTTTGCAAGCTTATAAAGCGGCGCAATTTCAGGGCGCTCTGTCGGGAACATCGGGAGAAGATACGGTATGCTGCGGTACGCCATCACGGGCTTTACCTCGCCGCAAAGCGTTTTATGCATAAGCTTTGCCGCAAACTCGCCCGTCTGGTATCGGTCTATATGCGGATACATCTCGTACGGGATAAGCGCATCGGCATTTTTCGCCATTTTTGCGGTCACGTTCGCGTGGAGGTCAAGCGACGAAATGATCGGCACGTCCTTACCGACGATACGACGGACAGCTTCAAGCAAATCGCCCTCGCCGTCCTCGTGTCCCTCGGCAACCATCGCGCCGTGAAGTTCAAAAAGCACGCCGTCGATCGGCGCGTTTTCGGCGATAGCATCGCACACTGCGTCCCTTACGCGGTCATAAACCTCGCGTTTAACAAATCCGCAAGGATTCGCAGTCGCGGCAACTGTCGGGATAAGCTCTATATCATCACGTCCGCCAAGCACGTTTACAAACGATGCAAGCTCGGTATCAGTACCCCGTTGGCTCTCAAAAGCCTCCTCACCAAAAGCATAGCAAAGATTTTTGAAGGCTTGTTCGTCAGCACGCTTTGAGGAAAAGGTATTAGTTTCGTGCTGAAACTGAAGGGTTATTATCTTCTTTTTCATTTTCGTACTTACTTATTCACGTAATAGAGTACGATAAATACCACCGCAATCGCCACAAACACTGCGCCGACGATCGGGATAAAGCCGTATCCGCTGATACGCTTGCCACGCTTACGCATAACGTAGTCGTAGTAGCGCTCGTGCTTGTAGTTTTTGCCGTAGAATGGTATAAGCGAGCTAAGACGCTTCGCGGCGTAAGTGAAGCCGTCGAACATACCGTCCGTGCTCACCCAAACGAGCGCGCCGATACATAACAGTATCACACCGGGAATGGTGAACGCGTCAGCAAGCAGCTTATAGCGCGTGAGTGTATCCGACGCTTCGAACAGCCCGTTTGAATACATAATCAGCGCCGCAATGCCTGCCGCAACAGCCACGGTTATGCCGTACTTCAAAAGACGTGTTTTAATTTTATTATCCATACAATATAGTCCTTCTCAAGCTAAATCAAAATCCCGTGATGCTCGGCACCACGGGATTTTTGTCAATATTGTGCCGTTTGTAAGGCTCTTATTTTGCGAGTTCTTCGCGAATCTTCGCTTCTTCTGCATCGTTGCAGTAAACGAAGTGACCGGGGCTTACCTCGCGAAGCGACGGAAGATCTACCGAGTAATCATGCTCCTTCGCTGCGTTGTAGGTGATACGCTTACGCTTCTTCTCCGAATGCGGGTCGGGCTGCGGAATTGCAGACAACAGCGACTTAGTATACGGATGAAGCGGATGAGCAAACAGCTCGTCGGAATCAGCAAGCTCAACGAGCTTACCGAAGTGCATTACACCGATTCTGTCAGAGAAATACTTAACGACGGAAAGGTCGTGCGCGATAAAGAGTATCGTCAGACCAAGCTGCTCGCGAAGCTCGTTTAGAAGGTTAATTACCTGCGCCTGAATGGAAACGTCAAGTGCCGAAATAGGCTCGTCTGCGATAATCATATCAGGCTGCATAATAACCGAGCGTGCGATACCGATACGCTGACGCTGACCGCCCGAGAACTCGTGCTGATAGCGTCCTGCGTGCTCGCGGACAAGTCCGACAAGCTCGAGTGTTTCGTAAACCTTCTGCTCGATATATTCCTTATCCTTGACACCGTTTACCACAAGACCCTCGGAGATTATCTCCTTAACGGTCATACGGGGATTAAGCGATGCGGAGGGATCCTGGAATATCATCTGGATCTTGGTCGCCGCCTTGCTCTTCTTGGCTGCATTGTTATCCTTGCGAGCCTTTACGATCTCTGCCTTGTTGTCGGCAATGATCTTGGCAAGCTCTGCACGGCGAGTATCATCTGCACCCTTCATCTCCTTCTTTGCCGCCTTTATAGCGTCCTTATAGGAGCGAGTACCCGCAGCAATACGCTGTCCCTTGAAGTATACGTTACCCGAGGTAATGTCGTATATCTTGATAATGGAGCGTCCGGTCGTGGTCTTACCGCAGCCCGACTCGCCAACGAGGCCGAATACCTCGCCGCGCTTGATGTCGAAGCTCACGTTGTCGACAGCCTTCAGTTCTCTTCTGCCCATTTTGAAGTACTGACAGAGGTTTTCAACGCGAAGAAGAACCTCGCCCTTATTTGCGTTATTGTTTTCAGCCATTGTCAGCACCTCCCTGCTTTTTCATACGCGCAATTCTGTCAACAATGATGTGCGGAGGCTCTGCCTTCGGTGCATCGGGATGGAGTAGCCAAGTTGCCGCCCAGTGAGTGGGCGAAACCTCAAACTGCGGGGGCTGCATCTCGAAGTCGATCTTAAGCGCATACTTGTTTCTGTCTGCGAATGCGTCGCCGACAGGAGGATAGATCATATTCGGAGGAGTACCGGGAATAGCCTCGAGCTTTTCGTCCGTATCAAGGTCAGGCATACTCGAAAGCAGTGCCCACGTATACGGATGACGGGGATCGTAGAAAATATCGTCCGCCGTACCGTACTCGACTATCTTACCTGCATACATAACACCGATCTTATCTGCGACGTTTGCAACAACGCCAAGGTCGTGTGTAATAAAGATAACCGAAAGATTGCGCTCGCGCTTAAAGTTGTTGATAAGCTCGAGGATCTGCGCCTGAATGGTAACGTCAAGCGCGGTGGTGGGCTCGTCGCAGATGAGTATATCGGGGTTGGCGGAAAGCGCGATAGCGATAACTATACGCTGACGCATACCGCCCGAAAACTCGAACGGATACTGATTGTATCTGATACGCGACTCGGGAATACCAACTTCATCCATAAGCTTTATTGCCTTTTCCTTCGCCATACGCTTGGTAAGGCGGTAAACGACCTTGGACGCGGTTTCCTTAAGATAATCAATGAGAGCGAGTGCCTTTGCACCCATATCCACGCCGTCTGCGCCCTCAACGTCACGGGTGTATCTCGCCGCGATATTATCAAGCATCTTTAAGATGTTCGCCTTAAGCTCGTCAAGATCGTATACGTTTTTGGGAACGACCTTCCATTCAACGGTCTTTCCGCGTGCGATAAGCGCCTCACGTCTTGCGGACTGGCGAGCAAAGCGCGCCTCTTCCTTAGGATTGTTTACAAGCGCGGTAAAGTACTTGTTGATCGCGTTATTGAACGACGTCTTAAACGTATAGGTCGTGGAATCCTTAAGCGTATCAAGCTTGTCGATGCATTCTGCAACGAGTGCAGAAATGCGCTTGGACATTTCAGCAGCGCCCTTCTTGTCGATCTCGCCCTCAAAGTACGCACGTACTGCAGGAAGCTCGGCAAGAACAGTCTTTTTAGCCGCTACGGTCTTTTCTGCGGAGTGCCTAAGAGCCGCAGTTTCAATCTCGATGAACTCGAGCATAAAGTTATCGTCAAGGCACTTCAAAGCAACCTCGTTGAGCTCTGCAACGGGCATTGCCGCAAGATCAGCCTCGGGATTCTTAAGCTTATAGAAGCCGATACGGAAGAAGTCGGGATGCGTCTGCGAAATAAGCTCTCCAAGGAAAGCCTTAAGAGCAGAAAGCGTGGAAATTATCTCTCCGACGTTTGTCTGTGTCTTTTCGCTGTACGCCGCACGAAGCTCGGAAAGCTTTGCAACGGTATCAGCAACCTGTTCATCCTTGCCTGCGGTAAGAAAAACATTTTTTACGTTCGGCAAGCGCTTAATAAGCGATGCCATAGCATCCTTAACATCGTACTTGCGTCCACGCTCAAGGTGGAACAGAAGATCTTCGGTTTCACCGATAAGCTCCTCTGCGGTCGTGTAAGCGATGTTGTACTCTTCCTCAAGCTTGATGCCCTCAATGTTAAACTTGTCGAAGGTCGAGATATACTCGTTTATCTTCGCTTCGTTTTCCTTGCCGAGCACCTCAAGCATATTCGTCTTGAGAATAGCCAAGAGAGTGTTGAACTCTTTTCTCGACATCTTGCGAGTTGCTTTATTCTTGAGAAGCATAGCCTCGGTGATCTGCTTACCGATCTTTACGATCGGATTAAGCGAGGAAAGCGGATCCTGGAAGATCATCGCTATCTTGTCGCCGCGGATCTTATGCATATCTTCTTCGTCAATACGGAGAAGGTCCTTACCGTCAAAGAGTATCTCGCCGCCCTCGATTATCGAGTTGCCCGCGAGGATACCGAGTATCGCCTTAGAGGTTACAGACTTACCCGAGCCGGATTCACCAACGATAGCAAGCGTTTCACCGCGCTCGAGGTTAAAGGAAATATCGCGTACAGCCTTTACCGTACCACCCTGCGTGCGGAAGGATATTTTTAAATTTTTGACTTCAAGTATTTTTTCACTCATGTCTTAGTCCTCCACACCGCGAAGTGACGGATTGAACGCGTCACGAAGTCCGTTGCCGAAAAGGTTAAAGCAGATCATAAGAAGCGAAATGATTATCGCCGGGAACAGCATAAGATGCGGGTAGTTTACCCAGATCTTGGACGCATCCGAAAGGAGCGTACCGAGAGAGGTCATAGTCGAACCGCCGAGGTTTACTATACCGAGGAACGACAGCATAGACTCGCTGAATATTACCGACGGAATAACAAGCGCGGACGAGGTGATTATCGTACCGAGCGAGTTGGGGAAAATGTGCTTCCAGATAATACGAGTGTCGGACGCACCGAGAGTGCGCGCCGCCATAACGTATTCCTGATTCTTAAAGCGGTAGAACTGCGTACGAACGCGTGCCGAGGTTCCTACCCAGCCGGTCATAACGTACGCAAAGAGGAGCGATGGTATCGGGCCGACCTTCTTTGCCAGATGTATCTGGAACAGCGTCGCCACAACGATAAACGGAATACCCGAAAGGATATCCTTAATGCGCTCCAATACGATATCGACGGTTGCACCGTAGTAGCCCTCGATAGCACCGTAGATGGCGCCGAGGATAAAGTTGATGATGGAAACGGCTACTGCAACGAGCAGCGAAAGTCTTATACCGATAGCCATACGGAGCGCAAGGTCGTAGCCCTGGCTGTCCGTACCGAAGATATACTCCGGCTCAAAGCCGTTTTTGTAAAGATAGTAGTTGTAGTAAAGCACGCGGACCTTATACTGCGCGGTTTCCTTCGTGCCGCCGCCCGTGTACTGATAGTACACAAGATCGCCGTTTGCGTCGCGCATATAGTTGTCAACGAACTGTACGTTTTCCGAATAGCCTATCTTGTCGCCGTTCTCGTCGAGCGGATTGAGTTTAGCGTCCGCCTTGTACCAATAGTTAGCGTTGGTGATGTCGGGGCAAAATTCGTTATTTGCGATGAGAGGATAGAGAACGTGAATTCCCGTTTGTTCTTCCCAAGCACGAATCTCTGCAAGCTCCGACTGCTCGATAGGTCTGTAGAGGAAGCCTACCTCAAGATAGGTTTCGATATCAGCATTGATCGTGGTCTTCTTGGTAACACTGTTATCTTTTACGTAGTGCACCTTAAGAATGGGGTTATACTTCTCTGTCATATCCGCGCTCGCGACGGTCTCACCGTCGTAGCCGTCAGCGCCGACACCGATTGCAAGAGCCGCAAGGTAGCCGCGCTCATTGAAGTCGCGGTTTACGCCGCCGTCTGCGATACCGAACTGCGAGAGGAAGTTATTGCGGGGACCTTTTTTTGCATAGTAAGGATCGAGGAACGTAGTGGGATACTGCGTGAACAGAGGCATAAATACGGCGTAAAGAATTATTACAATAATTATAATAGCCGCGCCGATAGACGCCTTGTTCTTTCTGAAGCGAAGCCACGCGTCCTTAAAATAGCCGATAGGCTTATCGTCGAATTTCTTATCCGAGATACGCTCGCCGTGTCCTGCGAACTCAAGCTTTTCCTTCGGAATAGAGGAAATATTCATATTATCTTTTGTCATATTACTTTTCCCCCATTCTGATACGAGGATCGATAAAGCCGTAGCTTATGTCGACCACGATACCTGCAAGAAGTCCGATAAAGGTGTAGAATATGGAGTCAACCATAAATACGTCGTAGTCAAGGAGCTGAACTGCCTTGATATAGAGCTGTCCGACGCCGGGAATCGAGAATATCTGCTCGATAATCATAGAACCGCCGAGTATACCGATGAAGCTAGAAATTATCATCGGAAGTATCGGCACCATTGCGTTCTTAAGCGCGTGACGGGTAGTAGCCTGCGCGCGGGTAAGACCCTTGGTGCGCGCAAGAAGCATATAGTCAGACGTTAGCGTTTCAGTAAGCTCCGCACGGGTGAAGCGGCAAAGACCTGCGATCTCACCGAATGAGAGCGCAAGAACGGGAAGCACCATACTGTAGAACATCTTGCCCGTAAACCACGAACCGCCTGCGTCTGCGAGGGAGTATACGACCTGTGGGAACCAGCCGAGCTTGAAGTAGAATATAAACTGAACGAGGAACGCGTAAACGTAGCTCGGAATAGATACGAAAAGCATAACGCCCGTGCTTATTACGTGGTCCTGCCACTTGTTCTTCTTTATAGCCGCAAGCACGCCGAACGCGATGCCTATCGGAATAGAGAAAAGCAGCGAGTAGAGGTTGACGAGCACCGTGGGAAGAAGTCTGCCAAGGAGCGTTCCAAGAGCAGGCTTGTTGTAAGCGATATACCACGAGGTGCCGAAGTCAAGCTCGGTAAATATGTTCTTTAAATAGATGCCGAACTGGATAAGAAGCGGCTCGTCATATCCGAGTGCAGCACGTCTTGCCTTGATAACGTCCGCCAGATTCTTATCCTGCGGAAGTTCAAACGGAAGTGCCCTGATGAGCATAAAGCATATCGTCGTGATGACGAACAGCGTAAAGAACATCAGGAGAAGTCTTTTAAGAATGTATTTGAATTGACTCATAATTTATTTCCCCTTTTTCGGTCGAATAGTCTGCTTGGATGAATGCGCAAATTCAAGCAGCATAGCTACTATAATATATTACACATAGGGTCGACCCCATGTGGTCGGTCACATCAGATCAGCGACACAGTCAAACGGTATGTGAACGACCACGCGGAGTCGGTCCTTGCGACCAAAACTCTTGCCTTGTATGCAAAATAGTATTTCCAAAACTCTGCATACAATGTATTTTTAACTTGGTATCGGATTAAAGCGTCAAGGAAATATATTAAGACAATGGGAGAAAAATCTCCCATTGTCTTATTGCATAACCTTCAGCTAAAAGCCTTTTGCGGCGTTACCGCCACAGGCATATTAATTACTGATAGTCAAGCTCGCCGAGCTCTGCGATCTGACCTGCTACGAACGTTGCCCATTCAGCATCGTCGTAGTTGTAGCTCATAAGGCGGCTGCCGCCGAAGCCGTACATAATGTTGTAGTCCTCGGTGTAGTAGCTGCACTGATAAGAGAGCATCGAGCAGATAGTAGTAGCGCAAAGCGGGATGCGGTAGTAGGTCTTAAGGAATGCTTCCTCAAGCTTAGAGGTGATCTGAAGCTTGGTTGCAGTGGAAGCAGCCGCAAACTGGCCGGCACCGATCATCGAGCCGGACCAAGCCTGCCAAGTCATAGTAACGTCTTCGCCGTCAATGTTGAGGGTGAGAGTTTCGGTGGTAGGATCGTAGTTAGCAGCCTCGTTGATGGAGTACTGATCGGGATCCATATAAACCTGGAAGTTTCTGAAGGGGTAGAACGCTGCACCGCCCCAAGCGCCGTAACCGATAGCGTACTCGCCGCCGGGAACTGCGTCGTAACGGTTGTCAATGTTACCAACAGCCTCGAGAGTGATTGCGCCGAAGCCCGAGCCCTCTGCTGCTGCATTGATGTACTTGTTCATAAGAGCAAGCTGCTTGTTATCGTCAGAAGTAAGAGCACCCTTAGCCCAACCGATCTTAACGGTGATAGCATCGCCAGCGGTGTAGATACCAGCAGCAACGAGCTCATCGCAAGCGGTCTTCATAAGGTTCTTAGCCTCAGTGAGGTTGTAACCGGTGATGGAGTCATGTGCTTCCTTAAGGGTTGCATATGCCTCGCCCTCGCCGTACTTAACGCCGTAGAGGTTAACGATAGCAGTCATAGCCTCGTCGGTGTTACGATAGTTAGTGTTAGGACCGTCAACGCCGTCTTCCTTGTCATCATCATAGATGTCGTAGAAGTAGAGGCTGTTCATAAGGGAGAATGCAGGCTTGTAAGCCTGAGTAGCGGTAACGAACTCAGCGCGGTCGATTGCAAGCGAGAAGCCCTTACGGAAGTTCTCGTTGGAAAGAACTACGGAGTTGGTGTTGCCCTTGGATGCGTCCATTTCCTTCAGGTCTTCAAGGTTAGTGTTGAAGAAGAAGGACATGGTGTATGTCTCGTCAACCTTGTAAAGCTGATCGGAGAGGCTGTAGGTGGAGAGCTCGTCTGCAGAAGGCGACCAGTCGGAGAGTTCACCCTTAAGGAATGCCTGCTTTGCAGTAGCCTCGTCCATAACGTCGATAACTACCTTGGTGGTTGTGTACTGACGTCTCTTTTCGCCGTCTACCTCAAAGTTGGTGGTGGATACGAGGTTGCCCTCTTCATCCTTTACAAGCTCGCCGTTTGCATCACGGTCCCAGCCGTACCACTCTTCGTTCTGAACGAATACGATCTGCTTTTCTTCCTGGAGGGACTCGATCTTGTAAGTACCGTAGGACATCGAGGTCTCCTTGGAGGTGCCGTAGGTGGTGGTTACAAGCTCACCGGTGGTGTCCTTGAGCTCATCGTAC